>SFNY01000069.1 GCA_004554085.1 Clostridiales bacterium | reverse complement strand
TACCGTTGATGATAATGGACATATCATCAACAGCATAACCACAGGTGACAGAAGCAGTAGTATAACCACCGTCACATATGAATCAAGAACAGAATATGACGAACATGGTAATCCCGTTGATGAAACTACTGTATACAAGGCAAGTAATAATGAATCATATTACAAAGACGGTCAGATTGAAACTGAAAAATGGAACTACACATACGACAAAAACGGTAATATTATAGTTTCGGAAGTGTATTATAATGGAGCATCCCAGCCAACCGTTTATAAATATGAGTATACTTATGATAATAACGGGGTTGTTTTAACGACTGTTCGGACTACTGATAGAGGTACACCAGAGTATTATTCATATTCGTATGATAGTCATGGATTATTGATGGAGGTAAAAGAAGAAACACGTTTAGATAACCAGTACAATATTGCTTCGTATACATACTCCGATATGGACAACTAACTATTTCAAGCCCGTCGCCCATCACGGACGGCGGGGAAGTTTCTTTGCGGCGGAGGTTGGATTGACAAAATGTGCTGTCAATGCTACAATCAAAGCATGCGATTCAGGGTAAACAAAATTGCGCCGAAGGGTAAACATTTTGCTTGCGCGAATCGCAGAATACCGACATTCAGGGTGTAATTGCCTGTAAAATGGTGCTGGTGGCTTGCTTGGAGCAGGGCAGGACGCAGTCCCGGCCTATGGGGTTCAAGAGGCCGGAGGTTCGAATCCTCTCACCCAGACCACTCAAAGTCCTGAAATCACAATGGTTTCAGGATTTTTCTTTTCCCCAATCGTGCATCTCGCCGTTCCTCTGAATTTCATGCCGTCTTCACCGAATTCCAATCCCATTCCAATCAAACTGCGCTTGCGTGCCTTGAACCAACGCGTGCAAGCGGTTATAATGGCAGCATACAGTGAGGTGAATTTGTATGAAGCGCATACTGATCGTCGACGACGACGCGCACATCGGAAACATGCTGGAGGAGACGCTGGTGCGGGAGGGCTACGCTGTGACGCGGGCCTATTCCGGCACCGAGGCGCTGCTGCAGCTGAAGCAGGCGCGGCCGGATCTGGTGCTGCTGGATCTGATGCTGCCGGGTCTCAGCGGCGAGGAGGTGCTCCCCCAGATCCAGGGCATCCCGGTGATCGTGGTGAGCGCGAAGCTGGACGTGCAGGACAAGGTCAAGCTCCTGCTGGGCGGCGCGGCGGACTACCTGACCAAGCCCTTCGACGTGCAGGAGCTGCTGGCGCGCATCGCGGTACAGCTGCGAAAGAACAGCGCATCCTCCGGCAATGCGCTCCTGTCCTTCGGGGAGCTGACGCTGGATCCCGCGTCGCTGTGCGCAAACGTAAACGGGCATCCGGTGAAGCTGACCCGCACCGAGTGCGCCATCCTGAAGCTGCTTATGGTCAATCCCCGGCAGGTGATCACCCGCAGCGTACTGCTGGACCGCATCAGCCTGGACACGCCGGACTGCACCGAGCGCTCCCTGAAGCAGCATGTGAGCAACCTGCGCAGGAAGCTGATGGACGCAGGCGGGCCGGACTGCATCGAAACGGTGTGGGGCATCGGCTTCAAGCTGCGCGAGATGAAATCTTGACCATTTCCTGACGCTTTTCTTGACCGCTTTCTTGACCACTGCCTCCTATACTGACTACATCAAAAGGAGGTACACACCATGGAATACGTACTCACAACCCGCGGCCTGTGCAAGAATTACCACAACTGCAAGGCCCTGAACGGCCTGAACATGCACGTGCCGCGCGGCTCGATCTACGGCTTTGTCGGCAGGAACGGCGCGGGCAAGACCACGCTGATCCGCCTCATCTGCGGCCTGCAGGCCCCCTCCCACGGCAGCTACACCCTCTACGGCATGCGCAACACCATGCCGGGCATCTACCGCGCCCGCAGGCGCATGGGCGCGGTGGTGGAGACGCCGTCCATCTATCTGGACATGAGCGCCGGGGACAACATCCGGCAGCAGTACCGCGTGCTGGGCATCCCCAGCTTTGACGGCGTGGACGAGCTTTTGCAGCTGGTGGGCCTTGCCGACGCGGGGAAAAAGACCACGCGCCACTTCTCGCTGGGCATGCGGCAGCGCCTGGGCATCGCGGTGGCGCTGGCGGGCGACCCGGACTTTCTGGTGCTGGACGAGCCTGCCAACGGCCTCGACCCGCAGGGCATCATCGAGATGCGCGAGCTGATCCTGCGGCTGAATCGGGAGCGCCAGATCACCGTGCTGATCTCCAGCCACATCCTCGACGAGCTCTCGCGCCTGGCCACCCACTACGGCTTCATCGACAATGGCCGCATGCTGCGGGAAATCAGCGCCGAGCAGCTGGATGAGGCCTGCCGCAAGTGCCTGCGCGTGGAGGTCTCGGACACCAGCCTGCTGGCGCGGGCGCTGGACGGCATGCAGCTGGAGTACAAGGTGCTCTCGGACGCCACGGCGGATATCTTCGCCAAGCCCAGCATCTCCGAGCTGGACCGCGCGCTCCAAGCCCAGGGTTGTGAACTGATCTCCATGCAGGAGAGGAGCGAGAGCCTGGAGAGCTACTACGTCAATCTGGTGGGAGGTGCGAACCATGGCTAAGCTGCTGCGCGCAAACCTTTCGCGGCTATGGAAGTCGCGCATCTTCTACATCGGGCTGGCTTTCATGCTACTGCTCAACGTATTTCTGGTGATCGACGGCTGGCATTCCGGACGGCAGGGCTACCCCGAACCGCTGGAGGACATGCTGTTCCAGAACTGCATCATCATCGGCTTCGTCTGCGCGGTGGTCGTGGGCATGTTCCTGGGAACGGAGTACAGCGACGGCACGATCCGCAACAAGATCGCCGTGGGCCACACCCGGGCAAGCATCTACCTCGCCAACCTGATCGTCTGCGCAGCGGCATCCATGATGCTTCTGCTGACCGCGCTGGCGCTCGGCTTCGGCCTGGGCTCCTTCCTGCTGGATCCGCTGGGGCTTCCCATGAAGGTGCTGCTGCTCTACAGCTGCATCGGCCTGATGACAACGGTCTCCTTCGCCTCCATCTACACGCTGGTGGCCATGCTCTCCCCCAGCAAGGCCTCGGGCGCGGTGCTCTGCCTGGTGCTGGCGCTGCTTCTGCTGTTCGCCACCTCCGCCGTCGAGGGCACGCTGACCGAGCCGGAGATGGTGCAGGACTACGTGATGACCGAGAACGGCATGCCCATCCCTGGCGACCCGCACCCCAACCCGCGCTACGTCACGGGAACCAAGCGCGCGGTGCTCGAGGTCATCTACGACATCCTGCCCACCGGCCAGGCCTTCCAGATCAGCAACAACGAATGCGCCCATCCGGCGCGGCTCCCCGCGTTCTCGCTGCTGGTGGCGCTGGTCACATCCGCTGCGGGCGCGCTGCTGTTCCGCCGGAGGGATTTGAAGTAAAGGGAGGTTGAAGCCATGCTTCCGTGGGCCCTGTGCGCCGTGCTGGCGCTGATTGTGATCGCGCTCTGCATCCGTCTCCATCTGATTCACAAAAGTCTGAAGGAGATCGACGCGCGGCTCACGGAGATCCTCTCCGACGACACCAACGTGCTGATCGACCTGTCCTCGGGCGATCAGCAGCTGCGCTCCTTTGCGGCAGCGCTGAACCGCCAGCTGCGCTCCCTGCGCGAGGCCCGCCAGCGCTACCGCTGCGGCGACCGGGAGCTGAAGGAGGCCGTGACGAACATCTCCCACGACCTTCGCACGCCGCTGACCGCCATCTGCGGCTACCTGGAGCTACTGCGCCGCGAGGACGCGAATGCAAACGTTTCGCGCTACCTCGGCCTGATCGACAACCGCGCGCGGGCGATGAAGCAGCTGACAGAGGAGCTGTTCCGCTACTCCATGCTGCTGGCCGAGCCGGAGGAGCTGCCCTGCGAATCCGTGAACCTCAACGCCGCGCTGGAGGAGGGCATCGCGGCCTTCTACGACATTCTTGTGCAGCGCGGCATTCAACCGGAGATCCGCATGCCGGAGGCCCCGGTCATGCGCACGCTCAACGCCGCCGCGCTCTCCCGCATTCTCAGCAACATTCTGAACAACGCCGTGAAGTACTCCGACGGCGACCTGTCCATCGAGCTGGACGCAGGCGGCGCGATCCGCTTCTCCAACAGCGCGCGGAACCTGACTCCGGTGCAGGCAGAGAAGCTGTTCGACCGCTTCTACACCGTGGAGAGCGCCCGCAATTCCACCGGACTGGGCCTGTCCATCGCGCGGCTGCTGACCGAGCGCATGGGCGGCGAAATCCATCTGGCCTGCGAGGGCGGTCGCCTGTGCATCGAACTGCATTTCCCGGAGCTTCCACCGGAATCAAAATAAGCTATGAAAAACATCTACATCCTTCTGACCCGATCCCAGACCATCCTATCCCGGCTGATTCACCTTGCGACGAACGACACCTACACCCACGCCTCCATCGCCTGGGACGACGAGCTGACCACGCTGTGCAGCTTCGCCCGCAGGCACACTTCCCTCCCCCTGCCCGCCGGACTGGTGCGCGAGGATCTGTGCGGCGGCTACTACGATCTGCACCGCTACATGCCCTGCGCGCTGCTGCGGCTGTCCGTAGAGGACGAAACCCACCGCCTGCTCCGCGAGCAGATCGAGGCGATGCTTTCGGATGCGACGCGCTACCGCTACTCCATCGCCGGGCTGCTGTGCTGCCGCGCAGGTCGGGAGCTGGAGCGCGACGGGCGCTGCTTCTGCTCCCAGTTCGTCGCCGGGATGCTGGAGAACTGCGGCGTGGCGGTTCTGCCCAAGCCCCCGTCGCTGATGCGGCCGGAGGATATGCTCCACCTGCCCGGAATTCAGCTCGTGCACAGCGGACGGCTGTGCGACCTGACGCATCCCTCCCTGCCAAACGTGTGTACCGGGAATCTGTCCCTCACACCCGCATTAGGAATCGCATGAATTATGAAATCCCTCACAGACAAGCAGCGCGGGGCGCTCCATATTGGAGCACCCCGCACTGCCATCTCATCTGTCAGCGCCCGCCGCGCGTCTCATCCAGCAGGATACCGCGCAGCCGCTTGTACTTTTCATACTTTTCCTTATAGATCGCCACATGCGCCGGGTTCGGCTTCACCGCTTCGCCGATGCGCACGAACTTCTCCGCCGCCTTGCACCTGTCGCTCTCGCCCGTGACCGCCGCGAAGCCCAGGATCGCGCTGCCCAGCGCGCCGGTCTCCGGGGTCTCCACCGGCAGAATCTCCCGGTTCCAGATATCCGCCTTGATTTGCAGCCACACCTTCGAGCGCGCGCCGCCGCCGCAGGCGTAGAGCCGCTTGGGCGCGACGCCGTAGTGCTCCAGGCGCTCCAGATTGTAAGCCATCTCGAAGGTCAAGCCCTCCAGAATCGCCCGGTACAGCTCCGGAAGCCCGGTGTTCATGGAAACGCCCCAGAACACGCCCCGGGCCGCCGTCTCGATGTCCGGCGTGCCGCCCATGCCCTGCAAGTATGGAAGCACGATCAGCTCGGTCGGCTCCTCCGGGCACACGCGGTTGAGGATGTCGTAGATGCTCACACCCTCCTCCTTCGCCTGCTGGCGCAGGTGCCTGGCCAGCTGATCGCGGTACCACTTCACCACCATGCCGCCGGAGGTGTTGTAGGCGTAGGTCACATAGCCGCGCCCGTCCACGTAGGGCACGCAGGCATAGTTCTCCCGGGTGTAGCCCGCATCCTCCGGGATGGAGGCGTACAGCGGCTCAATGCACTCGGTGGTTCCGGTGCCGTCCATCGCATCGCCGGGCTTGTGCACACCGCAGGCCAGGGCGTTGACGATCTGGTCATGCGCTCCGATGACCACGCGCACCTTCTCCGAAAGCCCAAGGCGCTGCGCCACGTCCGGCAGCAGCGGCCCCAGATCGGAGCCAGTCTCGTAGACCTCGGGCATCTGATCGATGGACAGCCCAGCCGCATCCAGCAGCTCCTGCGACCAGCAGCGCTTCTCCACATCGTAGAGCAGCGTGCGGCAGGCCAGCGACACGTCCGTCGCGGGCACGCCGCTCAGGCGGTAGCAGATGTAGCCCGCGATCAGCAGGAACTTCCACACCGGTCGCTCGGCCACCTGAAGCGTATAGAGCATCTTCGCCAGGGAATAGGACGCATCCGGCATGATGCGCGCGGTCTGCATGAACTTCTCCGCACCCACCTTCTCCACCAGCGTATCGAACTCCTTCGACGAGGAGTCTGCAAAGTACATGATGATGTCCGTAAGCGCCCGTCCCTGATCGTCCACCGGCACGAAGGACTCGCCGAAGGAGGACACCGTGATCGCAGCGACCTCGTTTTTGTCCGGCAGCGCATCCACGCATTCGCGGATGACCTGCACCACCGACGCGGACAGCACCTCCGCCTCCAGGTTCACCTTCCCGGGCGGGTTGGGATACTCCACGTAGCTCAGCGCCAGCTGTTCGCCGTCGTCCCGAAAGGCCACGCATTTTGCACCAGTTCCGCCGATATCGACACCCAGACTGATCATATTCTACCTCCGCGCATTCGCAATGCTTTCTTATTATATACAGGCGCGGTTCGCAGAAATGGCAGATGCATTTACCGCGAACCGGACACAAAGTTATGATTCTATTATATCGCAAACGGTTGCGAAAGGCAAGGCTTCCCGGCGACAATTTGCTTCTCTCAGCCGAAGAATTCGCGGTAGAGCGCGCGGATGGCGGGATTCAGATCCTCCGCATCGATGCCGATGATCAGGTTCAGCTCGTCGGAGCCCTGGTCGATCATGTTGACGTTGATGCCCGCATGGCCCAGCGCGCTGAACACGCGGCCCGCAGCGCCGAGCTGGTTCTTCATGCCCTGGCCGACCACCGTCAGCAGCGCCATGTTGTCGTTGATCTTGATGGAATCCGCCTGGGTTTCGGCCCACAGCTCCGCCATCACCTCATCGAGACGGGGCGCAAGCTGGTCGCTGGGCACGATCACGGACATGATGTCGATGCCCGTGGGGATGTGCTCCACAATGATGTTGTGGCGTGCCAGCACCTGCAGCACCCGCATGGCGAAGCCGACTTCTTCGTTCATCTGATCCTTCTCGATCATGATGCTGGTGTAGCAGCCGCGCCCCGCGATGCCGGTGATCGTGCGTCCGCCGCGCTCCTTGGGCCTGGTCTGGATCATGGTGCCGGGGGCGTCGGGATCGTTGGTGTTGCGGATGTTGACGGGGATGCCCGCCGCCTTCACCGGGAAGATGGCGGATTCGTGCAGCACGGACGCGCCCATGTAGGCAAGCTCGCGCAGCTCGGCGTAGGAGATCACGTCGATGGGCGCGGGATTGTCCACGATGCGCGGGTCGCAGCTGAGCAGGCCGGACACGTCCGTCCAGTTCTCGTAGAGGTCGGATGCGGAGGCGCGCGCCACGATCGCGCCGGAGATGTCCGAGCCACCCCGGCTGAAGGTGTGCACCCTGCCGTCCGGCAGACCGCCGTAGAAGCCCGGGAACACCGCGCGGGGCGTATCCTCCAGGATGAAGGACAGCTTCTCCTGCGTGCCCTCCGCGTCGAAGCTGCCGTCCTCGCGGAAGAGGATGTAGTCCTCGGAGTCGATCAGCGGCCATCCCAGATAGGCGGACATGACCATGGCGCTGAGGTACTCGCCCCGGCTTCCGGCGTAGTCCCGGTCGGCCTTGCCCCGCAGCTTGTTCTCGATGTGGTCAAGCTTGGCGGTCAGGTCGAGCTCCAGTCCCAGCTCGCGCACGATTCCGCAGTAGCGTTCCCGCACCAGGCGGAAGCTGTCGGAGAAGTCGAGATCCTTGTGCGCCGCATCGCAGCAGCGGTACAGGAGGTCGGTGACCTTGATGTCGTTCCAGTGGCGCTTGCCCGGCGCGGACACCACCACGTAGCGGCGCGACGGATCGCTGTGAATGATGTCCGCGCACTTTTTGAACTGCGCCGCGTCCGCCAGTGAGCTGCCGCCGAATTTTACCGTCTTGAGCATCTCTGTGTCCTCCGTCAGATCATTGATTTCATGTCGTAGAAGCCCGCGCCCTGATTCACCAGGAACTCCGCCGCGCAGATCGCGCCCTCAGCGAACAGCGCGCGGCTGTGGGCCTCGTGCTTCAGGGTGATGGTCTGGGTCGCGGTGCAGATGTGCACCTCATGGATGCCGACCACCTCGCCCATGCGCAGGGAGTGCACGCCCACCTCATTCGGGGTGCGAGGCTGCATGCCGCTGCGGCCGCAGACCATCTCCGCCTCGGGGCGAACCTCCTTCACGGCATTGAACAGCATCTTTGCCGTGCCGCTGGGCGCGTCCGCCTTGTGCTTGTGATGGGTCTCCACGATCTCGATGTCCGCCTCCGGGAACAGGCGCGCGGTCTCCCGGGCCATGCGGCACAGCTGGGCCACGCCCACGGACATGTTGCCGCTGTAAAACACCGGGATGCGCTCCGCAGCGGCGCGAATGCGGGCAAGCTCCGCCGCATCGTGGCCGGTGGTGGCGATCACCACCGGGCAGTTCCGCGCCTCGGCTGCATCCAGCAGGGCGCTCACCGCGCTGTGGTGAGAGAAGTCGATGATCACGTCGGCCTCGGGCGCCGCCGTCAGATCGGTCAGCACCTCCGCACCGTCGCCCTTCGCATCCACCCTAGCAGCAAGTTCCAGCCGGGGATCCTCCCCGATCAGCCGAATCAGCTCCCGGCCCATGCGCCCGCAGGCGCCGTTTACAATGATTCTCATCCGATCAGGCCCTCCCTGCGCATGCAGCCCAGCAGGCGCTCGCGGTTGGCGCTCTCCATGGGGGTGAGCGGCAGACGGAGCACGTCCTCGCAGTAGCCCATCGCCGCCATCGCAGCCTTCACCGGGATCGGGTTGACCTCGCAGAACAGCGCCTGAATCAGCGGCACGTAGCGCATCTGCAGCTCGGCAGCTCCGGCCACGTCGCCCGCAAAGTAGCGGCGGGTGATCTCGCAGGTCTCCTTGGGCAGCAGGTTCGACAGCACCGAGATGCAGCCCATGCCGCCCATGGACAGGATCGGCACGATCTGGTCGTCGTTGCCGGAGTACATATCCAGCTTGCCGTGCACCAGGGACATGGTCTCCACGATGGCGGAGATGTTGCCGTTGGCCTCCTTGATGGCCTGAATGTTTTCGTGCTCGGACAGGCGCAGGTAGGTGGCGGGCTGGATGTTGCAGCCGGTGCGGGAGGGCACGTTGTACAGAATCAGCGGCTTGGTGCTCGCGTCCGCAATGGTCATGAAGGAGCGGTACAGGCCCTCCTGGGTGGCCTTGTTGTAGTAGGGAGTGACCACCAGCATCGCGTCCGCGCCAACCTCGCTTGCGAACTTCGTCAGCTCCACAGCGTAGGCCGTGTCGTTGCTGCCTGTGCCCGCAATCACCGGGACGCGGCCGTTGGCGCGCTCCACGGCGTAGCGCACGACCTCCTTGTGCTCCGCATCGCTCAGGGTCGGGCCCTCGCCAGAGGTGCCGCAGCTGACGATCGCGTCGATGCCGCTCTCGATCTGCCAGTCGATGAGGCGACCGTATGCGTCGTAATCCACCTCGCCGCTTGCGGTGAAGGGGGTGATGAGTGCGGTAGCGATGCCCTTGAAGATGCTCTGATTCATTGTGATTTCCTCCTGTAGTCTGTCGTTTATGTCAGTTCAGTTGCAATGCGATTTTCTCCATAAAGTCCGCGCCCGCATCCAGCACGGACTCATCGAAGTTGAAATGGTCGGAATGCAGCGCGGGCGACGGGCCCGTGCCCAAAAAGAAAAACATACCCGGTAAGCTGCGCTGGTACCAGGAGAAGTCCTCGGTGATCATCACCGGCCTTTCCAGCTCCCGGTAATCAACGCCGGACGCGCGCACCCTCCTGCACAGCTCCGGCGGATTCATCACCGCGGGATAGCCCTCGCTGGTGGTGAAGCGGAAGGAGCAGCCGGTTTCATTGGCGACATCCTGCGCGGCGGCGCGGATACGCTCCCGCATGCTGTAGAACACCTCGTCCTGAAACGCCCGGAGCGTGCCCTCCAGGCGGGTGAAGCCGCTGACGGCGTTGCGCACGCTGCCGCTCTCCATCCTGCCGAAGCGCGCAAGGCGGTGGACGCCCTCGGGCCAGTCGGCCTCGATGGCCCGCACCCGCTGCACAAGCTCCACGCCCGCTTCCAGCGCGTCGATGCCCTGCTCCGCCTTGGCGATGTGGCTGGACTTGCCGGTGAACTCCGCCGTGATCTCGCAGGATCGGCTCATCATCTCATTCTCCCGGCTGGCGATTTCGCCCGCGGGAAGGTCGGGCCAGAGGTGCATGCCGAAGATGGCCTCCACGCCGTACTTTTCAAAGATGCCACTCTCGCACACGTCCCGCGCGCCGCCGGTGGTCTCCTCCGCCGGTTGGAACACCAGCAGGAAGTTGTGCTTCGCGCTGGACATACGGTCGATTCTGCGCGCCAGCTCCAGCAGCATGGCCATGTGGCCGTCGTGGCCGCAGGCGTGCATCCTGCCGGGATGCTCCGAGGCGAAGTCCAGCCCGGTCTGCTCCTGCACCGGAAGCGCGTCCGCGTCGCTGCGGAAGGCGATGGCCCGCGATGCGCCCCGGTCGAACCAGGCGCACACGCAGCCGGGAATGGGCGAAGACACCTCGCAGGACAGCGGAGAAAGCGACGAACGCAGGTAGTCCTCCGTGCGCTTCAAGTCCCGATCGAGCTCCGGAATCCGGTGCAGCGCGCGCCGGTCGGTGATTGCAATGTGCGCCATCCGATGATATCATATACGGCAAAACCAGGATCTGGAGGCGAACATCATGAACGCGCAGGAAATCATTGAACTCATCCGCAGCTCGAAGAAGCAGACCCCCGTCCGCGTCTACCTTCGGGAGAAGAACCCCATTCCCTTTGAGAACGTGAAGGCCTTCCCCATGGGCAACGGCACCAGCATCGTCTTCGGCGACTGGAGCGTCATCTCCCCCGTCCTGACCGCCCACGCGGAGGACATCGAGGAGCTGGTCGTGGAGAACGACTGCCGCAACTCGGCCATTCCGCTGCTGGACAAGAAGGACGTCAACGCCCGCATCGAGCCCGGCGCGATCATCCGCGATCAGGTGGAGATCGGCGACAACGCCGTGATCATGATGGGCGCGATCATCAACATCGGCGCGGTGATCGGCGAGGGCAGCATGATCGACATGGGCGCGGTGCTCGGCGGTCGCGCGACGGTGGGCAAGCACTGCCACATCGGCGCGGGCGCGGTACTCGCAGGCGTGATCGAACCCGCCAGCGCCACCCCGGTGATCGTCGAGGACGACGTGCTCATCGGCGCGAACGCCGTGGTGATCGAGGGTGTGCGCATCGGCAGGGGCGCGGTGGTCGCTGCGGGCGCGGTGGTCATCAGCGACGTGGAGCCCGACACCGTGGTAGCCGGCATTCCCGCCCGCGTCATCAAGCGCAAGGACGAGAAGGCCGCATCCAAGACCGCGTTGATCGACGCGCTGCGCGAGCTGTGAGCGTAGAAAAAAAGATGGCTGATCGAATCAGCCATCTTTTTTATGCAGCGCCATTGCCCATGGGCACGGAATCAAAGCCACAATACTCAGATAGCTCTCCGCAGTTCCAGCTCATCGCAGTCCTGCGACAGTTGCATGCGTATTTCCCATGCAACCAGGCCAACCGTTGCCAGCGGTCACCTTCGGCATCATTCCCTTTCGCGGTCGCCCATGCCTGGCAGCATATCGGGTGCCGTTACTGATGTTTGATGCGCCTCTATCGACAAGGCTATATTAAATCCCAATTCGGATTCTGTCAATGCCCTGCACGCCAATTTATTGAAAGTTTTACATTGTTGTTTTGGGCCATCCGAAAGTTCTCTCCCCTGGAAATGCGCGCTTTTCACACGCTTCCGCAATCTTTTCGGCAATCATGCGCACATTTACACCGAAAAATCATGCAGCATTCTTAAAAATTGCGCCGGTGCGCTGCGGGCTTCGCGACATGCATCTACATCCGCAAAGCTCCCTGCGCACCGGCGCGTTTTGTATAGATTTTTCCTCAGCTCTTGCCCAGATAGGCCGCGCGCACCGCCGGATTGCTCAGCAGCTCCCTGCCGCTGCCCTCCAGTGTGATTCTGCCCGTCTCCAGCACGTAGCCCCGGTCGGCGATCTTCAGCGCAGCGTTGGCGTTCTGCTCGATCAGCAGCACCGTCACGCCGGAATCGCGAATCGTACGGATGATGGAGAAGATGTCCTTCACCACCAGCGGCGCAAGTCCCAGCGAGGGCTCGTCCATCATCAGAAGCTTCGGCTTGCTCATCAGCGCCCTTCCCACAGCCAGCATCTGCTGCTCACCGCCGGACAGCGTGCCGGCCATCTGCCAGGCGCGCTCCTTCAGGCGGGGAAACAGGGCGTACATGCGCTGGATGTCCGCCTCCACGTCGCGGTCGCTGCGCAGGTACGCGCCGATCTTCAGGTTCTCCAGCACCGTCATGTCCGGGAAGATCAGCCGCCCCTCGGGTACCAGGATCAGGCCCTTCTGCACCATGTACTTGCTGGGCTTTCCGGTGATGTCCTCGCCGTTGTAGAGGATCTTGCCCGACTGGGCGCGCTCCAGGCCGGAGATGGCCCGCAGCGTGGTGGACTTGCCCGCGCCGTTCGCGCCGATCAGCGACACGATCTCACCCTCGTTCACCTGTATGCTCACGCCCTTCAGCGCGCGGATGCCGCCGTAGGACAGATGCAGATCCTGCAATTCAAGCATCATCGTCGTTCACCCCCAGATAAGCGGAAATTACGGCGTCGTTGTTCTGAATCTCCCGGGCCGTGCCGGAAGCGATCAGCGTGCCGTAGTTGAGCACGTAGATGCGGTCGGAGATGCCCATGACCACGTCCATGTGGTGCTCGATGAGCAGAATCGCGATGTTGAAGCGGTCGCGGATGCCGCAGATCAGCTCCTTCAGCTCGTCGGCCTCGGAGGGATTCATGCCCGCAGCGGGCTCGTCCAGCAGAAGCAGGCTCGGCTGGGTAGCCAGCGCCCGGGCGATCTCCAGCTTGCGCTGCTTGCCGTAGGGCAGCGATCCAGCCAGCTCTTCCTTGAGATCGGTCAGGCCCATGTACTCGAGCAGCTCGTCCGTGCGCTCGTGCACGGCCTTCATCTCCCTGCGATAGCGCGGGGAGCGCAGCGTGGCGGCCACCCAGTTGCTCTTGAGCCGCACGTGCTGAGCCAGATCCACATTTTCTGCCACCGTCAGCGGCGAAAACAGACGAATGTTCTGAAAGGTGCGGGCGATGCCCTTCTCCGCGATGCGGTTGGGCTTCAGGCCCGTGATGTTCTGCGCGTTCAGCGAGATCATGCCGCTGGTGGGCTTGTACACGCCGGTGATCATGTTGAAGGCGGTGGTCTTGCCAGCGCCGTTGGGGCCGATCAGCGCCACGATTTCATTGTTTCCGATGGTCATGCTCAGGTTGTTGACCGCAATCAGGCCGCCGAACTGCATCGTCGCCTGATTCACTTCCAGTACCGCGCGCATCATCCCTTCACCTCCCCGTGACCGGACATTTTGCGAAGCCGCCGTCCGATGGCCGACCAGCTCAGCTCCTTCGTGCCGAACAGGCCGTTGCGGAAGAACACGATGATCAGCAGCAGGATGGCCGAGAATACCACCATGCGCATGCCGCTGATGCCGTCGGTGCTCCAGAAGCCCAGGTTGATGGGGCCGTCCAGCACGCGCAGGTACTCCTGGCCGATGGTGACGATGAACGCGCCCGCGATGGAGCCGGTGATGGAGCCCATGCCGCCCATGACCACGATCATCAGCACGTTGTAGGTCTGGGCCACGCGGAACATGTCGGGGCCGATGGTGCCGTTGTAGCTCGCCAGCAGGCCGCCGCCCACCGCCGCGATGAAGGCGGAGAGCATGAAGGCCAGCATCTTGTGAAAGTACAGGCTCACGCCCATGGATTCCGCAGCGATCTGATCCTCGCGGATGGCCTTGAGGGCGGTTCCATAGCTGGATGAGGTCAGCAGCGCAATGAACAGGATGACGATCAGCGCCACGCCGTAGCACCACCAGATGTTGGCGCTGCCCGGGATGGACTTCAGGCCCTGCGCGCCGTTGGTCACGCCCTGCATGTTCGTGATCAGCACGCGGATGATCTCCGAAAAGCCCATGGTGGCGATGGCGAGGTAGTCACCCCGCAGCCGCAGCACCGGAAGGCCGATCAGGAAGGCCAGGCCCGCCGCAAGCAGGCCGCCGATGATGAGCGTCACGCCGAAGGGCAGGGTCAGCTTGTCCAGCGGAGAAACCAGCGGCTGAATCATGAACAGCACCTGCTTCTTCGCCGCCGGGATGGTCAGCAGCGCCGTGGTGTACGCGCCGATGGCCATGAAGCCCGCATGTCCCAGGGAGAACAGGCCGGTGAAGCCATTGATCAGGTTCATGGACAGCGCCAGCACCATGTTGATGGCGCACAGGCGCGCAATGCGCAGCACGTAGCTGCTGGCGTTGCCCTCGATGGCATAGAGGATGCCAGCCACGACGGCGAGCAGGAGAAGGGTCAGCGCCGCATGCAGACGTTTCGTTTTCTTCATATTGATCACACCTTCTCCGTCGTCTTTTCGCCCATCAGTCCGGTGGGCTTCACCAGCAGCACAACGATCAGCAGCACAAAGGCGAAGGCGTCGCGGTAGCCCGAGAGCGCCGGGAAGACCGCCACCAGCATGATCTCCACGAAGCCCAGCATAAGTCCACCCAGCACAGCGCCCGCCGTGTTGCCGATGCCGCCCAGCACCGCAGCGATGAAGCACTTGATGCCCGGCATGGAGCCCACCGTGGGGCTGATCTGGGGATACTTCAGGCCCCACATCAGCGCGCCCACGCCCGCCAGCGCCGATCCGATGAAGAAGGTCGTGGCGATGGTGCGGTTCAGGTCAATGCCCATCAGCCGCGCGGCGTCGTAATTCTTCGCCACAGCGCGCATGGCCAGGCCCGTCTTGGTGCGCTTGATCAGGTACATCAGCGCAAGCAGCAGCACCGCCGTGATCGCGGGCACCAGAATGCCCAGCCGCTGCATCTTCACACCGCCCAGGCTGATCACATCCGTGAACAGCGGAACCTCCGGGAAGGTGAGCGGGCGGCCGCCGAACACCACCGTGGCCAGATTTTGCAGAAAGTAGCTCACGCCGATGGCGGAGATCAGCACGGAGATGCGCGGCGCGTCCCGCAGCGGGCGGTAGGCCAGCCGCTCGGAGATCACGCCCAGCAGCGCAGTGATCAGGATCGTCAGCGTGAAGCTGATGTACCACGGCAGCAGGAACAGGCCGATGCCGTAAAACACGATGTACATCGCCATCATGAAGATCTCGCCATGCGCAAAGTTGATCAGCCGCAGCACGCCGTAGACCATGGTGTAGCCGATGGCCAAAAGCGCGTAAAGGCTGCCCACGCACAGCGCGTTGGCGAGCTGTTGCAGAAATACGCCCATTGATTTCCCTCCTCTATTGTGCCGCCCTGAAATGCGCCGTCCGGGAGCATGCGGCTCCCGGACAACCAGTCTATGCACCCGTCCCCGAAACAGCAGTCGGCGCGCTGCCGGCGGCTGCAAAGCATTGCAGTGCCGCCGGTGCGTCAATGCGGTGACGGGCTGCCCACTGCTGGATTCAGAGAATCGCAGTGGGCAGGTCGCTACATGCTTTGCATGGAGCGACTGCTTTTTTCAATCAGGGCTCGATCAGGGACAGGAATTCGGACGTGCCGTCGCCGTTGACCTTCTTGAAGACCACCGGACGGATGGCGTCGTGGTTCTCATCCAGCGTGATGGTGCCCGCAGCGCCCACGAAGCCGGAGGTGGCGAACAGAGCCTCGCGAATCGCCTCGGGATCAGTGGAGCCGGCGGTCTCGATGGCGTTGCGCATGGTCAGGTAGCAGTCGAAGGCCATGACCGTGGTCGCCGCCGGAGTCTTGCCGTACTTGGCTTCATACGCTTCAAGGAACTTGGTGGTCAGCTCGGTGGCCGGCTGCGCCGCATCGTAGAAGGTGGTGAAGATCACGCCGTCCACCTTCTCGCCCGCGATCTGATACAGCTCCGGCGCATCCAGCGTGTCGCCGCCGAAGATCGGACCGTCGTAGCCTAGCTCGCGCGCCTGCTTGATGATGAGCGCGGCGGAGGGCGCGTAGCCCACGCAGGTGAAGATCACGTCGGGCTCCTTGGACAGCGCCTCGGTCAGCAGGGTGGTGAAGTCCTGATCGGTGTTGACGAAGTTGCCCTTGCTGGTCACCTCATAGCCCTCGTGGTTCGCCAGCTCCTGCTCGAAGTAGTTCACCAGGCCCACCGCATATTCGGATTCAATCTCCTGAATGATGGCAATCTTCTTGTACTCGTTCTCCACCGCGAAGCGCGCCAGCATCGTGCCCTGGAAGGGATCGATGAAGCAGATGCGCGCGTACCAGTCGCTCAGCAGCGTGACGGTGGGGTTCGTGGAGGTCGCCGTCAGCGCGGGAATCTCCGCCTCGGCGAACACGTCCGAACCCGCCAGCGTAAGGCCCGAGGAGTAGGAGCCCAGCACCGCGACCACGCCCGCGTCCACCAGCGACTGCGCGGCCATCGAGGCCTCCACCTTGTCGGACTTGCTGTCGGCCTTCACCAGCTCAATCTGCTTGCCCAGAACCTCGGGATACATCTCGTGGGCCAGCTCAAAGCCTTCAATTTCCATGGCTCCGCCGCCCGCATAGGAACCGGTCAGCGGCTCGAACACGCCGATTTTGATGGTGTCCTCGGCAAACGCCGCGCCGGAAACCAGCAGCATGGCCGCGATCAACAAGGCAAGTATCTTCTTCATTTTTCTTTCCCCCTTCTCAATCCTCCGGGCGCTTTCGCCCGGAAAAACAACAAAGAGGAGTGCGGCAAGAAAGCCACGCTCCCCTTTGATTGACACCATTTTACCCGATTTCCGACGCATGTCAAGGCCGCTTCATGTTAATTATTCGCTTCACAGCCGAAGATTCTTCTGATATTCGGAAATCTTTTTACAGGAAAATCTCTTTTCGTGCGAATCGACAGGCTTTCCGCGAAAACTCCGTCCAGCTTTCACAAAATGCTAGGTTTCTGTTGAATTTTGCATTTTTCCCATTGACGAATTGCAAATCAAGTGCTATTTTATCAAAAAAAGGAGGTTTTCGCAGCCCGTTTGACTCAAATCCAGTTTCACTTTTCATTTTCCTGCAAGGGAGGCCGCCCATATGTTGAATCTGACCCAGCACACACCGGAGATCAACCGCCTGCTCTCGCGCTACGGCGTGAAGTTCGGCATCTACAAGAATCAGACCTTTCACGAACAGCTCTTTCCCTTCGATGCGATCCCGCGCATCATCTCCTGCGAGGAGTTTGCGCTGCTGGAGAGGGGCCTCATTCAGCGCGTGGACGCGCTGAATCTATTTCTGGCGGACATCTACCACGACAAGCGCATCGTCCGCGACGGCGTGCTTCCCAGCGAATTCCTCTATGCCAGCAAGGGCTACCTGCCGGAGTGCGAGGGCATCTCGCCCCCGGCGGACATCTACAGCCACATCTCCGGTATCGATCTGGTACAGGCCCAGGACAAGAGCTGGTACATTCTGGAGGACAACCTGCGCATCCCCTCGGGCGCGAGCTATCCGCTGATCGCCCGCGACCTCTGCCGCAGGGCCAGCCCCGAGACCTACCACCAGAACGACATCGTGGACAACCGCAACTACGCCGACCTGCTGCGCGAGACCATGGACTTCGTATCCGCGCCGGGTATGCGGGTGATTCTGACCCCCGGGCGCTACAACGCCGCCTACTTCGAGCACAGCTACCTCGCGGAACGCACCGGCAGCGCGCTTGCCTCCAACAGCGACCTCTATGTGGAGGACGACAAGGTCTACTACCGCGACTATCGCGGTCAGTCCCAGCGCGTGGGCGTAATCTACCGCCGCCTGAGCGACGAATATCTGGATCCGCTGACCTTCCTGCCGGAGAGCCTGATCGGCGTGCCGGGGCTGATGAACGCCTACCGCGCAGGTAACGTGGCCATCGTCAACGCCCCCGGCAACGGCGTGGCCGACGACAAGGGCATCTACTACTTCGTTCCCAAGATGATCAAGTACTACCTGGATCAGGAGCCGATCCTGAAGAACGCCCCCACCTACCTCCCCTTCTACCCCGAGGACTACCGCTTCGTGATGGAGAACCTTGAGCGCCTGGTGGTGAAGGACGTGAGCGAGGCCGGCGGCTACGGCGTGGTGTTCGGCAGGGATCTCTCCAGTGAGAAGCTGGAGGAACTGCGCGCCACCATCCAGAACGAGCCGAGGCGCTTCATCGCCCAGGAGGTGATCGACTTCATCGATCTGCCGGTGATGGATGGCGACCACACCGTGCTGCGCAAGGCCGATCTGCGCGCCTTCGTGCTCTCAGGGCGTGAGACCCGTGTGTGGGCCAGCGGCCTGACCCGCTTCTCGCGCCAGGCGGATTCCTTCGTCGTCAATTCTTCTCAGGGAGGAGGCTTTAAGGACACATGGGTATTATCTCGCTAGAAAAGAGCAGCCGCCTGATCTGGCTGGGCCGCTACACGGAGCGCACCTTCACCATCTGCCGCACGCTGAGCCGCTGCTATGACGAAATGATCGATCGGGATGAGTACGCCTACCGCAGCTTTCTGGACTGCCTTGGCCTGCCCTACATCTACGGCAGCCGCGACGCGTTCATCCGAACCTACATCTTCGACGCAAACGACCCCAACTCCCTTGCAAGCCAGCTCAACCGCGCGCTGGACAACGCCATCGAGATGCGCGAGGAGCTGACCAGCGATACCCTCTGCTACATCCAGATGGCTCAGGATGCGCTGAAGGAGGGCAACAACAGCTATGCGCCCATGCTGACGCTGCAGCAGGTGGTAGACGACCTGTTCGCCTTCTGGGGCAGCGCTGACGACAACGTGGCCAGCGAGGAGTGCCGCACGCTGCTGAAGTGCGGCAAGTACGTCGAGCGCCTGGACCTCTACGTGCGGCTGGGCTACAGCTTCCAGGACGTGCAGAAGGAGACCATGAAGCTCATCAACCGCCTGGGCAAGTCCCACTTTGCCCACCGAGAGGAGGACGCGCAGAAGCTGCGTGCGTGGACGGAGGACGAGGCCACCTACCGTGTGTCCCGCCAGAACATCCTCGATCTGCTCTGGACTCTGCTGTCATGAGGCGCTTTCATTACGACTACAGCCTGACGCTGCGCTTCTCCGCCCCCATCTGCCGCCACAGCTTCCTGCTGCGCTTCTGGCCCAATGGCGACGGGACGCAGCAGCTGTGGGGCCGGGAGCTATGGAGCGCGCCCGAATCGACGCTCCCACGGACTGCGGACGCATTCTCAAACGCCTGCGCCTGCGGCCACATCGAGGCGGAGCATCAGCAGTTGATCCTGCGCGCACGGGGCGAGGCGCTGATCCGGGGCGGCAGGCTCGATGTCGCGGACTATCCCGCATACTGCAAGCTCACAACGCCGCTGACCCATGCGGACGGGGCCCTTCTCAGCCTCGCCCGCGATCTGCCTACCGATCCAATGGACTGTGCGCTGGAGGCCTCCCGGCGCATCCACGCGCATGTGGAGTACCGCCGGGGCGCAACCGATGATCGCACCAGCGCTGCCGAGG
>SFNY01000019.1 GCA_004554085.1 Clostridiales bacterium | reverse complement strand
AGGCTTGGCCGGGTCGCTCACGCTTGCGCGGGAGCGACAATCATGATTCCTATGTTGATTAGGCAAGCCGTAGGCTTGGCCGGGTCGCTCACGCTTGCGTGGGAGCGACAATCATGGTATAATATCCTTGGAGGGGAAAGGGGCGAGGCTATGCAGATCGAATACACCCGAACCGCCGTCAAAGCCATCAACCGCATGGATAAGGCGCAGCGCTTGCGCATACGTGATGCCATCGAGGGGCTGACGCTGAAGCCCCCGAGGGGCGACATCAAGCCCATGCAGGGCACGCCCTCGGGCAGATACCGCCTCAGGGTGGGCGGCTATCGCGTGATCTACACCTATCGGCAGGATGGAACGATGGAGATTCTCTGCATTCTGGACGTTGGCCCGCGCGGCGACGTTTACAAGTGAAGGAGGTTGAGCGCATGTCTGAATTGGCACAGAGAACCGCAAAAATGATGGATATGCTTCCTGAACATGAACAGGCCCTCGCATTCGAGATGCTCAAGCGCATCGTGCTGGCATGGGACCCCGATTTCACCAAGCTGACCGAGGCCGAGGCGCTGTCTCTGCAACAGGCCGAGGAGGAGCTTGCAGAGGGTGATACCGTCCCCCACGACGCAATCAATTGGGACGCATAAAGAACAATTGCATGCATGGGAGCTTCCAAACGGAGGCTCCTTTTGCTGCGATTTTTGACCCTTTATTTGACCCTTTACAAGTCGGCAGACAATGCAACACACCAGATCAATGAAGCCCGAAAGCCCCTGCAATTGCGCACTTCTTGAGGCATGACAAAACATGATAAAATACGACCTGTCGATTTCAAGTCCCATTTTCAGCACCACATTTCCACTCAAATTGGCCACAATCTGGGTGGAATTCTCTTTTACCTCAAAAGGCGCAGAAGCCCTGTAATCACGGAGCTTCTGCGCCTTCTGTAATTTGGGGATGGAAAACCTCCCCGGCGATGCGTTTTCGAGGCGAAAGCGGCGACCCGACAGACGATTCTCCCTTTCATTGTCCCCCATACTACGCACCAAAAAGGATCGCATCCTCAGGCAGTTGCCATCGGATGCGATCTTATTTTTGCAAATCAGGCTTTTTTCATGGCCTTCCTGGCCTCACGCTTCTTTTCCAGGTTGGAAACGATGATCGCGCAGGAAGCGTCGCCAGTGATATTCAGCACCGTGCGGCCCATGTCAAAGATGCGGTCAATACCTGCGACGAGCGCAATGCCGTCCACAGGCAGTCCGACAGAGGTCAGCACCATCGCCAGCATGACCATGCCAGCGCCGGGCACGCCAGCGGTACCGATGGAGGCCAGCGTCGCCGTCAGCACGATGGTCAGCATCTGGGAGAAGCTCAGACTGATGCCGTAGCAAGATGCGATGAAGATGGCGCACACGCCCTGATAGATGGCGGTACCATCCATGTTGATGGTGGCGCCCAGCGGCAGGACGAAGGAGGACACCTGACGGTTCGCGCCCAGCTTCTCGGTGCACTCCATGTTCAGGGGCAGCGTGCCAACAGAGGAAGCGCTGGAGAAGGCGAACATCATGGCGGGCAGCATGCCCTTGAAGAACTTCAGCGGGCTCAGGCCACCCATGGTGCGCACCGTGGTGGAGTACACGATGATCGCATGAAGCGCATAGCAGATGTAGGCGGTCAGCAGAACCATTGCCAGCGAGCCGATGATCTCAGCGCCGTTTTCCGCGATGACGGGGCACAGCAGGCAGAACACACCGATGGGAGAGAGCTTGAGGATCAGCTCCATGACCTTCATGAACACTTCGTTCAGATGCTCCACCGCCGTGAACACGCTGGAGGCCTTCTCGCCGACCAGAATCACGGCAAAGCCGATCAGAATCGCCATGACGATGATCTGGAGCATGTTGGCATTGACCAACGGCGCCAGGAAGTTCGACGGGAAGATGCCCACGATGGTATCCATGAAGGACGTTGAAGCCGCCGCTTCATAGGACAAATCAGAGGTCGAAAGCACCGGGAAGAAGCCCTTGGCAAAGTATGCAACGATCAGTCCGATGGTAATTGCAAAGGCCGTGGTGCAGAGATAGTAAACCACCGTCTTCCAGCCGATGGCGCCCACCTTGCGAATGTCCTTCATGGACAGGATGCCCGCCATGATGGAGAACAGCACGATGGGGCATACGATGAACTTGACGAGGTTCAGGAAGATCGTACCGAAGGGCTTGATGTAGCTCTTCGCGATGTCGGCGTGGTTCCCCATGAGCAGGCCGACGATAATCGCAAGCACCAACGCAATGAATATCTGCCCTGCCAATGATAGTTTCTTCTTTCCCATTCCATTTCCCCCTTGAAAAGATTATCGGCAGGATGATATATCGAGCCGATTGCAATTTATATTTTACTCATTTTTATCATATGTGTCAATGTATTTTCACCCGAAAAAAGGCACTCCGTCAAAAAAATATGAATCGCCACGCCATTCCAAGCCGTTTCGTCGGGAAAACGGTGAAATGAAAGCCCAAAAGCGCCTCCAACGGCAGAATCGCTGTTGGAAGCGCTTTTGCGAGCCGGAACTGCGCGCGCTCCTTCTCCGGTGCGGGCGCAGCAGTTTCACCCTGGACTGCGCATCAATCTCTCACCTCGCAGCCGCAGACGCCCCGATTTGAGATTGCGTCCAGCCAGAAATACAGGTTCTCCACTTCATACACCTGAATCATGTCCGCAAGCTCCGTCTGCCCGGGACAGATTGCGGAAAACAGATTCTCCTGCCCCCGGAACAGCTCCGGATTCCAGATGTGGGTTCGCGCATCGCCATAGATCGCACCGTAGAGAATCCGGGCCTCCACCAGATCCTGGAACATATGGCTGCCATAGCTGAGCTCCGGCATAAACCCGGCCCGGCGATCGGACACCTCGCAGACCGCGGAGAAGTTGGAGATTCCGCGGAAGGCTACGGGCACGCCCAGCTCCGGCGAGGAGGTGCCCACCCTGCCGGGCGTCATCAGCAGCAGGTTCTTGCCGCTTCCCCTGTAAGCATCATTGATGGTCTCGATGGCCTTCGCCACCCCATACTTCAGATTGTAGGGATATGCGTCGTAGAGCGCGGGATCGATCTGCACCACCACGTCCATCCGGCGCTTGCCGGACGGGCCCATGACCGCGTCCGAAATATCAAAGAACACCTGCTCGAGCTTCAGCACGTTCAGATCCACGGTTTCGCTGGACGTATTCTGGTACAGGGGCCTGCACTGGAGCAGATTCACCACAAAATCGCCGTCCGGAGCCAGATTCACCGCAAATTCAATGTCCACCGGATTCTGATACACCCGCTCCAGCGTCTTGAGAATCCGCTGCATCAGTCCGGTAAAGCTCTGGTTTTCCAGCAGCCGCTGGCAGCTGACGAACCACACCTCCTGTCGCGTGCCGCTCTCCCGCAGATATGCCTCCGCCTCGTAGTCCCGTTCCAGCACCATCTTTTTGTACCACAGGGGAAGCTGGGGCAGCAGCGCGTCCAGAGGAAGCTCCCGCAGTTGATTGCCTGTGCAGTCCAGCAGATCGATGTTCCGCTGGGAGAACTTGTGCTTCTGCGCAACGGTGGTCAGCATCGTCACGCCGGGCCGGTCCAGATTTGCAAGCCTCGGATAGTCCTCCGTGGTGCGGTCCACCGCCTTGGTTCCCAGACCCATGACGATGCGCAGCATTCCCGCGCCCGGGTCCATGTCCGGCATCCAGCGATACGCGCTGTGGCTGTACCCCACTCCCGCCGCGCAGGGCATGAAGTACGGGCCATAGTGGGAGCCGGACACCCGCTGCACCAGCACAGCCATCTGCTCGTCCCGCTTGTCCAGGCCGCGCATCCGGCGGTACTCCAGCGCGGAGGGATCCATGGTGCTGGCGTACACCTGCCGGATGGCCTGCTCAAAGGCCTCCAGCCGTTGCTCCGGGCTTCCCTGATTCACGCAGAACACGGAATCATACTTTCCGGCAAAGGCGTTTCCGAAGCCGTCCTCCAGGAAGCTGGAGGAGCGCACGATGAACGGGTTCTGGCCGAAGTATTCCAGCACGTCCACGAAGCGCTCCCGGATCTTGGCCGGGAACACGCCGCGGAGCAGGCAGTCCCGTAGCTCCCCGGCGGCATTCATGTAGCCCTCGGCGGAGCGCTGGCGGATGCGCAGCTTCCAGGCCCCGTTGGACACGATATAGGTGTAGAACACGTCCGAGCCGATGAAGAAGGAATCGTGGGGCTCGTCATGTTCTGCATACTCCGGGATCTCCCGCTCCGCGATCTTCCGCGCCAGCAGCATGCCGCAGGCCTTGCCGCCGATGGCGCCGCTGCCGATCATCCGCTCCCGGAGGGCGAAGTAATCCTCCGGGCGAAAGTACTCCTCCACCAGCGCCTTGAGCCTGCTGTCCTTGGTCATGGTGCTGCGGATGATCTGTTCCTGGGTATCCCTGGAGAACACGCCCTGGGAAAACTGCATCTTCGCCAGGGAGAAGAAGCGGTCGTGGCTGTCAAAATTCTGATCCTGACCCGTCTGGGCAAGCCTCTGCTGAATCTGGTAGAAGCGGCTCATCCCCACGCCGTCGGAGATCACGGAGAATTCCCCGGTATCCCTCTTCATGCAGTGCGGGAGGAACATCTTTTCCGAGTACCGGTTCCACACCTTCATCGGGTGCAGATACAGCTGCCTTTCGTCGGAATAGACGTTCAGCAGCAGCTGCGTGGTGTCCCGGATCCGCGCGACGGTGTCGAAGGAGTGCCGACCACGGATCAGCGGGAAGTAGGCCACGGTGTCCAGCTCAAACAGGTACGGGCAGGTCACCCGGAAGAAGTTTCCCATCATCAGGTCGGTGTACCACACGGACTGCAATTCAGACAGGCAGTCAAACACATAGAATGCGTCCCTGCCCTGCCGGGTGATCTCCTCGTGAATGGCCACCGTGAAGGGCTCAAAGCCCTCGTCCGGGTTGAAGCGCGCGACGTGAATGCCGCGCAGATCCCGGAGCACCGGCTCATGCTGGGCAAAGCGAATGTAGATCACGTTGCGGCCGTCGGCAACGGCCTGACGGGCAAAGGGCTCCGCAAATGCGCGGAATTCCTCCAGCTCCGAAATCTGCCAGACCACGTTGTCACCGAGACGCACATGGTCCAGCGCTTCATCCAGCCCGGATATGCCGCTTTGGATTTTGTCAAAGGCACTCATCGCAGTATCCTCCATAAAAGCGCAGGGCAATGAAGCCATAAAGCTCCATTGCCCTGTTGGTAATTTTATGATAACACAATTGCCGCCCAAAATCAAGCTGTGTTCCTATCCATACTCCTGGGAATCAGCGTTTTTCAGACCGATCAGCCGTTGGATCCCCGCCGACTGCTTCGATCGTCAGACAGTGATGCGCATTCGCATCCACGAAGGCCTTGCCGGAGCAGGGAAACTCCTCGTCGCTCTCCCGGAAATTGAGCAGGATCGGAAAGCGCGGCGCATATTGAACGACGATGCCGTTCTCCTCTCCTTCCCCGCGCATCCTCCATGAGAATACAGTTATGCCATAAGCCTCCAAGAACCGATTCGATGCGGCGCATGACGGAAGGAGCGCAACGCGAGCCGCATCATGGAGATGCCTTTCGCCTTCAGTTCTTCTCCAGCTTCTTCAGGGAGAGCAGCAGCAGGAGGATCCCGGCGCCGGTCAGGATGTGGCCCACGCCTGCGATTCCCGAGATGGAAGCGCTGGCGGCTGCGGACAGGCCCGTCCCCAGCACCTGCGACACGCCGCGCACGACCATCATCGCCGCGGTCAGCACAACGCCGATGTTGTAGCACCACAGAAAGGCGCGGAAGCTTCTGAGCATCCCGAGGTCATTGTGCGCCGCGTACAGTGCGACCAGCAGATACACCAGCATGCCCAGCAGGAACAGGTGGGTGTGCACCTTTCCCAGCACCGTCACGCCGCTGAAATGGTTGAATTTCGTGAATTCCCGGTAGAATACGCCGCCGGCCATCGCGGCAAGGGCATAGGCCAGAGCAATGTTCAGATACTTTTTCATCGCTGGTTCTCCTTCTTCATCGCGTTGTAGCCGATCAGCACCGTCCAGACGTAGGCGCAGGTCTTGGGGATCATCAGCATGCCCACGGCGGGCGCCGCGTCCGCGAACAGCACCACGGGGATGTAGCAGGCGAAGCTGAGCACCACCGTCAGCCACAGATGCCGGAAGGGCGCGTCGTTCCTCTCCCGCGCGCTGCGGAAGAACAGCACGACGATCAGCGCGCCGAGGATGGCAAAGGGGATGTTTCGCCAGATTCCCCAGGAGAGCGGCGGCGTGGCGCTGGTCCATGCGTTCTGGGGCATCAGGCACAGCGCGATGCGCGCCAGCGCCAGTATCCACACGGCGCGGGTCGTTCCCCTGCTGCCCTGAACCTCGTAGCGTGCGCGCCAGACGTAGTAGAGCAGCACGTAGAACAGCGTCATGGTGACGGAGGTGATCAGCTTGCCCACCCCCAGCGCCGCCGTGTAGCTCTCAAGACCCGTGGTGCACAGCGCTATGGCCCGGGGAACCAGATGGAACGCGTCGCCGCAGCCCAGCGTCACCGCCATCGCGCCGAACAGCCGATACTGCCTGCGTCCCCCGCTGCCGAGGATCATCTTCACGCCCAGGGTGATGACCGTCGCCAGATAGACGACATCGAACAGCGTCTCAAAAATTGCCTGCATGATTGCATTCCTCCCGATGTGAATGTGTAGATGAACCTCCCTCCGCCGCAGTCCCCGCGCAGCGGTTTGTCCAGCACGAAATCCACGAGCATTTCCCGGGAAAAGCCGGAGGAGGATCCGCGATCAATCCGCGCCCTTCTCCGCCGCCAGCTCCTTCGCCATGGGACGCGCCCAGGCGTACTGCTGCATGAACTCGCCGTGGAAGGCGCTGCGTGCCCCGGCCTTGCCCGCCTTGAAGTCGAACAGGTCGCAGTCGAAATCGTCCACATCCAGATAGAGCACGCTGCGCTTGCGCTTGAGGATCTTCTCCGCGCCAACCTCCTTGAGCGTGTCGTTGAGCGCCTTGATGGTGGTGCGGTAGCCCAGGCCCTGATCGCCGGTGTCGGCCCAGAGGGTGTCCACCATCTCGTAGATCGTGACCTCGCCGCCCATGCGGCTCACGCACAGCGCCAGCAGCTCCTTGGCCTTGGAGGACTTGAAGCGCACCAGTCGGTTCTCCACGAACATGTCGAAGTGGCCGAAGGTGCGGAAGAACACCCGCTTCTTCTGGCGCTCGCTGAGCAGCCGGGCGCGCTCCAGCGCATCGATGATGTCCTCGCGCTCGTAGGGCTTGAACACCACGAAGTCCGCCTTGGCGTGGATCGCGTCGGCGGCGTACTCCGGGTGGGCCGTCACGAAGATGACGATCATCCCCGGGCGCGCCATGCGCAGCCGCCGCGCCAGCTCGATGCCGTTCATCTCCGGCATGTCGATGTCCAGCAGCGCGAAGTCCACCGGATTCTTCTGGGCGTAGTCCAGCGCGTCCAGAGAGTTGTCGAAGAAGCCCACCACCTCGAAGCCGGGCATGTTGCCGCACTCGATCTTGAACAGGTTCAGGGACAGTGGCTCGTCGTCTACCAGGATAACCTTCATTCCGTCCTTCCTTTCCGAGCGATCTTTTTGGGGGTGTCCAGGCTGGCGGTAATGCCGCCCAGCTCGTTGTGCGTTAGCTTGATCGGCGCAATGCCGTAGAATTCCAGGCGCGTGTTGACGTTCTTGATGGCCACCGAGCGCTTCTGCGCGTCGCCGTTCTCGGGCTTCGCCGCCTGACCGGGGCCGTTGTCGACGACCTCGATGTGGTAGCCCTTCTCCGTCTCCCTGCACAGAAGCCGCACCTCTCCGCCCTCCCGGCGTCGCTGCACGGCGTGGATCACCGCGTTCTCCACCAGCGGCTGCACCGTCAGCGGCAGGATCTCGAAGTCCTCGGTCTCCACATCGTAGATCATGCGGAAGCGTTCGCCCAGCTGGGCCTGCTTGATGTCCGTGTAGGCGCGAATCGAGCGCAGCTCCCGGGAGAAGGGCACGGTCTCCTCCATGCCCTCCACGCCGTCCACGCGGTAGCGCACGTACTTGGCGAAGTCGCCGGCCATCTTGTAGGCCTTGTCCGCGTCCATGCGGATCAGCGCCCGGATGGAATCCAGCGTGTGATAGAAGAAGTGGCTGGTGATCTGGATGGTGGCGATCTCGCTCCGGGAGACCTCCAGCGCCGCCTCCAGGCGAATCTCCTTCGCCTGGGATCGCACCAGTGTCGAAATCACCCGATAGATCACGATGTAGAGGTAGGCGAAGATCGCCACGTACACCAGCCAGGTGATGGCGTCGGTGATGTAGTAACGCACGACGGCGTAGATCATCAGTGCCGCGAACAGGCACACCAGCAGGCGCTTGCGGCTCTTCAGCTCCAGAATCAGCTCGTAGAGGATCAGCGCCGCGCAGAGGAAGCGTGTGAAGTACATCAGCTGCGGCACGTCCAGGCGGGTCAGGAACTGGAGTGCGAGCACCAGCAGCAGGTTGACAAGGCTCACCAGGCACAATATCCGGTCAAAGCCGCACAGCTTCCCCCTGTGCATGCGGGAGAGGTGCCAGCTGTACATCACCGGGCAGAGCATCAGCGCGATATTTTGCAGAAGGATGTAGGAAACGTTGCTGCTGATCTTGAGCAGCAGGCTCGTCTGCTGCGCGGCCAAAAAGATGGCCAGCACCACGATGAACAGGCTCAGGGAGTACAGCCCCGTGTTGCCCGCCACATAGTAGCGCAGGATGATCGCCACGATGGCGAACACCAGACCGATGAACAGAACCGCCAGCGCCGCCACCAGCCGCGGCACCGTCTTCATGACGATGAAGCTCTCCACAAGCTCCGCGCTCCCGGCCAGCACCTGCGGCATCCGGGAGGCGTACTGGCGATAGGGCGTGGTCAGCTCAATCGTGAGCGTCTGCCCGTCGCTTCCCTCCGGCAGCGCCATGCTGTTCCAGTTGCTCGGGGCCGCATCCAGCAGCTTCTCCCCGGGAGGCACGTCGAAGCGGTAGAGCTCAACATCGTCCAGGCGGACGCACACCTCCTGATAGACGCTGTAAAAGCACAGCGACTGCGCATCGGCGAACGCCTCCGGCAGCTCTGCGGACATCCGCAGCGTGACGCGCTGCCCCTCCCCCTCAGCCTCATCGACCGTCCAGCCCTGAAGCGGCTGCAATTGATCCGCATTGCGCCCGTACTCCAGAGCGGAGGAGAGGATGTACACCGCCATCAGCACGCAGATGACTGTCAGCGGCAGCAGCTCGATCAGGTACTTGCGCTGCTTCTCCGTCATGTTCCCACCGCCCCTGCATCTTCATCGATCATTTCGTCTATCATAGCACAGAAGGCGATGGCTTTCAAGCGATGCATGCACAAACATCACCTCGGTTTAACCCCCGGCGGATAGCTCCACCGGGCCGGATGCGCTATCATGACAGGGATAACGCGAAAAGGAAGAAATGAGTTCCCATGAGTGAAGTGAAATTTTCCGAGCTTGGGCTGCTTGAGGAGATGCAGCGCGCCATCGACGAGCTCGGCTTTGAAACCGCCACCGACATCCAGGCCGAGGCCATCCCCGCCGTGCGGGAGGGCCGCGACGTGATCGGCAAGTCGCAGACCGGCACCGGCAAGACCCTGGCCTTCGCCATCCCCGCCATCGAGAAGATCGACCGCGACGAGGCCGAGACCAGCGTGCAGGTGCTGATCCTCTGCCCCACCCGTGAGCTGGCCCAGCAGGGCGCGGACGAAATCAAGAAGCTCACCCGCTTCATGACCGGCATCTGGGTCACGGACGTGTACGGCGGCGCGCCCATGGACCGGCAGATCGCCCACCTGAAGAAGTGCAACCTGGTGATCGGCACGCCTGGCCGCGTGATGGATCACATGCGCCGGGGCACGCTGTCGCTGGCGAACGTGAAGCTGGTGGTGCTGGACGAGGCCGACGAGATGCTCTCCATGGGCTTCCGCGAGGACATCGAGACGATCCTGAAGGATGTTCCTGAGACCCGCCAGACGGTGCTCTTCTCGGCAACCATGCCCGATCCCATCCTGGAGCTGACCGAGACCTACCTCAGCGAGCCTCACATGATCGAGATCAACCGCGAGCAGGTGACGCTGGAGAACATCCGCCAGATCTACGTGGACGTGCCCATGGGCCGCAAGCTGGACGCGCTGAACCTGCTGCTGCGCGCCTACGAGCCCAGGCTGTGCATGATCTTCTGCAACACCAAGGCCATGGTGGAGGAGGTCACCCAGTACCTCGTCCGCAACGGCTTCGCCGCCGAGGCGCTGCACGGCGACCTGAACCAGTCCCAGCGCACCCGCGTGATGGACGCGTTCAAGTCCTCCCGCATTCCGCTGCTGGTGGCCACCGACGTGGCCGCGCGCGGCATCGACGTCAACGACATCGACTACGTGATCAACTATGACGTGCCCGGTCACGACGAGTACTACGTCCACCGCATCGGCCGCACCGGACGCGCCGGCAAGGAGGGCACCGCCATCACCATCTGCTCCGGGCGCAGGCAGTTCTACATGATCCGCGACCTGGCCCGGGTGGCGAAGTCCGAAATCAAGGAAGTGCCGCTGCCCACCGTGAAGGAGATCCGGGAAAAGCAGCAGAATAAGCAGCGCGAGGCCCTTCTGGAAACCATCACTGAAGGCGTGGCCCAGAACTATCAGGACATGGTCAGCGAGATGCTGGAATCCGGCTGCGATCTGCAGATGATCGCTGCGGCGGCGCTCCAGACCGCCTTCCGGAAGGACGAGCTGAGCCTTGAGGACATCGTGTTCGAGCGCCGCAGCGCCAGCGGCGGCATGTACCGCAAGCTCATCATCTCGGTGGGCCGCCGCCAGAAGATCGCGCCGAACCACGTGGTCAGCGCCGTGTGCGAGCGCAGCGGCCTGTCCGGCAAGGAGATCGGCAAGATCGAAATCTACGACGACAAGACCATCGTGGGCGTGCCCGCAGGCTCCGCCGAGCAGGTCGTGCATGCCATGAAGGGCCTGAAGATCAACGGCGCTCCCGCCACGGTGCGCCTGTCCTCCGAGAAGCCCAGCGCCAGCCCCCGGCCCGGCGCGCGGCGCAATCCAAGGAATCCCGCCGCGGCCCGCCAGGACTTCGTGCCCCAGAACGCGCCCCGCAGCGCGGAAAATGGCGATTCCGAAGCACCGCAGCCGGTACGTCGCGGCAAGCTGCGCATCTCCGAGAGCGCGAAGGCGCGGCTGCTGGACGGCAACGACCTGAGCCGCTTCGAGATTCGCAAGCCCCGGGAGAATGGCCTGAAATCCGCCTCGGACTTCCACGGCCGCAGGGGCGAGGGACGCGGCAGCCACCGCAGGGACGAAAACCGCAAGGGCGGTCGCGACGGTCGCGGCAATCGCAAGAACAGCGACCGCGGCTCCGTGCGCCGGGGCAAGCGCTGAGCGTGCGCGCATCCGAAAACCATCACATGCAAAGGGGCTGTATCCGAACGGAAGGGATGCTTCGCGACAACCTCTCACTGCCGTAGGGCGGGGTGCCCTCACCCCGCCGCATAAAAATGTGAGGCTGCCTCAAAACGAAAAATCGTTTTGAGGCAGCCTCTTTCCATATGACATAGGTCGCGGGCAGGCAGAGCTGCCTGAACCTGATTCACTGTCCGGTCGATCAGACCTCGGGCATCTGGCTGTCGTTCTCGGTCTTCTTGTTCTCCACGGAGCGGATGGCCCAGCGGGCGAAGACGACGGTGTTCTCCTGGGAGCCGACCTTCAGGGTGACGGTATCCTCCTTCAGTGCGGAGATGGTGCCGTAGATGCCGCCGATGGTGCAGATGCGGTCGCCGACCTTCAGGGAGCCGAGCATGTCCTTCACGGCCTTGTCCTTCTTGCGCTGCGGACGGATCAGCAGGAAGTAGAACACGGCAACCATGACGACGATCATGATGATCATGGACAGGAAATCACCGGAGCCGCCGGTCGCGGTCGCAGTTGCAGTTTCAGCCAGAGCGCTGTTTCCAAAAAGATTCATGAATCATTCTCTCCTTTATCTGTGTATGTTGAACATTATACCCAACTTTCCCAGCTTTTACAACGCATGTCTGGAAAAAATGCGCATACGTCGGTGAAATTTAACCTCTTCGCCCGCAATTTACCAGTTGCCGCGGCCGTGGCGCGCGTAGAATTCATTTGCCCAGTCCAGCAGGCAGTCGTTTTCGATGGCCTCGCGCATCTCGGTCATCATGTGGGTGAGGAAGTAGATGTTGTGTATGGTGTTCAGCCGCAGCGGCAGGATCTCCCCCGCCTTGAACAGGTGGCGGATGTAGGCGCGGCTGAAGTTCTTGCAGGCGTAGCAGTCGCAGTCCGGATCCAGCGGGCCGAAGTCCTCGGCGTACTTGGCGTTGCGCACCACCAGGCGGCCGTCGTGGGTGAACACCGTGCCGTTGCGGGCTACGCGGGTCGCCAGCACGCAGTCGAACATGTCCACGCCCCGCAGCACGCCCTCGATCAGGCAGTCCGGGGAGCCCACGCCCATCAGATAGCGCGGCTTGTTCTCCGGCATGAAGGGCATCATCTTGTCCAGCATCTCGTACATGACCTCCTTGGGTTCGCCCACGGAGAGTCCGCCGATGCCGAAACCGGGCAGGTCGAGCTTCGCCATCTCCTTGGCGCACTCGATGCGCAGATCGGAGTAGAACGCGCCCTGCACGATGCCGAACAGCGCCTGATCCTCCCGCGTCTTGGCCTTCATGCACCTCTCCAGCCAGCGCAGCGTACGGTACATCGCGTCCTTTGCACGCCTGTAGTCGCAGGGATAGGGCGAGCACTCGTCAAACTGCATGGCGATGTCCGAGCCCAGCGCCTCCTGAATCTGCACGGAGATCTCCGGCGAAATGAAGCGCTTGCTGCCGTCCAGATGGGAGCGAAACTCCACGCCCTCCTCGTTCAGCTTGCGCAGATCCGCCAGCGAAAACACCTGGAATCCGCCGCTGTCGGTGAGGATCGGGCGATCCCAGTTCATGAAGGAATGCAGTCCGCCCGCCTTCTTGACCAGCTCCTCGCCCGGACGCAGGTGCAGGTGGTAGGTGTTGGACAGGATGATCTGCGCGCCGCAATCCTTCAGTTCGTCGGGCGTCATGGTCTTTACGCTGGCCTGGGTGCCCACAGGCATGAAGATGGGCGTTTCGATCACGCCGTGGGGCGTGTGCAGCCTGCCGCGCCGCGCGCCCGTCTGCTTGCATACGTGCAGCAGCTCAAACTCAAAGGGTCTCTCCATCTCCGATTTTCAACCTCCGATAAATCTGCGGTTCCGCTTCCGCATTCCATGCAAATCTCAAAAAAATAGTGACCTGCGGAAGCGGATCACTATTCTCTCTGCCCTAAGGCTGTGCATTGTTCCGAATTCTTATGCCCTCTTCCTGCGGCGAAGGGTCGCGGCCAGCACCGCTGCGGCAGCGCCGAAGAGAACCACCGCCACGCCCACCGGCATGGAAGTGTCGCCGGACTTGGGCACGGATTTACCGATCACGCGGGCGCTGATGTCCATGCTCACGAGCATCCTGCCCTCTGCGTCAAAGGCCTCCATGCGATAGACGCCGCTGTTCTCCATCTGGGCGTTGACGATGTTGTACACCTTCTGGTTCGCGCCCTCGATGGCCTCGTCCTCAAAGTACCACTGATAGGATGCGGGAACGACGCCGTCGATGTTGACCTCCATCGAGAGATCCTCGCCTGCGTCCACCACCGCATTCTGCGTCATATGCGAAACGCGCATCACGACGGTCGTGGAAATCACGCCGTCTGCCAGGGCATATGCCCCCAGCATCAACGCCATCACGGCCATCCATGCGACAATACGCCTCACTGCTCGGTTCACGGAGTCATCCTCCCCAATCGATTGATCCCTATAATCATTTTTATTTTATACTATAATTCGACACAGTTCAACGTTTATGCGGGTTTCTGCACAGAATCGACTAGATTTCGTAATAATTCTTTTTTACCAGAAATATTTATTCATACAAATTTAATTTATTTACAAGGGGAACGATGCGCTTCCCCCTTCTTTTCCGCACATTTCACCTGCGTCGCTTTACTTTTTTGCATGTTCAATGCTATAATAGAAGAAGATATGCGGAAGAATCGTTGATAGACCAGAAAAACTTTAGGAGATCGTATGCCTGGATATTTGCTGCTGCTTGCCTTTCTGATTTGCGGCGTAATCATCTGCGATGCGCTGTTTTCCCACCGCTGCGGCCTGGTGCGCCTCTGGCTGGGCCTGTGCATGGGTCTGATGCTGATGATGTGGCTGCCCGTGCCCTTCGCCTACCTGCTGGACTTTACGCGCCCTGCGCAGCTGCTTGGCCTCGCGGTCGCGGCGATGCTTGCGCTGCTGGCCACCTGGTGCAAGCGCTTCATCCGCCGCGGCGCGCCGCTGCTCAACGGCATCTCCCCGAGGATGGGCTTTCTGGGCGGCATGCCGGTCTGGCTGCCCCTGGTGCTGATCGTGCCCTTCGTGCTGCTGTCCGGCTACCTGCAATACACCCACATGCTGCGGGAGGTGGACGGCGTGCTGTACGTGGGCCAGTCCACCTACGGCGATCTCTGCCTGCATCTGGGCATCGCGACGGGCCTGCGCGGCGCGTCCTTCCCGCCGGACTACACCATCCTCCCCGGCACGCTGCTGGGCTATCCCTTCCTGACGGACAGCATGGTCACCTCCATGCTGCTCTTCGGCAGCGATCTGGCGCTGTCCTTCGCCCTCACCGGCACGCTGATGATGGCGCTGGTGTACACCGGCTTTGTGCTCTTCGTCTGGGAGCTGACCCACAAGAGCGCGGCGGTGGTGCTGTCCTTCCTGCTGATGTTCCTGAACGGTGGTCTGGGCTTCCTCTACGTTTTTGACGGCGCGCTGAAGGATCCGACGATGCTCAAAAACGTGTTCACCGGCTTCTACAAGACGCCCACGAACATGCCCGAGCTGAATCTGTACTGGGTGAACGTGATCGCAGACATGATGGTGCCGCAGCGCACGCTGCTGGGCGGCTGGACGATGCTGCTGCCCGCGCTGTACATGCTCACCGACGCCGTGCACACCCGGGATCTGCGGCGCTTTGCCCTGCTAGGCGCGTGGGCGGGTCTGATGCCGATGGTGCACACCCACTCCTTCTTCGCCCTGGGCCTGCTCAGCGGCGGCGTGATGCTCAGCCGGCTGCTGCGCGCGCCGGCGAAGAAGCGCCTGCACTGCCTCGGCTGCTACCTCTGCTACGCCGCTGTGGCGCTGGTGCTGGCGCTGCCCCAGCTGCTGACCTGGACCTTCCCCCAGACTGCCGGCGGCGGCAGCCTCAGCTTCCGCTTCAACTGGGTGAACAACCAGGGCAACGGCAGCCTGACCGACGGCTACTTCTGGTTCTGGATCAAGAACGTGGGCCTGGTGTACCTGCTGATGGCGCCCGCCGCCCTCTCCGCGCGCAGGGGAAGTCTGATGCGCTCGCTCTCCCTGGGCGCGCTGGTGATCTACACCGTCGCGGAGTTCATCCAGTTCCAGCCCAATCCCTACGACAACAACAAGCTCTTCTATGTGGCCTACATGATCATGCTGCCCGCCGCGGCGATGTATCTGATCAACCTCTGGCACCGCCTGCGGGGCGTGCGCGGCCGCGCGATGCTCGCCTGCCTGTTCATCGGCGCTTCCACGATCTCCGGCACGCTCTCCCTCAGCCGTGAGGTGATCTCCAGCTACATGCTCTTCGGCCCGGACGAGGTGCAGGCAGCGGCCTTCATCGACGAAAACCTGCCCGCCGATGCGGTGGTACTCACCGGCGATCAGCACAACAACGCCGTAGCTGCCCTCGCCGGCCGCCACATCGTCTGCGGCACGGACAGCTACCTCTTCTACCACGGCATCGACTCCAGCGCGCAGCATGCGGCGGAGAGGCAGATGCTCTCCAATCCCGGCGAGAGCGCCAACCTGTTCGAAGCGTACGGAGTAAACTACATCTATATCTCCAGTCACGAGCGCGCTTATATCCATGCGGATGAGGTTTGGTTCCTCGAAAACTGCAATCTGATCTACGATCAGGATGGCGTGCGCATCTTCGCCTTCGACGAGGAGGATGCGCTGGCCTGCGTCGCAAAGGTGGAGGACGCCGCACTTGCGGCGGAATGATTAAACTTCATAAATGCGCTTGTATTTGTGCGCCGCATGCGCTACAATGAAAGTGGAAGATTCTCGCCGGAAGCCGCGCGCGGCCTTCCGGCGTTCGGAGGTTTCAATGAACCATAGATTTCCCACGCTCGTCCTTGCCGGCGGGCTGTTTGCCTTGTGCCTAGCGCTTGGCGGCTGCGACGCGCAATTTGACGAGAGCATACTGACGGCGCAGGCCAATTATGACATCGACATCTCCCTGCCCTACGCCACAGTCACCCCGCCGCCCGCCTTTCAGGAGGATGCGGAGGCGCTGGTGATCGATTCCGACGGCGGCGTCACCGTCAACGACGCTGCGGCGCTGCTGGAATCGGAGGCCTCCAGCGAGACCGGGCAGAGCAGCAATTACAAATCCCTGCGCCTGGGCAACACGGGCCTTGCGGTGCAGGCGCTGCAAACCCGCCTGAACGAGCTTGGCTACTACTCCTCGGGTGTGTCCGGCATCTTCGACTCCGACACCGAGCAGGCTGTGCGCCGCTTCGAGCAGACCTACGGCACCATGCAGACCGGCGTCGCCACCACCGAATTGCAGCAGCGGCTGTTCGCCCCGGACGCGCTCATCTACGGCAGCGACGCTTACAACAAGGCCGTCATCTCCCAGTACAAGGTGCTCCAGCGCGGCGATGTGGGCAGCTCGGTCTACGCGCTCCAGCAGCGCCTGAAGAACCTGGGCTACCCCATCGATTCGCTCACCGGCATCTTCGACAACGAAACTGCCAACGCCGTCATGCTGTTCTACGAGGCCTACGGCCTGACCGCCGATGACGTAGCCAACGTCGCGCTGCAAAAGGAGCTCTACTCCGATTCCGCCCGGGCCTACGGCGGCGGAAGCACGCAGACCGGCTCGGGCGTGATGCTGCGCTCGCTGGCGGACATCCAGCAGCGGCTGATCGACCTGGGCTACCTCAGCGGCGAGGCCGACGGCGAGCTGGATGCGCGCACGCAGATCGCCATCAAGCTCTTCGAGGAGACCTGCGGCCTGCTGCCCTCCGGCGCGGTCACTGCCCAGCTGCAGGCGCTCTTGGAGAGCGAGTATGCCCCCGGCTTCGATACCCTGGGCAGCCAGTATTCCAATCTGATCGAGGGCGCCAGCGGCGACGAGGTGCTTCGCCTGCAAAGCCGTCTGATCGCGCTGGGCTTCGCTTCCGGCACGCCCAACGGCGAATACGGCGGCGCAACCACCGCAGCCATCCGCCTGTTCCAGGACCGCAACTCTCTGGAGGAAACCGGCATTGCCAGCAGCTATGTGCAGGCGGTGCTTTACTCCTCCTTCGCGCTGAACATCAACGGCGAGACGATGCAGAACACCGCGCCCCAGGCCACCGAGGCCCCGGTCGAAGCCGAGGCTCCCGCGACAGCGGACGCACAGCCCGTCGCGGAGACGCTGCGCGTGGGCAGTTCCTCCGACGCGGTACTCTCGCTCCAGAGCCGCCTGACCGAGCTGGGCTACATCACCTCGCTGACCGGCACCTACGACGAGCTCACCTCCCGGGCCGTCTCCAGCGTGCAGACCGCGCTGGGGCTGGAGGTCACGGGCGAGGCGGACGCGGCGCTGGTGGAGTTCGTCTCCTCCGAAGCGGCCCCCCGCAGCGGCATCGTCTACGCGCGGGCGGATCTGACCTACCCGACGCTGACCGCGGGCGACTCGGGCGACGCGCTGGATGCGCTTCAGGCCCGCCTGCAGGAGCTGGGCTACCTGACGAAAAAGCAGGTCGGCGGCAGCTTCGACGACGGTACGGCGCAGGCTGTGCGTCAGATTCAGGAGGCGCTGAACCTCAGCCCCAGCGGCGAGGTCTCCCCCGCCCTACTGTCCTACCTGCTGAGCGACGCCAGCGACGGGCTTGCGGTCGAAAACTGAGCTTCCATATATAGAGACAGCGGATAACCTTTTTCGAGGTTGTCCGCTGTCTCTATATATGGATGCGTTTCGTGCGTCAGTGCATGCCCATCTGACCCTTGCTGCTCAGTCCGTCTCCGGCCATCATCGTCTCCAGCACGTCGATGTCGGTGGCAATGTCCAGCGCGTCGTTCTGGAACAGGCGGTCCAGCTGCTTCTCGAAGGCCGCGATCAGCGTGTCCAGCACGCTCTCGATCTTCCTGCGGCTGGCCACGATGTTCTCGCCCTGGTAGCTCTGCTCCTCCAGCATGTCGTAGGACTTGAGCAGCTTGAGCGTGGTGGGCAGGTAGTAGTTCATGAACTTGCGCACGTCCTGCTCCCGCTCGGGATTGTCGATCACCGCGCGGAAGATGCCCGCCGTGAGCGTGCCGATGCGGTCGATGCGCGCCGACACCGCCTCGTCCTCGATCTGCTCGTTGAGCTGGTACAGCTCGTTGAGGATGCGCTCCAGCTCGTCCATGTAGGTCTTCTTGACGCTTGCGGGGCTGGGCTTCTTCGCAGGCTCCGGCTGGGGTTCCGGCTCGGGCTGCGCCGCAGGCTCCGGCTTCACAGGCTCTGCGGGCCTGAAGTCCGCGTCCTGCGCGTCGTCAGAAAACACCTGGTCGCCGCGCAGCATGTTCAGCACCTCGTTCACCAGATCGCGCCAACCGCCGCTCTGTTTGGCCTCGCGCGCCACCGGCGGCAGCACCAGCTCGCCGTGGGCCAGATCCAGATATGCGCCGTCGCCGAAGTAGCCCCGGGCGATCATCGTCTGAAGCTGCTTGCGTATATCATTCGCGGACAGCTCCACCGCCTTGGCCAGCTCCTTGACCGGCACGTGCTGGCGCAGGCCGATCACCGTGCAGCACTCGTGAAAGCGTCGGATCAGGCGACGCTCCGCGCCGCGCTTGCCGCACTTGATGAAGCAGCCGATGCTCGCCGCGAGAAAGGCGATGCCCGCCACCGGAATCGACCACAGCGGAATCATCACAAGGCCGCCGATCAATGCGCCCGTGCCGCTCTTGGGTTCCTCCGGGCTGAAAAATCTTCCATTATAGGTTCTGCCCATTCATTTTCACACTCCTAGCCGATATTATATATGAATGCGGTAAATTTTTCAATCGGTTTGTCGCTCCCAGAAGGCATTCAACTTACGGTTGAGTGCGCTCATGCTGGCGATCTTCTGCAACCGCCAGTGGCCGGGCATCAGCTCCAGATACTTCTCCGATGTGTATCTTGCGTCCAGCAGCAGCACCACGCCCCGGTCGGTCTCGGTGCGGATCACGCGGCCCGCCGCCTGCAGCACCCGCCGGAAGCCCGGATAGGTGTAGGCCGCGTCGTAGCCGCCCTCGAAGCCGTCGTCGTAGATCTCCCGCAGCAGCTCCGACTCCGGGTTGACCTGGGGCATGCCCGTGGAGATGATCGCCGCGCCGGACAGACGGTCGTCGGGCAGATCCACGCCCTCGGAGAACACGCCGCCCAGCACGATGAAGGCCGTCAGCGACTCCTGGGGGTTCTGCTCGAACAGCTCGATGAACCTGCGGCGCTTACCCTCGCTCATGTGGCTCTCCTGGCACACCGCGCGCTCCCCCGGGTAGCGGGTGCAGTAGTATTTGTACGCCTGCATCAGATAGGCGTGGGAGGGAAAGCAGGCCAGATAATTGCCCTTATGGGCCTGGCTCATGGCGTGGATGATGCGCGTCACCTGCTCCATGGTTTCATTGCGATCCCGGTAGCGCACCGACACCGGCAGCCGCGCCACAAACAGGTTCTCTCTGGGGAATGGTGACTCCAGCTGGAGCCAGCCGTCTTGATCGGGCGCGGCCAGGATCTTTCCGTAGAAGTCCATGGGCGCGAGGGTCGCCGAGAACAGCGCCACGCCGCCCACGCGCTTGTAGCTGCGATCGAGATACTTCTCCGGCGCAAAGCACCACAGCCGCAGCTCGATGTGATTCCCCGCACCCTCCGGCCGGATCAGCGCCCGGTAGATGTCCTCGTCGAACTGCTTCGCCACGCGGACGAACCAGCTGCAGTCCAGCATCAGCTCCACCGTGTCCTCGTCGCTCACCCGCAGCTCCTCCGCCCTGGCGGCGAACTCCGACGCGGCGCGCACCAGCTCCTGCGGAGGCTCCCGCAGCGCATCGTACTCCGCATCCTCCACCGTCAGCTGGGCAAGCAGCGCCGATATGGACGCAAGCAGCATGTCCTCCTCGCCAAACACCGCCGCGATGCGCGCGCGCAATGCGGCCACCCGTTCGCCGGACAGAGATGCCGAGTACATCTCCCGGGCGCGGTCGGGCAGGTTGTGGGCCTCGTCGATCAGCAGGCCCGCGCGGCTCTTGCGGTCAAAGTGGCGCTTCAGGCTCACCCGGGGATCGAACACGTAGTTGTAGTCGCAGATCACCACGTCGGCCAGCTCCGTCAGATCCAGCGACAGCTCGAAGGGGCAGATTTCATACTCCCGCGCCAGCTCGGAGATGGCCTCCGCGTCCAGCACCTCCATCTCCATGGCCCGCCGCAGCGCCTCCCGGCGGCGCTCAAAGTAGCCGTCGCCGTAGCGGCACAGCGCGCAGTCCGGCTTGCGCTGGAAGCAGATCTTCTCCTTGGCGGTCAGCGTCACCGATCGAATGCGCAGGCCATCTCCGCGCATCAGGTTCAGCGCATTCTCCGCCGCCCTGCGGCCCGTGGTGCGCGCGGTGAGATAGAATACGCTGGTCACCTTCCCCGCACCCAGCGCCTTCAGCGCGCCGTAGAGCGCCGCCGCCGTCTTGCCGATGCCGGTGGGGGCCTCGATCAGCGCACGCCCGCCCGTGCACAGCGCATGCTCCACGCAGGCCGCCATCTCCCGCTGACCCTCGCGGAACTCCGCAAAGGGAAAGCGCAGACTCTGGAGCGTCGGCTCGGAGGCCTCCTTCCAGCGCTCCTGGGCCTCCAGCTGCCGCGCGTAAGGCAGCGCGTAGGCCATAAAGCGCCGCGCAAGCTCATCCCGATCCAGCTCCCGCCTGAAGCTGCGCTGACCGCCGCGCACGCCCACGTAGATCAGCTGCACCTCCGCAGAAGCATAGCCGTCCCGCGCGCAGAGCTGGTGGGCGTAGATCTCGGCCTGGGCCCAGTGGGCCGGATAGTCCTCGCTGAGGATCTCGTTGGGGTTGATCCGCGTGGTCTTGATCTCGGCGATGTGCGCGCATTCCCTCTCCAGCCACGCTGCGTCCGCGCGGCCCTGCACCCGAAGCTGAACGCCGCCCACGTTCACGTCCAGCGATACGGGAAGCTCCGCGACCCAGCGCTCGTCCAGCATCCGCTGCACGGCGACGTGGCCCTCGCGGCCCTCCCGCATGCGCGCGGCCATGCGGCTTGCGGAGGTGACGCTGCCCGTGGCGCAGGCAAATTCCGCCAGCGTCCGCACGCTCACCACATGGATCTTCTTCAACAGCCCGACCTCTTTTCCCTTGACAGTTTCGGTTCCTGGTGATAAAGTAAGATTATCTACACATATGCTGGCAGATGATGAATCTCTGCGCAGCTGTTACCAGTATAGAACAGTTCCCATACTTTTTCAAGCAGGAGGTTTTTGACGATGACGCTTTATCCGCTTTTGATGGCGCCCCACTTCCGCTCCGGCGAGGAAACGCCCTGGGGCGGCTCCATGCTGCGCGACGCATTCATGAAGGAAGCGCCGGATCAGACCGGCGAGAGCCTGGAGATCTCGGCCCTTCCCGAGCGCGAAAGCATGGTGCGCAACGGTTCGCACGCCGGCAAGAGCCTCAGCCGCATGATCGAGCTGTGGGGCGAGCAGCTCACCGGCCTCCCCGCGGGCAGCGACTTCCCGCTGCTGCTGAAGCTGATCGACGCGAAGGACACCCTGTCCGTGCAGGTGCACCCGGACGACGCCTACGCAGGCGCCAACGAGGGCGGCAAGCTGGGCAAGACCGAGGCCTGGATCGTTCTGAACTGCGAGGAGGGCGCGCGCCTGGCCTACGGCGTGGACACCCACGGCAAGCCGCTTCAGGAGGTCGTGGACGGCGGCGCGGCGGAGATCGAGGCTGCGCTGAACTGGGTGGACGTGCGCCCGGGCGACGTCTACTACATTCCCAGCGGCATGGTGCACGCCATCGGCGCGGGCATGCAGATCTACGAGATTCAGCAGTCCAGCGACGTGACCTACCGCTTCTGGGACTGGGGCCGCGTCGGCAAGAACGGCCAGCCCCGCTCTCTGCACACCCGGCAGGCCGTGGATGTGACCAGACCGGAGCTGCACCTGAACAAGATTTTCGGCACCACCAGCCTGTGCAAGGGCGGCAGCCGCACCTACTACATCTCCAATCGCTACTTTGAGCTGTGCCGCCTGAATGTCTCCGGCAAGATGCCGGTGTGCGACGGCCGCATGCTCTTCCTCACCCCTCTGGGCCCCTGCACCCTGCGCTGGGGCGACGAGGAGCTGGAGCTTGCGCCCTTCGACAGCGTGCTGGTGCCCGCCGCCATGGAGGGCCTGACCATTGAGAGCGACGACTGCAAGGTGCTCATGTCCTCCCTGTCCAACCGCGAAGCGCTGCGCGCAGAGCTGGGCTACCGCTCGGAGAACGTCGCGGGACTGACTGAGGAATAAAGCCGTATGAAAAGGCTCCCCCGGAATCATTCCAGGGGAGCCTTCGTCATGCCCATTCAGTGCAGGATTGATCCCAGCGCGTCCGTCAATTCACTGGTGGGGGAGTTGTTCCTCCTTTTGTAATCCATGCCCCAGTCGAACATTGCGGCAATGACCGGCTTGAGGCTCTCGCCCAGCTCGGTCAGCGTATACTCCACCCGGGGCGGCACCTCCGGATAGGCCCTGCGCGTCAGCAGGCCGTCGGCCTCCATCGACTTCAGATTCGCGGTCAGCACCTTCTGGGAGATCCCCTCCAGCGAGCGCTTCAGCTCGCCGAAGCGCTTCGTGCCCGTGAACAGATCCCGCAAAATCAGCACCTTCCAGCGATCCGAGATCAGCATCAGCGTCGTCTCCACCGGGCAGTCCGGCAATTCCTTCTCCATGGAGTTCACCTCCCATTTTCCCATCTGTTTCATCTGATGATATTATAAAGCCGCCTGCAAAGCAGCGTCAATCTTTTCATCAATTCTTAACATATTTGGCATAGCGCCTGAAAACCCCTGCAATTCCAAAAAGTTTCCTCCCAGTAACCACCCAATTGTTACCAAATAGTGCCTATGCCACAAAAAAGTGCGTACTATTCAAGCCCTCCGAACCGTGCTATCCTCTCATTGCGGGCGGGAAATGCAGAAAAGCCCCCGCACAAGATTAAACCCGGGAGGAAACAGAAATGAAGATTGCAGTTGTATGCGCAAACGGCAAGGCAGGCCAGCTGATCGTGAAGGAAGCCCTGAACCGGGGCCTGGACGTGACCGCAATCGTTCGCGGTGAGAACCGCAGCGAGGCAAATGTGGTCATTGTGAAGGATCTCTTCAATCTAACCACCGCCGATCTGAAGGCTTACGACGTTGTGGTGGACGCATTCGGCGCGTGGGAGAGCGAGGTTCTGCCCCAGCACAGCGCCTCGCTGAAGCACCTGTGCGACATCCTCAGCGGCACGGAGATTCGCCTGCTGGTCGTGGGCGGCGCGGGCTGCCTGTACGTCAACCCCGAGCACAGCGCGCAGGTCATGGACGGCCCCGACTTCCCGGACATGTTCAAGCCGCTGGCCCGGGCGCAGGGCAAGGCGCTGGAGGAGCTGCGGCAGCGCAGCGATGTGAAGTGGACCTTCGTCAGCCCCGCCTGCGACTTCCAGGCCGAGGGCGAACGCACCGGCAAGTACCTGCTGGGCGGCGAGGAAGTGACGCTGAACGCGCGCGGCGAGAGCATCATCAGCTACGCCGACTACGCCATCGCCATGGTGGACGAGGCGACCTGCGGGAACCACATCCGCCAGCGCATCAGCGTCGTGCGCGCCTGATTCTGCAACGCCCGATCCCGGATGTGCGCACGCGCACCGCGCAAAAATGACAGTCTGAGGGCCGCTTCGATACATCGAAGCGGCCCTGAATGCGTTGTCCCCAGCTTTCCGGCAATTCATTCCCAAAAGGATTTTTTCCACTTGTAGCGGCGGTACGCGCTTTGGGCGCGCTGGATCAGGCTCCCGCCGAAGAACAGCAGCACGTTTACAAGCGCCATCGCCAGTGCGATGCGCGAGGAGGCGTTTCCCATCACGAAGCTCACGAGCAGCCCCGCTGCGTCGATCAGCGCCAGGTACTTCACCCTGACCGGCAGGAAGAAGAACAGGTTCACCTGAAAATCCGGGTACAGCAGCGCGAAGCCCAGGAACAGCGACAGGTTCAGATAGCTGTTCGTGGCGTAGCCGGTGATCATGCCGGAGATGATCGTGCCCAGCATGCCGAAGAGGTAGTACAGGTTGAACCTGAACGAGCCCCACTGGTTCTCCAGCGCACTGCCGATCATCCAGTAGAAGTACAGCGAGAACAGGATCCACACGATGCTGGAGTTGGGCGGCAGGAACAGGAAGGTCACCAGCCGCCAGAGCTGTCCTCGCAGGATTGCGGCCTTATTGAAGATGAGATAGGCCGTCAGGTTCACCGGCATCAGCATGTCCAGCACAAAGACCGCGGCCATGGAGGCCACGATGTACATCATCAGATTGGAGATGGCATACTTCCCGAATTTTCGCTCCATCCGCTCGAGCCACTGATTGAAACGCATTTTTTCCTCCTGTCAGGCGCTCTCGCGCGGTTCCGGCAGCAGAAGCTGCCCGATCGCCGCCGCAGCGCCGTCGTGATCGTTGTCGGGCAGCACCGCCTCCGCCCGTGCCTTCATCTCCGGCAGGGCGTTGCTATGGTGGGGCCGGTCAAGAAGCCGCACAACAAGGCCATAAAAACTCTGATGGAAGACCGGGAGAAGCTCAATAGCTGACCGGGTTCCTCTGCGACCGCAAGACCATCACCGGCGTGGAGTTCATGGAACTCCTCAACGGTGGACGCGCATGCAGGAAATCGATGCAAAGAGAAAGCATCCGTCGGTTTTTTAAGGATTGACAGGCAGAGTGCGCGCCTGCCACGCGGCTCACTGATGATCGGCCCACAGGCAGTCGGTAAGCGCCATGCAGCTGAAGCGCGCCTCGAAGGAGGAATTCTCCGGGGAACAGGCGTACACGCCGAAGCGGATCCTGCCCGCACCCGCATGGAGGTGGCAGATGCGCATCTGCTGGAAGCGCACGCCGTCGGCGGAGCACTCAATGCAGTAGTCCGCCTCGCGGCGGCTCAGGCGGTACCACATGCTGCGCACCGAGGCCGGGATGTCCGAGGTTGCCCAGTCGGAGTAACCATGGTTGGTCACCACGCTGCCCAGGCGCTGGTACTCCGCGTTCTCGTACTCAATCGAGGCCTTCAGCCAGTTCTCGCTGTCCAGATACACGGCCACGCCGCACTGGTCGAAGCGGTGCTTGCTGTCGAAGTCCGTGCGCACGGTGAAGCTGAAGCGCGTCTCCTCCGTCTCCATCTGGAGAACCGGCGCGTTGTCGTTCTGAAAGCCGTAGTAGGTGCGCTGCCAGAGGTCAGTGCCGGGTTCGGTGGTGATGCGAATCTCCTCCGGGGAGATGGAGAAGCTGCGGGGCGGACGCGTCCATTGGAGAAGCGAAGTATCGAAGCGCATGGGAAAACCTCCTGTAATCCGTTTTTCATACATTCTACCAGCTTCAGCTCGAAAAGTCGAGTCTTTTTCATTTATATATTTGTATATCCGCTGTATTTTCAGACATATATTTTATTCAACAGAACCGATAAAACGAATTAGGTTATAAATTCTTGAATGCAAATCAGAAAATTGTAGAGAAATCACGGGGGATACATGGCATAATGGAGATACAAAAATGTTGGAATGGATCGCAAGCGGAACGAAGCTGTGAAAAGGAGCGCGAGTATGAGCGAGCTTTTGAAAATGGTTGGCATCGGCAAGAGCTTCGGCCCGGTGCGGGCGCTGAACAAGGTCGATCTCAGCCTGAACGCGGGCGAGGTATTGGCGCTGATGGGTGAAAACGGCGCGGGCAAGTCCACGCTGATGAACATCCTCTCTGGATCGCTGGTGCACTACGAGGGCGAGATCTACATCGACGGCAAGCTGGAGCACATCGGCAGCCCCATCGTCGCCCGGGATCTGGGCATCGCCAAGATTCACCAGGAATTGCAGATGGTGAAGGAGCTTTCCATTGCCGAAAACATGTTTATGGGCCGCGAGAAGGCCAACAAGCTGGGCTTTGTGGACAAGCGCGCCCAGGAGCAGGAGGCGGAGAAGTACCTGCGCCTGCTGGAGCTGGATCTGAGTCCGAAGCGGCCGCTGAAGACGCTGCGCGTGGGTGAACAGCAGATGGTGGAGATCGCCAAGGCGATTTCGCTGAACGCGCGGATTCTGATTATGGACGAGCCCACCTCGGCCATCTCCAAGGCGGAGACGGAGCAGCTGTTCCGTGTGATCCGCCGTCTCTCGGCCGAGGGCGTTGGCATCATTTACATCACCCACCGCATGGAGGAGGTCTTTGAGATCGCCGACCGGCTGACGGTGCTGCGCGACGGCCAGTACATCGGCAGCGTCAACGCCAAGGAGACCGACCGCAACCAGATCATCTCCATGATGGTTGGCCGGGAAATCACGGACATGTACCCAAAGGAGACGGTTCCCATCGGGGACGAGGTGCTGCGGGTGGAGCATCTGAACTTCAAGACCCGCCCGGGCTCCTCCAGCCGTCCGCTGACGGACGTTTCCTTCAAGCTGCGCCGGGGCGAGGTGCTGGGCATCGCAGGCCTGCTGGGCGCGGGCCGCACGGAGATCTGCGAGTGCCTGTTCGGCGTACATCCCACCGGAACGACGGGTCAGATCTACATCGAGGGCAAGCCAGTGAGCATCAAGTCGCCCCGGGACGCCATCGATCAGGGTCTCGCCTTCGCCACAGAGGACCGCAAGGGCAAGGGACTGGTGCTGCTGCGGTCCATCGGCGAAAACATGTCGCTGCCGCTGCTGAAGCGCTTCACAAAGGGCATCTTCATGGACACCTCCTCGGAGAAGAAGGAGTGGGACGTTCAGATGCAGGGCATGCGCATCAAGGCGCCCAGCGTCAAGACCCTCTGCCAGACCCTCTCCGGCGGCAACCAGCAGAAGGTTGTGCTGGGGAGATGGATGATCACCCACCCCAAGGTGCTGCTGCTGGATGAGCCGACGCGCGGCATCGACGTGGGCGCGAAGGCGGAGATCTATCAGATGATCTCCAAACTCGCGGGCCAGGGCATCGGCATCATCGTCATATCTTCGGAGCTGCCGGAGATCATCGGCATCTCCGACCGCATCCTGACCCTCTGCGAGGGCCGGATCACCGGCGAATTCACAAAGGAAGAGGCCACGCAGGAAAAGCTGCTGTACGCCGCGACGCTCAGAGAGGAGGATCCCGCATGAGTCAGAACCGACCTGTTTCCCAGAAGAAGTTTCATCCGAAAGAGTTTCTGATGCGGTCGCAGAGCTACATCGCGCTGATCGCCCTGTTCATCATCGGCTCGCTGGTGTGCGTGCGCAATGGCCGCAACATGTTCCTGAGCGTCACGAACATCATGAACCTGCTGCGCGCGGTATCCGAGACAGGCATCCTGGCCATCGGCATGACCATGATCATCCTGCTGGGCGACATCGACCTGTCCGTCGGTTCGGTGGTGGGCCTGGTTTCCACCGGCTCCGCCGCGCTGATGGTGCACAACGGCCTTGGCTTCGTACCCACGGTGCTGATCTGCCTGGGCATCGGCATCGTCTACGGCCTGTTCAACGGCTTCGTCGTCACCCGCATGAAGATTCAGGCTTTCGTCGTCACGCTGGCTTCGATGAACATCGCTCGCGGACTTGCGCGACTGTGGTCGGGCGGCGCGGGCATTCCGCTGACCTACGGCAAGGGCGCAGGCCTGGCCGCACCTGAGTTTGAGATTCTGTGCAAGCGTCTGGGCGGTGTGGTTCCGGTTCCGGCCATCATCTTCCTGGTGCTGCTGGCCATCTTCTGGGTCATCATGAGCAAGACCCGCTTCGGACGGCAGATCTACGCCACCGGCGGCAACGCCACTGCGGCACACCTCTCGGGCATCAAGGTCAAGAACGTCAAGCTCATCGCCTTCATGCTCTCCGGCCTGCTGGCCTCCATCGCCGGCATGATCCACTCGGCCCAGATCAGCCAGGGCGGCCCCAACGAGGGCATGAGCTACGAGATGTACGCCGTCGCAGCCGTGGCCATCGGCGGCACCTCCATGGCCGGCGGCAAGGGCACCATGTTCGGCACCCTGGTCGGCGCGCTGATCTTCGGCATGCTGGACAACATCATGGGCCTGAACGGCATCAACTCCAACATCCAGCTGGTGGTCAAGGGCTTCCTGATCATTCTGTCGGTGTTCGCGCAGGCCGTTCACAAGGAGGACTAAGGCTTTCAATCCGATCCATAAGCCTGCTGGCTTATAAATAGAAGGAGGAGTATACCTATGAAGAAATTTGTGGCCATCCTTTTGATGCTGGTTCTGGCGGCGACGATGTGCACCGCGCTGGCAGAAGAAAAGACCTACACCATCGGCATGTCCCAGTGCAACCTGGGCGAGCCCTGGCGCGTGGCAATGAACGACCAGATCGCAGCAGCAGCTGCCGAGTACCCCATGTTCGAGGTCATCTATTCCGACGCTGCCCAGGACAACTCCAAGCAGATCGCCGACATCGAGAACTTCATTCAGATGCAGGTTGACCTGATCATCGCCTCCCCCAACGAGGCCACCCCGCTGACCAACGTCATCAAGCGCGCCTATGAGTCCGGCATCCCGGTCATCCTGCTGGACCGCAAGATTGACGGCGACACCTACACCCAGTTCATCGGCGCCGACAACGTCTACATCGGTCGCGTCTGCGGCGAGTACGTCGCCGACGTGCTGCTGCCCGACGGCGGCAAGATCTGCGAGATCGAGGGCCTGGCCGGCACCTCCGGCGGCATCGAGCGCGATCAGGGCTTCCGCGAGGGCATCGCGAAGAACCCGAAGCTGGAGATCATCGCCAACAACAACGCCGACTGGCTGCGTGAGAAGGCCATCACCGTCGCAGAGGAAATGCTGCAGGTGAACGACGAGATCGACCTCTTCTTCGCCCTGAACGATCCCATGGCTGAGGGCGCCTACATCGCCGCCAAGAACGCCGGCCGCGAGAAGGACATGTACTTCATCGGCGTCGATGGTCTGCCGACCCCCGACGGCGGCATCCGCAGCGTCATGGACGGCCGTCTGAGCCTGTCCATGGTCTACCCCACCGGCGGCAAGGAGGCCATTGAGAACGCCTACAAGCTGCTCGTGCTGGGCGAGGAGCTGGAGAAGAACGTGACCCTGGGTACCGAGGTCATCACCCCCGACAACGCGGCTGAACTGCTGGTCAAGTACGGCGGCTCCGTCGAATAATCCGGATTCTCAACTGAGGGACGGCAAGCGCCGTCCCTTTTTTTAGTCTCGTGCAAATCTTTACATTCGTGTCGTTTTATCCTATAATGAGTCCATGGGAGGGGGTGCGCGCATGAGCCGGTTGAGCCTGCAAAAACAGCTGCTGATCTCCATGGTGCTGCTGATTGCGGTGCCGCTTCTGTTCATGACGGCCTTCGGCAATTATTACTACGCCAAGGCCATCGACGAGCAGGCCAACGAGTATTCCACGCAGATGCTGGATCAGGTGCGCACGAACATCGACGCCTCGGTGCGCACGGTGGACCGCATGATGGAGTACCTGTTCCGCAACGAGGACGTGATCGCCTACCTGCGGCTGGGGAGCTTCTACGATTCGGAGCGCATCTCCCTGGAGACGGCGGTGCGCATGCAGATGCGCATGTACATGGACATCAATCCGGAGCTGCTGGGCGGGCTGCTGATCGCGGGCGAGAACGGGCTGTACGCCTCCAACGAGCTCTACCGCGTCACCAGCGACCCCCTCAACGAGGACGGCTGGTACCGCCGCGCGGTGGACGCCGGGGGCGATCGGGTGCTGATCTCCCGCCCCATCGGCCGCAACATCCGCAACTACCGCAACTATTCCGCCAACGACATCGTTTCCGTGGTGCGCGCGGTGCACGATCCCGAAAGCGGCGCGCTGCTGGGCGTAATCTGCGCAGACATCCGTACGGACGCCATCGAGGAGCACATCCGGGACGTCACGCTGGGCAAGAGCGGCTACGTGTTCGTGCAGGACGGCAGCGGCGAGATCGTCTATGCCCCCGTGAACGAGACGGTGTACCGCATCCGGCCGGAGTGGGTCAGCGAAGCCCCGGGCATCCACACCATCGGCGGCGAGCGCTACCAGCTGCTACTGGCGCACTCCGAGATCACCGGCTGGGGCACGGTGGGCGTGTTCCGCATGGGCGAACCCCTGCAGCCGGTGCTTTCGCTGCGCAAGTACACCATCGTGGTTGCCGTGGTGGCGATCCTGCTGGCCACGGCCATGTCGCTGAGCTTCTCCGCATCCTTCACCGGCCCGATCAGCAAGCTGCGGCGGCTGATGGGCGAGGCGGAGCGGGGCAACCTGGACGTGGAATTCGACGCGGAGCGCTACACGGGCGAGATTCACCAGCTGGGCGGCAGCTTCAACAGCATGATGGACAACATCCGCGACCTGCTGAACCTGGTGTACCGGGAGCAGCAGGAGAAGCGCGAGGCCGAGATCCGCACCCTTCAGGCACAGATCAAGCCCCACTTCCTCTACAACACCCTGGACACCATCCGCTGGATGGCGGAGGAGCACGAGGCCGACGAGATCGTGCGGCTGGTGAGCGCGCTGACCCGCCTGTTCCGCATCAGCCTGAGTCGGGGCCGGGAGATCATTTCGCTTGCGGACGAGACGGATCACGTGCGCAGCTACCTCTACATCCAGAAGGTTCGGTACGAGGACAAGCTGAACTACGAAATCGACGTGCCGGAGGAGCTGCTTGCGCTGCGGGTGAACAAGCTGATTTTGCAGCCGCTGGTGGAGAACGCCATCTACCACGGCATCAAGCAGAAGCGCGGCGCGGGGCACATCCTGGTGCAGGCGCGCCGGGAGGCGGACAGGCTCATCCTGCGTGTGGAGGACGACGGCGCGGGCATGACGCAGGAGAAGTGCGATCTGCTCAACGCCGAGCTGAGCCGTCCGGCAGGCATGGAGTACGACCACGGCTACGGCATCTTCAACGTCAACGACCGCATCCGCCTGTCCTACGGCAAGGACTACGGCCTGCGGTACGAGATCAATGCAAGCGGCGGCATCACGGTGATCCTGACCTGCCCGGCGGTGTTCCGGGAGGACGCAGGCGAAGATGCGGAGGAATAGGAGGTACGGGCGATGGAACGGTGGAAGATCCTGATTGCGGACGACGAGCCCAAGATTCGCCGCGGTCTGCACGCGCAGATCGACCGGCTGAGCCTGCCCTGCGAGGTCTGCGCGGAGGCCGAGGACGGGGAGATCGCGCTGGAGGCGGCGGAGCGGCTCCGGCCGGACATCCTGCTGGTGGACATCAACATGCCCTTCGTCAACGGTCTGGACTTCATTCAGGCGCTGCGGCGCACCCGGGCCGACGCGCGGGTGATTCTGATCACCGGCTACGAGGAATTCGAGTATGCACGGCGGGCGCTGGAGCTGGACGTGCACGCCTACCTGCTCAAGCCCATCGACGTGGGCGAGCTGCGCCGCGCCGTGGAGACGGCCATCGATCAGCTGGAGGTCAGTCGCCAGCGCAACCGCCACTTCGAGTGGGCGATTGCACAGATCGGCAACCGGCGGGAGTTTTTGCGAGAGGAATTTCTGCGCGATGCGGTGTCCGGGCGGCTGGAAGCGGACGAGATCCGGGAGTTCCGGGTGTACTTCGACTTCCCGGAGCCGGAGCGCATGATGCTGATGCTCATCATCGCCCGCAGCAGCGCCGCCGGGGAGAAGCCCTGGCAGCACACCCTGCGCCAGTACGCGCTTCAGGACGCGCTCCGGGAGGGGCCGGAGGGCATACGCTACCGCTGCCTGTTCTCCGATGACCGGGGCAACGTGCTGCTGCTTTACGATGCGCCGCCGGAGCTGGACGCAAGGCTAAGCGAGGCCGTGCGCGCCGCCCTCGGCGGGGAGCTGGGCCTGACGGTGCGGCTGGAGACGGAGCCGGTGGCGAGCCTCACGCGCATCGCCGAGGCCTACGACAGCGCCATGGAGCGCATGCTCAGCAGCGCGCAGCTCTCCCCCATCGTGGAGGGCGCGAAGGCCTACATCGCGGCCCACCACGCCGATCCCGATCTGAGCCTGATGGAGGTGGCGGAGGCGCTCAACGTCCACCCCGCCTATCTGAGCCGCACGATGAAGCAGGAGCTGGGCATGCCCTTTGCAAAGTATCTGACCAACGTACGCATCGGCAAGGCGGTGCAGCTGATGCGCGACCCAAGCATCCGCATCTGGAAGGTGGCGGAGATGGTGGGCTACAGCGGCGGCAACTACTTCAGCGCGGCCTTCAAGAAGGTGCTGGGCGTGTCGCCGGCGGACTATCGAATGGAGGACAAGCGGAAATGAAGTGGTGGCGCTGGATGCTCGTGTGCCTCATGCTGACGGCAATCGCCTTCGCCGTCGTGGTTGCGCTGCCCTTGCAGCCCCGCAGCGGAGAGGACGCCGCGCCCCGGGAATTTCTGATTGGCATGAGCCAGGCCAATCTGGTGGAGCCCTGGCGCGTGACGATGAATCTGGAGTTCGCCGAGGCCGCCGCCGAGCACGACAACCTGCGGGTGATCTACACCGACGCGGCCCAGGACACCGACCGTCAGATCGCGGACGTAAACATGCTGATGGGCTACGGCGTGGACCTGCTGGTGATCTCCCCCAACGACAGCGAGGCGCTGCGCCCGGTGCTGGCGGAGGTGTACAAGAAGATCCCCGTGGTGGTGCTGGATCGCGCGGTCAGCGGCGAGGATTTCACGCTGTTCATCGGCCCGGACAACTTCCAGATCGGCTATCTGGCGGGCCTGCGGGTCATCGACATGCTCGGCCCCGAGGGCGGAAACGTGGTGGAGATCCTCGGCGCGCAGGATTCCCCGCCGGTCGCCGCGCGCTCAGAGGGGCTGGCGCAGGCCATCGCGGGCAATCCGAACATCGTGATCGAGCAGCGCCTGGTTGCCGACTGGCTCCAGGACCGCGCGGAGGATCGCTTCAAGGAGTACGCCGTGGCCTGCAAGGAGATGGCGGACGTGGTGGTCGCCCAGAGCGACGCCATGGCCTACGGCGCGTGGATTGCCGCCAAGGAGTACCGCGTGGAGGGCGTGCGCTTTGTGGGCATGGACGGCCTCATGGGCGCGGGCGGCGAGACGAATCTGGTGGAGCAGGGCGTGCTGGACGCCACGTTCTACTGTCCTACCGGCGGACGGCAGGCGGTGGATTACGTGCTGCGCATCCTCTCCGGCGAGACCATCGACGACAAGTGGGTCATTCTGGAGCCCACGCCCATCCTGCCCGGGAACGTCTGATACTATCCTCAAATTAGATTATCATATTTTTGATACTATGCTATAATACTCTTGGGTGATGGAAATGAGAGGTTATGCCATACTGCAATACAGAATGCATGCAGGTATTCCTGAATCAGCTGCGGTCAACGTTCCTGGATGATGTCATAGTTCTTGTCTGTGACGGTGCGGCG
>SFNY01000122.1 GCA_004554085.1 Clostridiales bacterium | reverse complement strand
ATCGATTCCAGCCGTGGCACGGTCTTCAAGAACAACGCCGTCTCCACGGTGCTCTCCGCCGTCATCTATCGCGGCGGCGTGCGAATCACCGACATGAACACGCTGCGCAGCACCTTCGGTTCCGGCGCATACCTGCAGTGGAGCTGGCAGCGCCTGGACGAGGAGCGCTTCGGCGTGATTTCCGCTTCGGATTCCCGCCTGATCAACGACGGCTTTTCGTTCGTGCTTTCCGCGGACGATGTCGATACCAAGGTCACCTTTATGTGCGAACTCATCACGAACTAAGGAGGAATTTCTCATGGCAATCAAATCCGCAGACCAGATCTCCATCGTCGACCTCACAGATGGCTATTCGGTCATCCTGACTTCAGACGGATACACCTTCCCCGGCACGACCACTGCCGCAAAGGCGGGCAGCTGCACGACGCAGGTCATCGCCATGTGCGGTTCCGAGCAGGTCAGTGCAAGCGTCGATCTCTCCGCGATTACCGCCCCGACCGGCATCACGGTGACCAAGAACACCGATACTATCGCACCGACGCTCACCATCACGGCGAGCACGTCGTTCACCTCGGCAGGCCTTGTGACCATCCCCGTGACGGTCGACGGTGAAATCACGATCATCAAGCAGTTCTCCGTCGGCATTGCGCTGACCGGCGCGACCGGCGGTACCGGCGCAGCGGCCACCAATGTCATTCTCGGCATGGACTCCGCGACGGTCGCCTGCACGAAGGACAGGGCGGCAACGGCGGCGAGCACCATTACGATTCCCTTCGCAGGCTACCAGGGAACATCCCGGAAGGCCTGCTCCTGTACGGTTGGCACGCTGCCTTCCGGCGTGACCAGCTCCTCGAATACAGCGGCAACCACCTCCGCAGATGGTTCTCTGGTGCTGGCGATTGCCTCCGGTGCGAACTTCGGTGGCACAGCAGCCTCCTATGACAACGTGTCCATCACGCTGAGCTTCACCTGCAACGGCATCACGTTCACGAAGATGTTCACGCTGTCCAAGTCGATCACCGGCGCAACCGGCAGCACCGGTGCGGGCGCAAACAACGTCATCATCGGCAATGAATCCGTCACGATCCCCTGCACGAAGGATGGTCTGGTGAAGTCCGCGATGGAAATCACCATTCCCTTCGCAGGTTATCAGGGAACCAGCCGCAAGGCCTGCACCCTGACCGATCCCACGCTGCCCTCCGGCATGACGAAGAAGAGCAACACGGCGGCGACCACCTCTGCGGACGGTTCCTTCGTCATCACGGTTGCGGCAAACGGCACGCTGGGTGCGGCTGCAACCCTCAACGGCGAGATCACGCTCTCCTTCAGCTGCAACGGTCAGACCTTCGTCAAGAAGCTGTCCTGGGCAAAGTCTCTGACCGGGGCAACCGGCGCGACGGGCGCTGCTGGGGCGGATGCAATCTCCATTGCGATCACCTCGTCCAACGGCACGATCTTCAAGAACAGCTCCATCGAAACCACGCTGACCGCCCACGTCTACAAGGCGGGTGTTGAGGTGACCGGTTCTGCCCTCACAGCGCTGGGGACGATCAAGTGGTACAAGGACGGAAGCACGACGGCGCTGAGCACGACCGGCCCCACGCTGAATATCTCCGCAGGAGACGTCACGAACCGGGCAACCTACATCGCGCAGCTGGAGGCATGAGCCATGGCAGTCAAGGCGTCGAACTTCATTACGCTCACAGCCGTCGTCGATGTTTCCGCCTGCTTCCGCTACTATCTGCTCCAGAGCTCGACGCTGGCAAAACCTGCCAAGCCCACCTCAAAGCCGCCGGGCGGAAGCTGGACGGATGCGGAGCCGTCGTACACCGCAGGATCAACGAACAGCCTGTACTTCGTGGATCTGACCGTATTCTCGGATGGGACATGGGCCTACAGCGCCTTGTCCCTTTCTTCGTCCTATGAGGCAGCAAAGGAGGCCTACAACAGGGCGGTCGCAGCGCAGGCCACGGCACAGCAGGCGCTCTCCAACACGGAGGTCATCGTGGGCACCCAGACCGCCGCCACCGGAGCGTGGACGGGCGTGGCCAGTTTTTCCTCCCTGCAGGATGGACAGCAGATCGTCTATTGGCTCCCCTATGCGGGCAGCGGCAGCGCCTCCCTGAACCTCACCCTTGCGGACGGCTCCACCACAGGTGCGAAGCCCTGCTATTACAGTGGTGCGTCCCGCATCACGACCCACTATGCCGCAGGAAACGCCATCCACCTGACCTACCGCGTCAATGCAAACGTCAATGGTACGAATTATACCGGCTGGTGGGCGGACGCGAACTGGAACACGGACACCACCGACCGCATGCGGATGTACAACTCGATCCTTGCGGCCAGCGCGATCACGGGGGGCTACCTGATCGTAGGAACCTCCAGCGGATACAGCCATCTCGCAGGCGGCATCACCTTTGATGTGAACCGGCCCATCCTCTATCCGGGCAGCGCGATCTCGGCAGGTTCCTCCGGAAACAACAACTACCTTTCCTATCCCAGCGTGAATCTGCGCAACATCATGGGCAGCAGCTGGAGCGGAACCACCCGGTCTACAGCCTACATCGCCGGTTCCCTGAATGGTACCAGCTTCACGACGCTGTCCAGCGGCTGTATCACGACCAGCCCCACCACCGAGGGCACCTACTATATCTCGCTCGGCTACATGCCCAACACCTATCAGATGTACCTCTACCCGGAGCATCCCATCTTC
>SFNY01000068.1 GCA_004554085.1 Clostridiales bacterium | reverse complement strand
CGTGCAGAGAACCGTTGCTCAGGTATACAATATCCCGGTGACCAATATCAAGAAGATAGCGGGTCGCCAGATAGGCGGCTTTGCTGTAATCCACAAAGATGGACGGATAGCTGCAGTCCGGCTGACAGCTATCCAGAACGACAAATGGAATTCCTAGATGATTCAGCTCGGTATAAATTCGAGGATTCTGATCGCCAAAGATGAGCACGCCATCTACTTCGCCGCAGCGGATTGAACGCGGAAGATCCAGCGAGGAATCCTCCACCGACATGAACGTGGTTACGAGCGTCAGACCGAGACTGCGGCACAAGGGCATGGCAAATGCCAGCATCTCCGTATAGAACACCTGATCCGTAAACAGCGTGTCCGTGCGAAAGAGCGCAGCAATATAGGTGGAACGCTCCTGAACCACCTTGACGGAGTCGCTGCCAGTAAAGTAGTTGTACTGGCGCGCGATTTTCAATATTTTCGCCCGCGTCTCTTCGCTGATGCCGGGCTTTCCGTTGATCGCAATTGAAACAGCGGAAGGAGATACGCCTGAGAGCTTTGCAATTTCACGATTCGTGATCTTTGCCATGATGTATACCCAACCATATAAACTATATCAATATTATAAAACAATTTATTAAAACTGTAAATACTTATAAGGTTAAGAGTTCTGCAATAAATATGGACAGTTCAGGAATTCAGAACATCAACCGCTCTTCCGGTGTATTCACGAAAATGCAGATGAAGCAAACGGATGCAAAAAAGAAAGCAGGCCCAGGACAAAAGCGAGCCATTGTCAATCACAGCTGCGAAAGGGTGGAGTTTTTTGGCTCGAATGTTAAGTGGGACAAAAAAGATGGATTGAAAAAACGTAACAAATCGTTTACAATGAATATGGGAATGTATAAATCAGGAGCGTTTACAGGCAGCGGAGGTGCGCAATGGCGATCGTTCACAATCCAGTTCTTCCGGGCTTTCACCCGGATCCGTCCGTGATTCGGGTGGGAGATGATTATTACATCGCGACTTCCACCTTCGAGTGGTTTCCGGGGGTGGAGATTTCCCACTCCCGGGATCTGGTGAACTGGGAGGTCGTCGGCCATCCGCTCGAGCGTGAATCGCAGCTGGATCTAAAGGGTGTGCTGAACGGCGGCGGCGTATGGGCGCCCTGCCTTACGTATGCGGACGGGCTGTACTGGCTGATCTACTCCATCACGCGCACCTTCGACGAGTTCACCCAGGACACGGAAAACTACCTCGTCACCGCGCGGGACGTCCGCGGGCCGTGGAGCGAGCGCATCTTCCTGAACTGCGGCGGCTTCGATCCGTCGCTGTTCCATGCGCCGGACGGCACGAAGTGGCTTCTGAATATGCGCTGGGACTCCCGGATCGACCGCGACCACTTTCCGGGCATCCTGATGCAGCAGTACTCGCCGGAGGAGCAGCGGCTCACCGGCGAACCGGAGCTGATCTTTCGCGGAACGGAGCTGGGCTTTACGGAGGCTCCGCACATGTACTTCATCAATGACTGGTATTACCTGATGACGGCGGAGGGCGGAACGGCGCAGGGCCATGCCATCACGATGGCGCGCTCCCGCAGTATGCACGGGCCCTTTGAGGTCGATCCCGAAAACCCGCTGCTCACCGCGCGGGATGCGCCGGACTGGCCGCTTCAGTACGCCGGGCACGGCGACCTCGTGCAGGCGGCGGACGGTGCGTGAGTTCTGTTCCACCTCGCCTCCCGGAAGAATGCTTTCGGCGGCTGGAGCGTGCTGGGCAGGGAGACCTGCATGCAGAACGTGTATTGGAATGACGAGGGCTGGCTGCGGCTGACGGCGGGAGGACAGCTGCCGAAGGAGACGGCGCAGGTTCTGGGAGAAGCGGAACAAAAGGAGCGCTTCTTCGGGGAGATCCGCTTCGATGCGGCTGCGCCGGATCGGCGTCTTATGTCGCTGCGGATTCCGGCGGACGGGAAGGTGTGCTCCCTCTCCACGCGACCCGGCTGGCTGCGGATGTACGGCCAGCACAGCATTCCCTGCCAGCACCGACAGTCCATGCTGGGACTGCGGATGATGCACGGCCGCTTCTCGGTGCGCACGACGCTGGATTTTCAGCCGGAGCTCTTTCAGCAGATGGCGGGTCTGAGCCTGTTCTACAACACAGCCAACTTCTATTATCTGTATCTGAGCGTGGACGAACGGGCCGGACGCTGCGTGCAGCTGATGAAGCGCGACAGCAAAAAAACCACGCTCCTCTGCGCGCCCGAAGCGGTGGGGGAGGGGGAGATTGAGCTGCGCTTTGACGTGGATTACGAAACCGTGCGTGCATACTGGCGGGCGTGCGGTGTGCAGAAGTGGACGGAGCTGATCCCGACGGACGGGGAGGGGATGCCCACGCGGATCCTCTCGGATGAATATGCGAATCTCTGCGGGGAGCAGGGGTTCACCGGCGCGTTCATCGCGCTCTGCTGTCAGGATCAGACGGGAAGAAGGAAGCACTGCGACTTCGGGGCGCTGCGCATCCTTCCCCTGGAGGAATGAGCGATGCGTAAATGGAAGCATTTCCGCGCGTGGCACATCCGCACGCAGGTGCTGGTGTCCATGCAGGTGCTGATCTTCGTGGTTGCGCTGGGCTGCTGTCTGGCCTCCTACAACGCCGCCAAGAGCAACATCGAGCGCAATTACAAGGCGAACTGCGAGCGCAACCTGCAGGTCATTGACGGAATCATCGGCATGAAGCTGGACAGCGCAGTGACCTTGGTGCGCGAGACCGTGGTGGACGAGGCCTTTCTCTCCATCATCGAATCGGAGAACCGTGCAGGCTCCGCCACCTTCAGCAGTACCGCCACCCACAGGCTGGATGAGATCTGGCTGGGCGTGGAGAACCGGAACGACTACGTGGGCGGTATCTTCCTCTTCGACATGGAGGGGTGCTTCTACCGCAAGCTGCGCGCAAACCGCAACACCAGCTGGTACATGCCCTACTACAATACGGAGATTCTGGAGACGCTGCCCTGGGTGGAGGAGGTTGCCCTGGCGCGGGGACGGGAGGTCTTTTACGGCTACAACCTGCTGGCGCCGGAGACGGACGCGAGCAGCATCAGCTTTGCCCGCCAGCTCATCGATCCCAGAACCTACCGCCCGATCGGCTATCTGGTGGTGCAGATCATGCCGAACCTGTTCCGCGCCTCCATCACGGCGGACAGCGACTTCGACAGCGAGTCCTATGCGATTCTGGATCCGGACGACCGGCTGATCTATGCCAGCCGCGCGCGGGACGCGGTGCAGACGGCGGTGGACGCCTATCTGGAGGGCAGGGACGGCTATCTGTTTGAGATCAAGGAGAACGAGATTTCCGGCTTCAAGACGCTGGTCAGCATCTCCACGGCGGATCTGAACGGCATCAGCCGCTACGTGCGCGTCATGACGCCGCTGATTCTGGTGTGCTCGGTGCTGGTCTCTACCCTGCTGGCGTTTCTGATCACCGGCATGATCAACCGGCCGCTGAAGAAGCTGAAATACGTGGTGGAGAACCTGAAGGACGGCGAGCGCATCGCCGACGACTTCGACGAGGGCGAGATCGGACAGGTGGGCAACGCCCTCAAGCGCAGCATCGACAACAGCCTGGGGCTGCGCGAGCGCCTGATCCAGTCCCGATTGAAGGAACGGGAGGCGGAGCTGCTGCTGCTGCAATCCCAGATCAACCCGCACTTTCTGTACAACACGCTGGATTCCATCTACTGCAAGGCGATGATCCAGGGGCAGGACGAGATTGCTGCGATGGTGCTGGCGCTGTCGAACCTGTTCAAGCTCTCGCTGAACAAGGGCAAGTACATCCTCACCGTTCGGGAGGAGCTGGAGCACGTGGAGCAGTACATGGCGATTCAGAAGCTGCGCTACAAGGACCGCTTCGAGCTGATCGTGGACGTGGACGAGGAGCTGATGGATCTGCACATCATCAAGCTGATCCTGCAGCCCTTCGTGGAGAACAGCGTGTATCACGGCCTGGAGCCCAAGCTAGGCAGCGGCTACATCGAGATTCGGGGGGAGCGCCTGGAGGATACGATCTACTTCAGAATTCTGGACAACGGCGTGGGCATGGAGGACCCGAGCGCCATCTTCAACGGCTACGGGGTGACGAACGTGGTGGACCGCATTCACCTGTTCTATGGCGAGGAGTACGGCATTCACGTGACGAGCGTGAAGGGGTGCAAGACCGGTGTGGAAATCTGCATCCCGGTGATGAAGGAGGATTTGATATGAAATCCATGGTAATCATCGATGATGAGAGCGTCGTGATCGAGGCGATTGAACTGATGGTGCAGCGCGCCGGGCTGGATTACAAAATCGTCGGCACGGCGGACAACGGTGTGGACGGCCTGCACATCGTGCGCAGGCTGCGCCCGGACGTGGTCATCACGGACATCCGCATGCCGGGCATGGACGGGCTCACGCTGATCGAGCAGACCACCCAGGAGCTGCCGCTGTGCGTGTTCATCGTCATCAGCGGCTACCGGGAGTTTGAGTACGCCCACAAGGCCATCAGCCTGAACGTCTCGGATTACATCGAGAAGCCCATCGACTACCAGAGCGTGGTCGCGGCGCTGCTCCGTGCGGATAACCTGCTGGACGCGCGCAGAAAGGTGCACAAGATCAAGAACGTGGATCGCGCCCGGCAGCTGGAAAAGACCGAGGCGCAGAACGCCGCTATCGCTAAGGTGCTGCGCTACATCCATGAAAACTATGCGCAGGAGTTCGGCCTGGACGAGCTCTCTGCGCTGGTGGGCATGACCCCGGCCTACCTCTCGGGCCTGTTCAAGGAGAACACCGGCACCAGCTACGTCAAGTACCTGACCGCCGTGCGCATGAACAACGCCAAGCGCATGCTGCAAAAGGGGGAGAAGGCCATGGCGGTGGCGGAAAAGGTGGGCTACCGGGAGTACAACTACTTCTGCAAGGTGTTCAAGAAGCTGGAGGGTGTCACGCCCACGGAATACCGGGACCAGAGCTGGGATCGATAAAATTTACAGGCGCAGAATAAAAAAATCCAACTTACGGAGATCTTAACAATATCGTATAATATGTGTAGAATCTCCGGAGGGTTCGTATCTACATTACTATGGGAGGGTATCTTTTATGAAGCGCAGAGTGTTGGCCCTGGTTCTGGCACTGACCCTTGCTCTGAGCATGTGCGCCGTCGCACAGGCGAAGACCATCTCCTTCCTCTCCATCTGGGCGGAGGACTACGACAACGGCAAGATCCTGACCGATCTGTCCAAGCAGTACAAGGAAGAAGTCAACCCCGACTTTGAATTTGAATTTGAACTCGTCTCCTCCGACAACCTTCAGCAGAAGGTCGCGACCCTGGCCGTCTCCAACGACCTGCCCGACGTGTTCGCCTATGAGTCCGGCACGCCCCTGAAGACCCTGATCGAGAACGACTACGTGCTCAACGTCTCCGAGGCGCTGCGCGAGCTGGGCGTGGACAACCTGGTGGATGCGGGCGCATACGCCTTCCTGACCTCCCTGATCGGCACCGAGGACCTCTATGACCTGCCCCTGGGCCTGAACATCGAGGGCTTCTGGTACAACAGGCGCTGTTCGAGCAGGCCGGCATCGAGGCCGCTCCCACCACCTGGGACGAGCTGCTCGAGGACTGCGAGAAGCTGATGGCCGCGGGCATCCAGCCCTTCGCCACCGGCGGCGCGGATCAGTGGCCGGCGACCCGCCTCATCAACGCCTACGTCATGCGCAAGCTGGGCGTGGACGCGATGAACAAGATGGCCGCGGGTGAGCTGTCCTACACCGATCCCGGTCTGGTTGAGGCTGCGCAGATGCTGCAGGATATGTGCGCCAAGGGCTACTTCGGCGTTGGCCCCACCACCGTCGATCAGAACACCGCCGCGCAGATGATCCTCGCCGGCGAGGCCGCCATCATCTACAACGGCAGCTGGTACACCCAGGATCTGGTCGCGCCCACCAATCCCGCGGGCGAGGACGGCATCGGCTTCTTCAACATCCCCACCGTCGAGGGCGGTGTTGGCACCATCACCGAGTACTCCATGAACTGCGGCACCATCCTCTGCCTGAGCAAGGAGAAGTATGACGAGGAGACTGCCGACTGGCTGAAGTACATCGTCACCCACATCGGCGACTACGCCATGAAGGAGATGGGCGCGCTGAAGGGCTATGTCATCAGCGAGTATTCCGAGGACATGAGCAAGTACTCCATCCTGGTCGCCGAGGAGATGGGCAAGGTCACCGCCTCCAGCACCTGGTTCGAGGCCGCCATGGACAGCGAGCTTTCCACCGTCGCGCAGCGCAATGTGCAGACCCTGATGAACGGCGAAATGACCGCCGAGGAGTACTGCCAGGCCATGCAGGACGTCTGGGAGATGAGCCGCTGATTCAATCTCAATCCTGACCAACTGACAGTCCCTGATTCGGGGGCGATCGCTCGCCGGTCGCCCCCTCTGCATTGCGCGGTATCCCGAGGGGAGCCCACTCCGCAGCATCGCAATTGGTTTGATACGATTCCAAAGGGAATGAGGTGCTTCTATGAATCGAGTCCTTCGGGATAAAAAGGCAATCCTGGTCTTTGTGCTGCCCGGTTTTATCCTCTATACGGTATTTGTCATCCTTCCGATCATCTGGTCCGGCGTGTATTCCCTGTTCGAGGGCACCGTCGGCATGAAAAACTGGAGCTTTGCGGGGCTTGCCAATTACGCAAGGCTCTTCACGGACAAGAACTTCATGAACGCACTGAGCGTGAATATGCGCTATGTGCTCATGGTTACCCTGGGCCAGGTGGGCCTGGGTCTGGTGATGGCGCTGGTCTTCAAATTCTGGGTGAAGAAGTTCGGCGCGCTCGTCCGTACGATTGTGTTCTTTCCGGTTGTGCTGCCCACGGTTGCGGTGGCGCAGCTGTTTGCAAAAATCTACGAGATTCAGCCCCACTACGGCCTGCTGAACAGCCTGCTGGCTGCGCTGGGACTGGAGAACCTCGTTCAGCCCTGGATCGGCCAGTCCTCCACGGCGCTGGGATCGCTGGCGGCGATGGACATCTGGGTGGCCATCGGCTTCTACTCCATCATCATCTACGGTGCGCTGCTGGACATCTCCAGCGAGGTCATCGAGGCCGCGCGCATCGACGGCTGCAAGCCTTGCCAGCTGTTCTGGCACATCCTGCGCCCGCTGCTGATGCCCATTCTGGTCACCTGCCTGATCTTCAGCTTCACCGGCACGGTCAAGATGTTTGAATCCGCGCTGGCGCTCACCGGCGGCGGCCCGGGCCGCGCGACCACCTCGCTGTCCATGTACATGTACGATACGGCGTTCACCTACATGAAGACGGGCTACGGCAGCACCATCGCGCTGGTGATCTTCCTGATCTGCGTGGTCGGCTCCCGCCTGATCCGCCTGCTGGATCGCAACAAGCTGAAGTAAGGAGGGCCTTATGAAAAGAAGAGTTTCGAGCGTTCTGAGGACCATCCTCATCATCGCAATCCTGATCGTATTCCTCTATCCTCTGTTCTGGATGATCACGGCCTCCTTCAAGCAGCCCTCCGAATTCGTCACCAAGCCCGCCTACGCCCTCAACGACGGCTTCTTCTGGCAGAACTACGTGGACGCCTGGACGCGCGGCAACATGGGCACCTACTTCTTCAACAGCCTGATCAACACCCTGATCTCGCTGGTGCTGATCATCATCTGCTCCGTCACCATATCCTTTGCGCTGACGAAGATGAACTGGAAGTTCAAGAAGCTTATGAGCGCGTACTTCGGCTTCGGCATCATGGTGCCCGTGGCCACCACGCTGATTCCGCTGGCGCAGATCTTCCAGAAGATGGGCCTGTACAACACCCGCACCGGTCTGATTCTGGTGTATACGGCCTCGGCCATCTCGTTCAGCGTGTACCTGATCACCGGTTACCTGCGGGCGCTGCCGGACGAGATCATCGAGGCGGGCATCGTGGACGGCTGCAATGTTTACCGCCTGATGTGGAGCATCGTGATTCCGCTGATGAAGAACGCCATCATCACCGTGCTGGTCATCCAGTTCTTCTTCAAGTGGAACGATCTGATCTACTCCATGACCTTCGTCAGCAAGTCCTCGCTCAAGACCATGCAGACCGGACTTCTCTACTTTGAAAATGAGTTCGGCTCCAAGAACTGGGGCGCAATCTTCGCCTCGGTCTCCATCAGCGTCATGCCCATGCTGGTGATGTACCTGGCCCTGAACAAGTCGGTGATCGAGGGCATGACCACCGGCGCAGTGAAAGGATGATACAGATGCGCTTTGCAGAGGAGAGAAGGCGGCTGGAAGCCTTCATATTGGACAACCTCGACGGCGTGCTGAAGCGGCCCCACAGCTTCATCCGCTATCCCTTCATCGATCCCGGCTCGGTGTACGACAGAAACGTCTGGGACTGGGATACCTACTGGTCGGTCTACGGCCTGCTGGGCATGAAGGACGTGCTCTCGCCTCAGCAGCTTGCGCGGGTGATCGAGCACGCCAAGGGCAACGTGCACAACTTCTTCGATCACCAGCTGGAGGACGGCTACATCCCCATGATGATCGAGGTGGCCGACTGGCCGGAGCCGTACCTCAACATGATGCGCAAGCAGGGCGTGCACATGAACATGCACAAGCCCTTCCTGTGCAGCCAGATCGCCCTGATCTCCCGCTTCACCGGCGACTGGAGCTGGGCGGAGGGTTACATCGAGAATCTGGAGCGCTACTTCGCCTGCTACGACCGGGAGTTCTTCAACGAAAACTGCGGCCTGTACGTCTGGATCGACGACATCATGATCGGCATGGACAACGATCCCGCGTCCTTCGGTCGTCCCAAGTCCTCCACGGCGAACATCTACTTAAACAGCTTCATGGTCTGCGAATTGCAGTGCATGGTGGATCTGCTCAACATCTTCGGACGCTATGACCGCGCCAGCGTCTACCGCGAGAAGCGCAGAAGGCTCATCGACGCCATCCAGAGCGAGTGCTGGGACAGGCGCGACCGATTCTTCTACTCGGTGGATGTAGACATTCGCACCCGCAAATTCGACTGGTTCCATCAGGGGCTGGGCGTGTTCTGGAAGACGCTGCCCATCAAGATTCGCACCTGGTCGGGCTTCATTCCGATGTACGCGGGCTTTGCCTCGCGGGATCAGGCGGAGGCGCTGGTCAAGCACATGTTCGATCCGGAGACCTTCGAATCCGACTTCGGCGTCACCACCCTCGCCAAGGACGAGAGGATGTTCGACCTCTCCGCCACCAACACCCCCTCCAACTGGCTGGGGCCGGTCTGGCTGGTGGCCAATTACGTGGCCTTCCGCACGCTGATGAACTACGGCTACCGCAGGGAGGCGGAGTGCATCTGCCAGCGCAGCGTGCGCCTGCTGGATGCGGATCTGCGCACCACGGGCAGCCTGCACGAGTACTACGATCCCTTCACCGGAAAGCCCGTCATGAACGGCGGCTTCATCAACTGGAACATCCTTGCGCTGAACATGCTGCGGGAGCTGGAGGAAAGCGATGCTGCGGATTGAGAAACTGACGGTCAACCATCTTTTCGAGGCGGTTGGCATGGATGAAGCCCCGCGCTTCAGTTGGAGGACGCTCGCGGATGGCCGGGGCTTCGTGCAGCAGCGCTATCGGCTGCAAATCGCGCGGAACATCGGCTTTTGCGAAATCAAGTTCCTGTATTTGATACAACAGAATGAAACACAAATTGCTGCATGACCGAGGGGTCATTTTTCATTTTAGGGGAGCCACTTCCATTGCGGGAGGGGTCATTTTTCATATAAGGGGTCGGATTGTCTATCATCGCTGACAGAATCCTTGTGTGGCCTCATTTTTGACGTGCATAGGTAGCGGGAAAAGTCAAACAGTGGTATAATAAGTGAAGTAGACACTATTTGCATTTTAAGAGGAGTGTAGGACATGAGTAGAAAGCTGGTAGCGTATTTCTCTGCGAGTGGCATCACAGCCAAGGTTGCTGAAAATCTTGCAGAAGCCGTCGGGGCTGATCTGTTTGAAATTGCGCCCGCTGTTCGATATACCAAAGATGACCTCGACTGGCGCAATGAAAACTCCCGCAGTTCCATCGAAATGAAGGACCCTGCATCCCGTCCTGCTGTAGAAGCAATCCGGGACAATATGGATGAGTACGATGTCATCTTCGTGGGCTTCCCCATTTGGTGGTATGTCGCGCCAACCATCATCAACACCTTTCTCGAGCAATATGATCTTGCCGGGAAAACCATCATTCCGTTTGCCACGTCCGGCGGCAGCGGAATGGGCAAAACGAGCGAAGCACTGAAGCCGAGTTGCCCTGCATCTAACCTGCTCGAAGGCCGCGTGTTCAAGAGCAATGTCAGCAAGGCTGAACTGGCTACATGGGCGGATCAGTTCTGAGCGAAATCCATTCGCGTCACACTGGAGGGAACTTTATGAGTAAGAAAATGCGCATGATCTCAGCGGCTCTGGCTGGCGCTTTGATGTTATCCATGCTGACCGGCTGTAGCAGTGATAATTCAGCAACACCGTCGGCAACACAAACGCCAGTTTCGACGGCCATGCCCACTGTCGTTCCTGAAGATGCGGCAGCCATTTCAGCGAATGTAGATCAGGCTGCAGTTGTCACAGCGCCCGAGGTTACAGAAGGGCTTGATGAAACTCAGCGGAATTCGATCAGTATGCTGAACCACCTCGCTGTCCTCACCCAAGAAATCAACGCCTCCCAGAACAGTCGCATGTATATGGAAGAGGTTTATTCGATGTTGATCAACAACACCTTCCCCAATGCAGTCGATAGCAGAACGCTCAGTCAGTTGACGGGGATTCTTGACACTCTTGAGAAATACCGCATGATAGCGGTTAAGCGTGAGCGCTTGGATTATGTGTACGAACAGAATCGCGCCCAGGCTATCCGCTCTGCTGTTCCCAGTCCGCTTGGGCTGATGAGCGCTGTTCAGTCCTTTAGCTTGAGCAAGCTGGCTGCATCAGTCGTGTACATGGCGGTTGACTCTTACACAAGCTATGCTTCACAAACAGCTCAAGCCGATATGCAGTACCTGCAAGATGGCTGGACGCTTGATGACGAAGCCGCTGCTGCGCTCCACGAGAGCCGGAAATCCACATTCAGCTACATGGTCAGGATCGTTGGGGACTATGGCCTTCC
>SFNY01000067.1 GCA_004554085.1 Clostridiales bacterium | reverse complement strand
GTTGGCGACCATATCATCCATAAATAGCAGAAAGCGTTTGCTCGTAATCTTTTCGAGGCTTTCAGGATTGGCCAATGCGTCTCTAGGATTGCGCGGTATGTTGCTGAATTCGCCCTTCGTTCCTACAGCTTCGCGTGGCAAGGTGTAGTAAGCGGGCAGCAAAAACACATTTGGATGTTTTACAGTCAGTGCCACAATTACCACCTCGCAAAAATATTTATAAAAATATTCGACGCTCAGGAACAAAACCCTCTTTTCACAACGATGTATTATAGATGTACTTGCATTCCAAATAAATCTACAGAGGTGGTTCCTTGAATCAAAGCGAAAACAATGCAATTCATACCGAACAGACTTGTCTTGAACAAACACTGCCAAAGGAAGGTGAAGACCTGACAGAGCTGCTTGAACGTGACGCTCGCGGCAATGTGCGCCAGAGTATCGGCAACTGCATGCTTATCTTTGAAAGGGATGCGCTGCTTCGGGATTCCCTCCGATACAATCAGCTGACGCAGCGCATTGACATTGTCAAATCGCTTGGCTGGCAGCGTGAAGGCACGGCACTGAATGATATTGATGAAAAATATATTCAGCTGTACATGGAGAAATGCTACGGATTGACCAACGACAGGAAAATCAGAACGGCCCTTGAACTGACAGCCGACAGGAACAGCTATCATCCGATCCGTGACTACCTCAGCGCACTTGTGTGGGATGGGCAGGAGCGAATCCGCCATGCTCTTCACCGCTATCTGGGTGCGGATGAGGATGAGTATACTTACGATGTGCTGAAGCTGTTCATGCTGGGCGCAATCCATCGGGTGTTCTGTCCCGGCTGCAAGTTTGAATTCATGCTCTGCCTGGTGGGTGGACAGGGCGCGGGCAAATCCTCGTTCTTTCGCCTGATGGCCGTCAGAGACGAATGGTTCTCCGACGACCTTCGCCGGCTTGAGGATGAGAATGTCTACCGCAAGCTCCAGGGACATTGGCTCATCGAATTGTCGGAGATGATCGCCACGGCCAATGCGCGGAGCATTGAGGAAATCAAGGCCTTTCTGAGCCGCCAGAAGGAGACCTACAAAGTGCCCTACGAAACGCATCCCAAGGATCGCCTGCGGCAATGCGTGTTCGGAGGTACTTCCAATTCTCTGGACTTCCTGCCGCTGGACAGAACCGGCAACCGCCGCTTCATGCCGGTGCTGGTCAATGCGGAAAAAGCTGAAAAGCACCTTCTGGACGATGAGGCTGAATCCCGTGCATACATCGACCAGATGTGGGCGGAAGCCATGACCATTTACCACAGCGGAGATTATGAACTCCGGTTTTCAACGGAAATGCAGCAGAAGGTCCGTGAGGTTCAGTCGAACTTCATGCCGGAGGACAGCAATACGGGCATCATTCAGTCTTTTCTGGATGACTACAAGGGAGATCATGTCTGCACACTGCTGATCTATCACGAAGCCCTGCATAGCGCCTCAGATACGCCGAAGAGCTGGGAACTGCGGGAGATCAGCAACATCATGAACAACAGCATCACCGGCTGGGAAAGCGCATCGCAGCACCGCTTCAGGGAATACGGCCAGCAGCGGTCGTGGAAACGCATCGCGGAACCTTCGTTGACAATGGATGGATTCATAGATGTAACGGAAGCTGAGGCACTGCCGAACGGCTGGTGACAGCGGTTTGTTGACGTCTGCGTTGACGGCGCAGTTGACGAACAAAGTGCGCTGCGGCAAGGCCTTTCAGCCTTTGTCAACCATGTCAACCAAATTATAAGAGAAAGCAGAATAGCAACCTGAGGGGTGCTGCCGATTGAAGAAAATGTTTTGACCCTTGTTGACAGGGTTTTGTTGACAACCACTTTGATTGCATGACAAGGGGATAAATCCTTTTCTCAGCCGGTATCCTCATCCCATCATGTGCCATCCGGCACACGGACAAACAGCATTGGAGGAAAACACATGGAGAAAAATCAGGAAAACATGCACACAGAAGTCCATCCTCAGGGCAAACCCATGGAAGCAAGTGTCTATGACCTCTACCCCTTTCCCACGCATCCATTTCAGGTGAAGCGGGACGCAGCCATGGAAGCATTGGTGGAGGACATCCGAAAGAATGGCATTGTCCAGCGCATCATCGTCCGACCGCGCAAGCCCAGGGGATATGAGATCATTTCTGGCCACCGGCGCACCGAAGCTGCGAAAATCCTCGGCATGCAAACCGTGCCCGTAGAAGTGCGGGAGGATCTGAGGAGCTATGACGATGCGGCATCCATCATGGTGCAGAGCAATTTCCAGCATCGCCGTCAATTCCTTCCCAGCGAAATGGCGCGGGCGCTGAGAATTCTGAGGGACATCTATTCCCGCGAACGGGAAAGGGCGGGCGATGCTGAAAGCCCTGTGCCAATCCGGCACACGAAGGATCTGCTGGCGGAGCATACGAACATCAGTCCCAGGCAGGTACATCGCTACCTTCGGCTGTCTGAGCTGAGTCAGGAGCTGCTGGAACTGGTGGATGCCAACAGACTGAAGATGGGCGCGGCGGTGGAACTCAGCTATCTGGATATGCAGGCGCAGGGCTGGGTGTTGGATTTCTACGAGGATCGCAGCTTCCTGCCCAACGGTGCCAAAGCAAAGAAACTGCGGACGGCCTTTGAAAGCGGCGAGCTGACGGAGGAGCAGTTGGAAAGGATCATGGCGGAAGAGGCTGAAAGCAGTTTACCCTCCAACCCGAAGGATGATTTCTTTGACCGCCTACGGGAAGAATTCTATCCAGGCTTGTATGATAAGGACATCGAAGAAGCTCTCTGGCAGCTGGCGGAGGAACACAGGTACAGAATGCAAATGATGAGCTGGGGGTGTCAACAATCGCGGGGGTAAAGCGTCTATTTGACTTGGCAAGCATCGCATTCTGATATCCATCAGAATACCAGATGGTCGGCTTGCGCCAACCATATTCTCAGGGGCTGCGCCCCTGAAACCCTGCCGGAGTGAGCCGACAAAGTACATATGGTTCGGCAGAGAAGGAAGTCTCCATACCTTTGATGGGTACGGAGACTTCCTTTGCAAATTACCGCAGAATATCAAATACGGCCTTCCGGCCCTCCATGCGGCGCTTCAGGATGCCGCTTTCGCAGAGGATAAGCAGATCCCGGCGGGCGGTCTCGGTGGTGATCTTATGCTTCTTTTTCCATTGCTCGACGGTGATGCTCTCGTTCTCGCTCTCCAGCAGCCATTTGGCACCGCTCATCTGGCGCTGATTGAGCGCATTGCCCTTGCCCAGCTCCTTCAGCCGCTGACCGGCGATCACATGGTGGGTCAGGTGCTTTTCCATCTCTGCGACGCTGCGGGACAGCATGTCGCTGTAGAAGTCGATGAAGTAGGTCATGTCGCCCTCTTCCTCTACATTCAGCATGGCCTTGTAATAGCGGCCACGCTCCTTCGCCACCAGCGACGAGATGGAGAAATACCGGAAGAATTCGTAGCCCGACTGAAGCAGCATCATATAGCTCAGAGCGCGGGCGGTTCTGCCGTTGCCATCTCCGAAGGGATGAATGTACACGAAGTAGAAATGCGCAATGCATGCCTTGAGCACGGGATGCAGCTCGCTCTTACGGATGAAGGAGATGAGCTGCGCCATCATGCCGGGTACGCGGTCTGCGGAAGGCGGCGTGTAAACCACTTCCTCCCGTCCCATGACGACCACTTTGGAGCTGCGATAGCCCTCCACCTTTTCCTCTGCGGCATTCCGGGTGACGATCCTTGCGATGCCGATGATGATCTCGTCGCTGATCTCCTCGTCCAGATGCTCCAGCGCAAAGGTCAGCGCGTCGTAATTGTTCTTCACCATCTGCTCGGATTTGTTGGCAGGCTCCTTATGCTTGCGCAGAAAGCCGATGGCAGCTTCGCGGGAGGTGAACGCGCCCTCGATCATGCTGGAAAAGATGGCTTCATCAATGACGGCGTCGTCCAGCATCTGCGCAAATACAGGCTCATCAAAGATGGCGTCCCGGCGCGCAAGGGAAGCTACGCTGTCGCATTGGCGCTCAATGGAAGCGTTCAGAACGAACCAGAAGGGATCGCCATTCTGGTCGCTCAGGGGCAACTGGATGGCCTTCGCTTTCCTTGCCTGCTGCAGGGCGGGCCAGAATCTGGAAATGGGCATGGAAACCGGCAGGCGGTGGATGATCTCTTTCCGCGGCAGATACCTGTCCATGAACTGCGCGATCAACTGCTCCATAACGTATCCTCCTATTGCTGATCTACTGCTATTTTACTGCTAATGATCTGCAATTTCAAGAGGGAATATTCAACTGAATCAAATTGTCCTGACCAGGACAGAAAGAGGAATTCTATCGTGCTGCCCGTCACGGAAGAACGGGCGCAATCAAAAGGAGGAATTTTCATGCAGATACTTATGAACTCATGGACTGATTCAATCAGAAAGGATATAAATGCAGAGAAAATTCCCTGTTCAAGAAACAAATATGGCTCGAATCGATGGGCTTTCCCTTGATTCCGAGACCCAATCCGTATATACTGTAGATGGTGAGATTGCGTACCTTGAAAACCCCATAGCGAACGAAAACGTTACAACGACTGTGCAAACATGCCCGGAAGTACCTGTGAATGGTTGCCGGGTGAGCATGAGATTCAGAAGCGATGCGGTTCCCGATCTGGAACACGATATTGCCCTCATGCTGCTCGACATATTCAGAAACCAACCCAATAAGGAGTAAGAATATGCGCGTAGAGTGTTTGTACAGAGTATCCACCAAGGGACAGATGGACAAGGATGATATCCCGATGCAGCGGCTGGAATGCCGCCAGTTTGCCCAAAGCCAGGGCTGGACGATTGTCAAGGAATACAGCGAGAAAGGCGTGTCCGGCTTCAAGGTCTCTGCATCCAAGCGCGACGCCATACAGGAAATCCGCGCCGATGCCGAGGCAGGCCGGTTCGATATCCTGCTGGTATTCATGTTTGACCGGCTTGGCAGAAGGGAAGACGAAACGCCCTTTCTGGTGGAATGGTTTGTCAAGAATGGCATACAGGTCTGGAGCGCAAAGGAAGGTCAGCAGAAGTTTGAAAACCATGTAGATAAGCTGCTGAACTACATCCGCTACTGGCAGGCCAGTGGCGAGAGTGAAAAGACCTCCGTCCGCATCAAAACCAAGCACAGGCAGATGATCGAGGACGGCCTGTGGCGCGGCGGCAAGGCTCCTTTCGGCTACAGAACGGTGCATAAGGGTCGAACGGGCAGAAAGAACCGTCCGCTGTATGATCTGGAAATCGATCCTGCACAGGCGGAAATCGTGCGGAAGATTTTTGATGCGGCCTGCAATCAGGGATTGGGAATCCATCGGCTGGCAAATCTGCTCAACAGCCTGTATCCTGATCCGGAAAAGACATGGGTGCCGCAAACCATTCGGACGATCCTGAAGAACCCGATTTACACCGGAAGGATGCGGTTCAACGACATGCTTTCGCCGGTGCAGGAGGAGCTGAGAATTATCTCCGATGCTCAGTTTGAGTTTGCACAGCATGTGCTGCAGGATCGTATTCACAAGCGATATCGTCTGGACGAAGATGGCGCAACCAAGACGTCCAGATGCGGCGCTGCGCTGCTGAGTGGCATTCTGTATTGCGGGCACTGCGATCATAAACTGGTTGGCACCTATGCAACGAAAACACGGAATGGCAAGGAATACACCCGCCCCATCTACCGCTGTTACAATGGGGCCATCCATGCCAAGCACTGCGGTGGACAGAGAACCTATTCTGCGATGAAGATTGAAGAAGCCGTACTGACCATCGTGAAGGAATACTTCCGACACTTTAATGATGCGGTGGATGCAGTCTGGCAGGAGCAGGTGCGGTTGCAGCTGCGCAGGAACCAGAACCAACGTATGACCGAAGCCCAGTATAAACTGGATAACCTGCAGAAGCAGCAGAAGAGCATCAAGCAGGAAATCCTGAAATCCATGGCCGGAGAATCGGCGTTTGATCAGCGTGTAATTCAGGAGATGTTTGAGGAGAACGCTCAGGCCATCGCAAGGGTTCAGAAGGAAATGGAGACCATCGAACAGGAAAAGGATGAGGCCGACCGCAGGCTCAAGCAGTTGATGGAACAGTATCAGCACATCAGCGAGTGGTCGGAGGTGTTCGATGGTGCAAGCGTGGATGAAAAGAAAATGATCCTCTCAAGATTGATCGAGAAGATCACAGTAGACAGGGATTACCACATCACCATCTACTTCTACATCACCCTCGACCAGTTCAAGGAAAGCCTTGCATCCCTTGAAAAAGTGACGATAGAGGAAAGACAACCCTTACAGAATGTGGGATAAAGTAGAGATGCTTCGCTAGCGCGCAACGTTCGCATCGTTGAGGTCAGGGGTTCGAATCCCCTATGCTCCACCAATTTACCACTCGTCAGAGTGGTATTTTTTGTGAGCATAGGGGATTTGAAGGGCCGGGAGTGAATGGGGCTCCTGTGGAGCCCCAGAGCCGGCCCCGACCAAGCCCGCAGGCGCGAATCGAATCCCCTATGCTCCACCAGTTTCCACTCAGTCAGAGACTGAGTGGTTTTTTAATGCGAGCATAGGGGATTTGAAGGGCCGGGGGGTGAATGAGGGTCCTGTGGAGCCCCAGAGCCGGCCCCGACCAAGCCGCAATGCAATTTCATTTGCGAACAACGGCGGTTTGTGATATGATAGGGAGACAGACGATGGGAGGGAACAGTCATGCGCATCACCGAATCCACTGAAAACTACATGGAAGCCATACTGGTTCTGCAGCAGCAGAACGGGGAGGTGCGCGCCGTGGACGTCGCCCACTACTTCGGCTTTTCCAAGCCCACGATCAGCCAGTACATGAAGCAGTACGCCCAGCAGGGACTGATCGAGGTTGACGGAAACGGCCACATCACGCTCACCGGCGAGGGCCGCGCCATCGCCGAGCCCATCTATGAGCGCCACCAGGTTATCACCGCAGTGTTCACGGCGCTGGGCGTGCCCGAGGAGATTGCCCGGGAGGACGCCTGCAAGGTGGAGCACGACCTCAGCGACGTGACCTTCCAGTGCATGAAGGCCCACTATCAGCAGTACATGCACCAACGCGGCGGATCGCAGGACTGAAGCCGCCGCGAAGCGCGCGCTTGACAGTATCGGCGCGCGCCTGTTATTATCGTAAAATTGAGCAACAGAAATGAAGGGGGCCAAATGATGATGAAGAAATTTGTTGCGCTGTGCGTGCTGCTGGCGATGCTCTGCGCGTGCGCCGCGACGGCTCTGGCGGCACAGGAATACTGCATTCCCGACCCGCGCATCTACTTCGGCGTGGAGGCGAATGAGAGCGGCGTTAAGACCGACGAGCAGTGGATGACCATCAAGTTTGAAACGGAGGCGGAGTGCAACCGCGCGTTCCGGGAGTATGCGGAGCTGCTCATGGAGGACCGCTTCGGGTTCTACGTCATCACGGATGACGAGGATCGGTTGCTCCTGGACTGCTACGACAACATCCGGAAGATCGAGGATCTGAAGAGCAAGGTCAACTATGTCGTCAAGCTGAATAATTTCAGCGAATATGGCGCGGCGATCCAGATCAACGTGAGCCTGGACGTGGCGCTCGAGGACACGGGGGACCGGCCTGAAGCGGCGTACAACACCGTCGCGCCGAAGAACAGCGGCAGCTCCGGATCGTCGGGCAGCTCCTCGGATCAGGATTGCAGCTGGTGCGGCGGCAGTGGCAACTGCAGAAACTGCGGCGGCAGCGGACGGGAGTACAACTGGCTGTCCGGCACGCGCGAGTATGTGAATCAGAATTGCCGGGATTGCTCCGGCACGGGCCGCTGCTTCTGGTGCAGAGGTTCCGGAAAGCAGTAATTCTCCTTGAAGGGAAGCATTAAGGCTGTCGAAAAACCGATTGCAGAACAGCCTGTTCAATCAAATCCGGCGACCTGTGCGGCGGATTTGGTTTTTGCGAAGCGAAAGCGAAGGAAAAACAACACCTACAGTCAGGATTGCGCCCGGAAAACCGTGCGGTTTTCAGCAATTCGCAGTCTTCCCTTTCCGCAATGAAAATCGTAGATTTTCATTGCAAACAATGCCCCGCTTACCGATTCGGTCGGTAGACGGGGCATTGTTGTTTGCGCTCAGGCCTCCCACTCCTTCAGCTTGCACCTCAGGCTCTCCCGGAAGCCGATGCGCTGGATGGCGGAGAGGTCGTAGGCCACGCGCATCTCCAGGCCATCGATCTCGCGCAGATCGTCGCCCCAGACGCTCCGGTCGGCCAGCGCGGCGTAGGCCAGGGTCTCGGCGGGCATATCGTGGGACAGCTGGGAGAAGGCCGCGAGGATTTCGGGATCGTCGTGCAGCACGGCGCGCTCGTCGCCACGCAGCACCTCGTATTCGCCCGCTTCATTCGCCCGCGCGCCCGCGCAGAGCATGATCGCCGCCGCAAGGCCGAAGGCCAGCTTGCCGGGGGCCTCGAAGTTCTCTTCCGCGTAGGCACGCATGGACGGCAGGATGGAATCCCGGAAATAAAGCATGCAGTTGCGGCCCACGTCCAGCAGCGGCATGTCGTTCATCGGATTCTCTAGGCGCTCGAAGGCGGAGATCACCGCCGGGGCGATCTCCTCCCGGGATTCGCGCAGGCTGGGCAGGATCTCGTCGAAGAAGGCGCGGCCGATCCAACTGCGCAGTTCCTCGTCCTTCATCACTTCGGCGAAGCTACTCTTGCCGCAGAGGTAGCCCGCAGCCGTGCAGAGGAACACCGCCGCGTCGAACACGCGGGCCTTGCGGTCGAGTGTCCGCGCGCAGTCGCCGCTTTCGCAGACGGATCGAAGGCGCTCGGGAACCTCGCCGTCCAGCATGCACGCAAGCTGCGGTTCGCCCCAGGCGAGGAAGTCGTCCCGGTAGTTCATCTGATGCTGCGCTTGTGCAACCTCCGTTGCATTCAGCTCGCCGCTGAGGCTGTCGCAGAACAGCGCGCGCGCATCCATGCCCCGCAGCCAGGCGTGGAAATCGGAAGCATCGTCCCAGGCTGAACTCAGGCGGCAGAGCGCGTCGGTCTGCTCCTCCGGGGTCTGCTGTCGGGGCTGCCGGGCAACCAGAAAAAGCTCCGGCGCGGCCATGCCGCCGCAGAAGCGCGCGTACAAGAGCTGCGCCAGCAGCAGCGACCGCGCATCGTCCGCTTCCGCATCCACGAACACGAACTCCAGCTCCGCAAGCAGACTCAGCGCCAGATACTTCTTCTCATCCGCACGGGGATCCACCGCCAGCAGCACGCTCTGCACCACGCGCTCCTCCCGGGTGGCCTGTCCGTCCATGCTTTCGCCCCGGATGAGCATGGTGAACATGCCGTCCTGGGCGTTGAGGGACGCGGCTTTGCCCGTGACGCAGGCTGCGCCCAGGTCGGCCCCATTTTCGTTGGCCCGGTCCAGCATGCGCGCCACCGCGCCCAGCATGAGCCGATCCGCGCCGAAGATCACCGCCCGCAGGGTCTGCGGACGGCGGTCGGCAATTTCATAGCGCTCCATCATGGAGCGGTTCAGCTGCACCATCGTCAACCTCCGAGTATCGATTTACTCCGCTTCGTCCACGGGAAAGAGCAGCTCCATGCCCTCCAGCTCGTCATCCACGGACATGGAGATCTCCATCTCCTCCGAGACCACCAGCCGCAGCACATAGCTCTCCTCCGCCGCGGCGAAGGGATCCCACATGCTGGCATGGTTGAACAGCAGCAGCGTCTCGCCGGGGGCGTCCACCTGCAATTCGTAGGTGGTGACGCCGCCCGCGCCCTCCAGATCCTCGTAGTAGGGAACGTAGTCCTCGCGCAGCAGGCTGACGCTGCCGGCGCTGTCGCCCGCATAGTCCCAGTTCCAGCCGGTGGTGGGGTTCGAGGGCAGGCGCACCTCCACCAGGCGGTCGTCGGTGAAGCACTCGGCCCAGCGCACGTCCTGCGTGCCGTCCTCGCGCACGGTCACGGTGCACAGCGCGCTGCGCGCCGGCGCTTCAATGCCCCAGGACACGCCGTAGCTGAACAGCAGGTGCACCCGGCCCGGAGCGCGCACGCCGAAGTAGAAGTCGTAGCTGCCGCCGGAGCCGTCCGCACCCTCCACGTACTCCTCCATGGGCGCGTCCAGCACGCCGTTGTCCTCGTATTCGCAGGTCCACTCGTAGCCGCTGGCGGGCTCGCCCCACAGCGAGACGTGCACCGGATCAAACTGCGTCTCCTCCGCAATTGCGCAGCAGCACAGCAGCATCAGCAGCGCGAGCGCCGCCGCAAGTTTCGCTCTGGCCATGCCTTCTCCTCCTCAGTCCACGATCCGGGGAATCTCCCGGCCCAGCATCTCCGCCAGCGCGTCGGCGATCAGCTGGTGGTCGCACTCGTGGGCGAGGCCCGAGCACAGCGCGTAGCCCAGCAGCCGACCGGCGGCGTTGCGCAGCGGGAAGCAGCCGCCGCAGAGGGCGAAGTCGTTCTCATTCTCGAACTCCGGTTCCATGGGGCGCAGGCCCTCGGCAACCTCCACCAGCGTGCGGATGGAGCTGACGCCGGTCATGCGGCAGGTGTTGAGCTTCTTATCCATCCACCACTCGTTGTTGGTGCTGGTTCCCGACATCAGGTAGGAAAAGGTGGTCTGGCCGCCCGTGATGACGCGGAAGGCGGCAGGGCGCTTGTAGACCTCCTTCGCGAGGCGGTTCATGATGAGGCCCAGCTTCAGGCAGTCCTCCGCGGGCATCGCTTCCACGCGCAGAACCTCCTCCTGCGTGCGCAGCATCTCCAGCCATTCCGGCTTGTAAAACTTGAATTCCATGGCGCATCCCCCTTTTCACAACAATCCCATTTATTCTATCACAGATTGTCTCCGATGTACAGGCGAAAAAATCCCGCCCCGAAAGCTCGGGGTGGGAATGCACGGGGCTTATTCGTCGAGGTCGAACTCCTCCTCTTCCTCGTCCACGTCCTCCGGCTCCTCGTTGGTGACGAAGCTGGTGGACGGCTCGGCGTCGCCCTTGGAGAAGGTCTCGCGGATGCTCTTTTCGATCTCCTCAGGTCGCGCTCCACGGCCAGATCCAGCAGCTCGCTGGAGCGGGAGATGCCCTCGCCGTAGAGGATGTCCACGATGCAGGACTTGAACGGCGGCGCGACCTTGTTCTTGACCACCTTGATCTTGGTGCGGTTGCCCTTGATCTCGCTGCCCTCCTTGATGGGCTCGCCCTTGCGGATGTCCAGGCGCACGGAGGCATAGAACTTCAGCGCCTTGCCGCCGGTGGTGGTCTCGGGGTTGCCGTAGACCACGCCCACCTTCTCGCGCAGCTGGTTGATGAAGATGGCCACGGCGTTGGTCTTGGAGATCACGCCCGCCAGCTTGCGCAGGGCCTGGGACATGAGCCGCGCCTGAAGGCCCACGTGGCTGTCGCCCATGTCGCCCTCGATCTCGGCCTTGGGAACCAGCGCGGCAACGGAGTCGATGACCACCACGTCGATGGCGCCGGAGCGCACCAGCGCCTCGCAGATGTCCAGCGCCTGCTCGCCGTTGTCCGGCTGGGCGACGTACAGCTCGTCGATGTCCACGCCCAGCTTCTCGGCGTACACCGGATCCAGCGCGTGCTCGGCGTCGATGAACGCAGCGGTACCGCCCATCTTCTGGGCCTCCGCAACGCAGTGCAGCGCCACGGTGGTCTTACCGGAGGATTCCGGCCCGTAGATCTCAATGATGCGGCCCTTGGGCAGTCCGCCCACGCCCAGCGCGAAGTCCAGCTGCAGGCTGCCCGTGGGAATGACCTCCACCTGCATCTTGCTCGCCGCGTCGCCCAGCTTCATCACCGAGCCCTTGCCGAAGTCCTTCTCAATCTTGCCCAGCGCAATCTCCAGCGCCTTCTTGCGATCGTCGCCGAATTTCTGCGTCGCGGCCTTCTTCTCCGCCTTCTTTTCCGCTGCCATCTATTTTTACCTCCATGGGTGATTTCTGGAAAACATTATACCACAGAATAACCCGTCTGACTATCGAACATGTGTTTATTTTTCTGGGACAGGCATGCAAAACGGCGGGGTGAGGGCACCCCGCCCTACGAATGTAGGAGCTGCCTTAAACTTGAAACAGAAAATGCACGGCTCCGAAGGAAACACAGCATCCTTGCCCCTCTGATCTATGGGGGCAGGGATGCGTTCACATAAAGACGGCAGTAATCGGCAGCGGCGCCTCGCCGCCCTACGATTATGAGGAGCCTGCCTCGAAGCATTCTCCCTGTTTGAGACAATCCCCCGAACTGCGCCTGCGTCAGTAGAGACTGGAATAGCGGGAGGAGACCCAGCCGATGGCACCGTCGTAGTTGACGTAGTACCAGACCACGCCGCGGTCGTCCGTGGAGCTCTGGTTCAGATAGGTCGCGACCTCGCCCTCAAACATGGTGCCCAGATCCCTGCCCGTCAGGCTGGGCGTGCTGCGGATGTTCACGTCGCCGCCCTCCGCCTGCACATATCTGCTGGAGGAGGCGCCGCCGTACAGCTTGCTGTATCGCGAGGAGACCCAGCCAACGGTGCCGTCGTGGTTGACGTAGTACCAGACCACGCCGCGGTCATCCGTAGAGCTCTGGTTCAGATAGGTCGCGATCTCGCCCTCAAACATGGTGCCCAGATCCCTGCCCGTCAGGCTGGGCGTGCTGCGGATGTTCACGTCGCCGCCCTCCGCCTGCACATAGCTGGCGAAGGAGGAGCCGCCGTACAGCTTGCTGTATCGCGAGGAGACCCAGCCAACGATGCCGTCGTGGTTGACATAGTACCAGACCACGCCGCGGTCGTCCGTGGAGCTCTGGCCCAGGTAGGTCGCGGTCTCGCCCTCAAACATGGTGCCCAGATCCCTGCCCGTCAGGCTGGGCGTGCTGCGGATGTTCACGTCGCCGCCCTCCGCCTGCACATAGGACAGGCTCAGGATGGGCAGGCTCCCGGAGGACGCGCTGCCGGGATCTCCATACACGGTGCTGTAAGCCGAGGAGACCCAGCCGGTTCCGTAGGAGTAATACTGCACCTTGTACCACTTGACGCCAGAGCTGTCGTAGGCGTATTCTCCGGTGTAGGTCACCGTCTCGCCGCGAACCAGCGTGTAAAGATCGGAATAGCTGTTGCCGGGGCCGGAGCGAACGTTGACGCGCGCGCCCGTGGCCTCAAGATATGCTTCCGCAAGTGCGGACGCGGGAATGATCGCCAGCAGCAGCGCAACTGTCAGCGCCAGTATCCCGATTCGCCTCATGGTTCTGCTTCTCTTCATTTCCCTTCCCTCCTGATTCTGATTGGATTCACCTGTGCCAATTATAAACATACGCGGCTGCAAAAGTCAATCGTCCTTTACATTTTTTGAACCTCTGCACCACCTTTTTTGCGCCATTTGGACGCAGTTTTCTCCCAGTTTGTTCCAATGGATATGCATTTTTCGAGAAAAATGTGCGGCGCACATCCGGGGTTCCGAACGTGCGCCGCACAGGCAGGTATTTACTTCAGCGAGCTGCGGATGACCTCTGCGGCCTCCATCTCCAGTCCCATGTCCCACAGCATGGAGCAGGACAGGTACTTATCGCGGATGTCGCGCGCGCCCAGGTAGGCGGTGATCACGTCGTCCGCGGAGATGTTGTCCAGGTCGGAGGGCTCCACCGGCATACCGGTGGCCTTCATCGCGGCATAGAGCTCGTCATAGGAGGGCAGCTCCTCGTCGATGATCTTCAGAATTGTATCCCAGTTCTGCTGAATGTTGGCGATGCGCTTCTGCAGACGCTGGGGATCGTTCTTCTTCTCCTTGTTCTCGATGCGGATGATCTCGTCGGCGGCCTTACCGAAGATGCGGCGCACCTGCTTCTCCCAAGCTTCGTAATTGTAGGCCGCGGCGTGGGCCTGCATCTTTTCCGGGTCGGGCTTCAGCGTGCGGATCCACTGGTACAGCCGCATGCTGAGCACGGTGCCCACGCCCACCAGAATGCCGTGCAGGTCGTAGGGCTGGCCGCGATCCAGTGCCATCATCTCCCACATGTGGGAGAAGTAGTGCTCCAAGCCGCTGGCCGGACGGGAGCAGCCCGCAAAGGCCATGCTCAAACCCGCCAGCACCAGGCCGTCGGCCACCGCCAGCACCGCCTCGGGGTCGCGCTGCACCAGCTTGTCCGCGTTGGCCATGATCTTGCGCAGCGCCGCACGGGTCAGCTCCGCCACGGCCTCGCAGTAGTATTCGCCGGTGATCAGGTGGGTGATGCGCCACTCGCAGATGGCCACGTACTTGGCAACCATGTCGCCGAAGCCCGCCCACAGCATGCGCATGGGGGCCTCCATGGAGGAGGTGGCGGAGGCGAAGCCGTCCATGGACGGCGCGGTGCCCACGATGGCGTTGACCTTTCCGGACTTGTAGGCGATCTCCTTGCACAGGTCGTTGATCACGCCGCTGCCCACGCCCAGGATGAGGTCGCAGCTCATGTCCAGGCGCATGATGGCGTTGCCCAGCGCCCACTCGTCCGGCGCGGGCTTGTCCACGGGCAAGATGTGCAGCACGTAGGGGATGTTCGCCTTTTCAAGGATGCCGCAGACCTTCTCGCCGGCGGCCTTCCAGGTGCTCTGGTCGCAGAGCACGAAGGGCTTCTTCGCGCCCAGCGCCTGAAGCATCTCGGGAACGCAGTCGATCACGCCGACGCCGGTCTTGATGTAGCGGATGTTCACGGCGTGGTGCTTGCCGCACTCGCAGTCGAAGCCCTTGGGATCGATCAGCTCCGCGATGGACTTGTTGGAAAGATTCAGCATATACAATACTCCCTTTCGAAAAAGGGGCGGACAGAGCTGTCCGCCCGGAATATTTCTTATGGATTATTCGTGTCCGATGACCGCCTTGATGCGGCGCACGCCTGCGGAGGAAGCCTCCTCCTTCTTGATCTTGAAGGACACCAGGTCGCCGGTGTTGCTGGCGTGGGGGCCGCCGCAGATCTCCTTGGAGAATGCGCCCATGGTGTACACCTTGACGCGCTCGCCGTACTTGCTTTCGAACAGGCCGATGGCGCCCTGGGCCTTGGCCTCAGCCACGGTCATCTCCTCGCACACGACGGGCGCCTTGGCCTGGATGTACTCGTTGACCAGGCGCTCGACCTCGGCCTTCTCCTCGTCGGTCATCTTGCGGCCGAAGGAGAAGTCGAAGCGCAGACGCTCGGCGGTGATGTTGGAACCCTTCTGTGCGACCTCCGGGCCCAGCACCTTGCGCAGCGCGGCGTGCAGCAGGTGGGTGGCGGTGTGCAGCTTCGCGGTCTCCTCGCTGTTGTCGGCCAGACCGCCCTTGAAGCGCTGCTCCGCACCGGCGTGGCTGTTCTCCTGATGCTTCTTGAAGCGCTCCTCGAAGCCGGCCTCGTCCACGGTCACGCCCTTCTCTGCGGCCATCTCACGGGTGATCTCGATGGGGAAGCCGTAGGTGTCGTAGAGCTTGAAGGCGCTGCGGCCGTCG
>SFNY01000121.1 GCA_004554085.1 Clostridiales bacterium | reverse complement strand
GATAGCGGCGCAGTCCTTCACCAAGGGGGCCGAGCTGTCGCTGCTCACGGCGCTGACCTTCTGCGGGAAGCTCGTCACGGAGATGATCTTCTTCGTCTTCGAGATGCTGGCGGCGCTCTACCTCGCGCTGATGCAGCTCGGAGGGCCGTTCATCATCGCACTCACCATCCCGGAGGGTTGGAAGAGCGGGTTGGCAGGATGGATGGCCAGGTATATCCAGATCTCGCTCTGGGTGCCGCTGGGGTTCGTGGTGATGGGCCTTCTGAACGGCTACTTCGAGAGGATATGCGGGATGCTGGTCAAGGGAGGCCTTGACGCCGGCATCTTCGTGATAGGGATCGGACTCATCGCCGTGACCATCGCCGGCATCATGGCGATACCGAAGCTCGCCTCGTGGTGGATCAACTCCGCCGGTTCGGGCAACGCCCAGTCGGGCTTCGAGAAGTCGATGCAGAGCATCGGCAGGAGAATGTTCAAATAGTGTTATTATATCAATCAATTCTCAGATATGGAAAAGATAATCAAGGAAATGGTGACTATGAAGTCGAGCTCCGCCAACATGGCGAGGCTCTCCGTTGCGGCTGTGGCCGTGTCAGGGCTCGTGGCCCTGGGATGCATGGTGTTCGCGCTCAGGTTCATCGGCTCTGAGATGTCCAACATCTACGTCCTGGACAGGGGCAATGCGATGAGCGCCACGATGGCCTCCGACGACTCCTTCCAGCGCTCGCTGGAGGTGGAGGACCACGTGACCCGCTTCCACGAGCTGATGCTGAACCTCTCGCCCTCCAGCGAGGCCATCAAGAGCAATATCGACAGGGCTCTGCTGATGAGCGACCGCTCGGCGTACAACTACTGGTCCGACCTCTCCGAGCAGGGCTTCTACCAGAGGCTCGTGTCGGCGAACATCAGCCAGCAGTTCGCCCTCGACTCGGTGAAGGTCGACATGAAGACCTACCCGTACGGGGCTACCACCTACGGCAAGCTCTACCTCATCCGGGAGAGCAACATCACCGCATACGACATGGTGACCTCCTGCCGTCTGGTGGATGTGGGACGCTCGAAGGACAACCCGCACGGGCTGATGCTGGAGCAGTTCCGCGTCGAGTCCAACGAGAAGCTCGGCACGAGGAAGAGGAACTAGGCCATGGGACTGCTGAAGGAACTGGCCGGGACGGTGCTCGACCGCTACAGGAAGGGAGGACGGGGCTCGCTCCTCCCCCTCCTTGCCGTCCTTGGCTGCATAGCGGTGGCGGTCTATGAGTTATTCACACTATTTTAGGAGAAAGGCAATGAAACTGAAGAAGTTCAACCTGGACATCGGACAGATGTCCAAGCAGCAGAAGACGGGCCTTTTCATCATCATGATGGTGCTCATCGCCGGCATTCTCGCCTACAAGTTCTTCTCCGGCGGCAGGGAGAGCGCCGGGGAGGAGGAAGAGGCCCCCAAGGTCGAGATCCAGGATGCCGACACGAGGGATCCGGAGAAGTCGAAGATAAGTGCATACCGCAAGAACGAGGAGCTGTGGGAAAAGGCCGAGATGGAGGACCTCTATGCGGATGATCAGGAGGATGCGGGCGGCAGGCGCCGGACGGTCACCGAGGAGGACATGCTCTCGGAGATGACCTCGCAGGACGGCACCCCTCAGACGGAGCGGCGCTCCTCGGGTGGATCGTCGTCAACTGGAAGACGCAGAGGCGGCGAGCCCCGTCCCGGAGACCCCGACTACAGGGAATACCGCATGAGGCAGTACTACGAGAACACCGACGCGGCGGTGCGGACCGGCGAGGCGCAGAAGGATAGCATCAGCAGGGCCGCTGCCGCGGCGGCACGGGGAGAGCAGCCCGCAGCTCCGCAAGGGCAGCCCATGGCCGTCATCGGAGACGACGCTCCTGTGCGGAGGACCTCCGCCATGTCGTCCCTTGACGATACCCAGGGCGGTGGCTTCAGCTCCCTCGCGGACGACGACCGGACGGTGCCCACCGATACGCAGTACCCCTTCGAGTGCATGTTCGTCAGGGAGACGAAGATAAGGGACGGATCAAGGGTGTCGGTGAGGCTTCTGGAGGACATGGTCGTGGGAGGAACCCTCATCCCCAGGAACACCCATCTGATGGCGATGTGCTCCATCTCTCAGAGGCTGGAGCTGAGCATCACCAGCGTCGAAATGAACTCGCATATCTACGCCCTGGGGTACGAGGCCTACGACACCGACGGCGCCAAAGGCATCTACTGCCCTGACATCGGCGGCGACACCCGGCAGAGGGTGCAGAGCAGGGGCCTCTCGTCCATTGGCCGCATCATCGGCGGACGGATGGGGCGCCTCGCCTCGGAGGCCGTACAGACGGGCGTGTCGGTAGCACAGACCAGGACCGGCGAGGTGACGGTGACCGTCCCTGCCGGCTATCGGTTCTTCATAGTAAAGCAACAACGTTAAAGCATGAATCCCATCATGAAAAGAGCAATTACCATAATGGCGGCGCTGCTGCTCGCCCTGCTGCCAGCGTCGGCCCAGAAGGACACCCTCAGGGTGTCGGCGCACTTCACCACGCACGTGATCTTCTCGACGGACGTAACCTATGCGGACATGTCCAACAGCCGCAGCATCGCGGCGAAGGTCATCGAGCAGAACAAGAACATGATTGCGGTCAAGGCCCGCGAGCCGTTCAGCGAGCCCTGCTCCATCTCCGCACTGGAGTCCAACGGCAGGATGTGGACCTTCGTGGTCATCTTCGACGACAGCCCCTCGGTGCTGATTGTCGACACCAGGGAGCGGGAGCGGATCAGGGCC
>SFNY01000066.1 GCA_004554085.1 Clostridiales bacterium | reverse complement strand
TTGTCAGACCTTTCGATGCCCTCTTTAGAGGCCTACCACAAGAGTTTAGCCCTTATAGGGCTTGGTCAAACCACCCGTTCAACGGGTGGTTATGACTTGAGCATGATTGAAGTACTGCATTCCGGGTGAGAGGTTTTCCGATTTCAGGCCTTTTAATATAGTAGAAAAATGTACATGCCCGAAAGGCTGTGCGGGGGAGGACGCCGGATGAACGGGGCGGCGGAAAGCCGGATGCGGAAGCTTTGCAGCCGTGCGCGGCGTGTGCGCCTGAGCCACGGGAAACTTTCGCAGGACAGGCATGGAAGCGATGCTCCGCCGGGGGATCGCATTCGTATCATGTCTTTTCCCCTTGTAATCTTCTGGAAAATGCGGTATAATTGGTTTACATACCAAATTAAACGGAGGTATTACATCCGCATGCGACGCTACAACAGCCAGGACGCCCGGCGGCGGGTGTTGGCGGCCTGTGCGCGGCTGTTTTTGGAAAAGGGCTATACGAATACCCGCATGGTTGACATCCTGCGGGAGGCGGACGTCTCTTCGTCGTCGTTTCAGAATATATTTGGAGCCAAGGACGGCGTGCTGACGGCGTTCGTGGAGATCATGTTCAGCGGGCAGTTCGACGCGGCCCGGCAGCTGATGGCGGATGCGCCCACGCCGGCGCAGGTGTACGCGGTGGAGACGGCGCTGCAGCTGGCGCTGACGGAGCTGAACGAGAACCTGCGTGACGTCTATCTGGAGGCGTACACCTGTCCCGACACGCTGTCGCTCATCCACCGGCGCACCGCCGGGGAGCTGCAGGCGGCCTTCGGGGCGTATCTGCCGGAGGCCACGGCGGCGGATTTCCTGGAGATGGAGGTGGGCACGGCGGGCATGATGCGCGCCTACATGGCCCGCCGCTGCGGGGCAGATTTCCCGCTGGAGCGGAAGATCAGCCGCTTTCTCACCATGAGCCTGCGCGTGTTCCGCGTGCCGGAGGACGAGCGGGCGCGGATCATCGCCCATGTGGCGACGCTGGACGTGCGCGCACAGGCCAAAGCTGTGGTGAACACGCTGTTTGAATCCCTGTCGATGGAGTTTGAACTATAAACGATAATCATGAAGGAGATGAAGAATATGAAGAAATGGTTTATTGCGCTGGCGGCGCTGGCGCTGCTGCTCATCCCCAGCGTGGCGATGGCGGATGCAGATGGGCCCCAGTATTGTAGTGCTTGCGGTGAGTGCATGGAGAAGGTTTCCGTCACACCTTACGAAAGATACCATGTGATTCTTTGGGAGTGCAAATCTTGTGACATTACTCAGAAAACCTATCCTAATCATACCTTGGGTGCTGCAACCTGCGTTGGGTGTATCTGTACGGTATGTGATTACCGCAGCGATGTCGATATGAACGAGTTCAACCACGTAAACCCTACCATTATCGGATATACGCGCGTAGATTCCAATGAACACAGCAAAGTTATTTATTGCGATGCCTGCGACGGCAGAGAGTGGATATACGAAAAGCACACCTTCGGCAAATGGACATCCACCGAAGATGGAAAAAAGCATACCGGTAGCTGTCTCTGTGGCGAGGAAACAACAGCAGATCATACCGGCGGCAATCCGACCTGCCAAACATCGGCAACTTGCTCCGTCTGCAAGCTGTCCTACTATGGCAGCCACAACTGGGGCGAGTGGCAGCCAGGTACGATCAATACGAGGCTGCATTACCGCATCTGCCAGAACGCAGGCTGCAGCGCATCCGAATCCGAGTCGCACGACGGCAACTCGAACTGCGTCACACCCGCGACGTGCAGCAAATGCCACGCAAGCTACACGGACACGACAAAGCACGCAGGCCCCTTTACGTACTTGTATAACAAATATGACGAGTCCTTCCACAAAAGGATCGAAACCTGCACCGCCTGCGGGAATGAGACCGGCAATAAAGTTACGACAAAGCACGAAGAATCAACCCCAGCGGAATGCACCCACGCGGCATGGTGTAATGTTTGCAATCAAGCATACGGCGATCCGAACCCCGACAACCACCGTTGGGGCAATTGGACATACGAGAACGAAAACCTGCATTACCGAATTTGTTCCCATAATGAGTCACACATCCAACATGCCGACCACCGTGGCTATGCAACCTGCATTGACAGTATGCCGTGCCTGGACTGCGGTCTTACCTACAAGGACCCGGACAAACACCAAGGCGGAACGGACTTCGATTATACAAATGTCTCTGACACCGAGCACAAGGTGACAGTCATCTGTGGGGGCTGCCATGGGGAAATCAAGACATATCAAGAGGGTCACAGCGAACACACCCCGGCTACTTGTTCCTCGCGGGCGATATGCGCGAAGTGCTCGACACCTTTCGGCGACCTCGCATCCAACAACCATATCGGCGAGGCCACAACCACCTACGTGAAGACCTCCGAGACCCAGCACACGCCGACGACGACCTACAGCGACTGCCCGCATTCGGTCGAAGGAACGCCCGAGGCCCACACGGCGGCAACGCCTGCCACCTGCCAGACTGCGGCCTACTGCGCTGTGTGCGAGAGCTACTACGGCGAGGTTGACCCCGACGCCCACGCCCTTGAATCCCACGGCGCGCAGGCTCCGACCTGCACGGAAGTCGGCTGGGAGGCCTACCAAACCTGCACCCGCGAAGGCTGCGCCTACACCACCTATGTGGAAAAGAAGCCGCTGAAGCACAAGCTCGCCTACCACTCCGGAAGAACCCCGACCTGCACCATCATCGGCTGGGATCCCTACTATGCCTGCCTCCGCTGCGACTACTCGACCTATGCCGTGAAGCGGGCGCTGGGGCATGACATCGTGAACCACGCCGCGCAGGCCCCGACCTGCACCGAGGTTGGCTGGAACGCCTATGACACCTGCTCCCGCTGCGATTATACCACCTATGTGGAAAAGAAGGTGCTGGGCCACAATCTGGTGAACCACGCCGCCAAGGCCCCGACCTGCACCGAGGTTGGCTGGAACGCCTATGACACCTGCTTCCGCTGCGATTATACCACCTATGTGGAAAAGAAGGCGCTGGGGCATGACATCGTGAACCACGCCGCGCAGGCTCCCACCTGCACCGAAATCGGCTGGAACGCCTACCAGACCTGCAAGCGCTGCGATTATACCACCTATGTGGAAAAGAAGGCGCTGGGGCATGACATCGTGAACCACGCCGCCAAGGCCCCGACCTGCACCGAAATCGGCTGGAACGCCTACCAGACCTGCAAGCGCTGCGATTATATCACCTATGTGGAAAAGAAGGCGCTGGGGCATGACATCGTGAACCACGCCGCCAAGGCCCCGACCTGCACCGAACCCGGCTGGAGCACTTACATCACCTGCAAGCGCTGCGATTATACCACCTACGCGGAGCTTGCTGCGCTGGGCCACCAGTACGGCGAGTGGATTCCCAACGCCGACGGCACGCACACCTCGGCCTGTCTGCGCAGTTGCGGAGCCGAGCGCACGGCGGACTGCGCGCCCTTCGTCTATGTGCTGCCGGCGGAGGGCGTGCGTGCGGAGTTCATCCTCTGCCCGGTGTGCGGCGAGATTCGCGAAATCCGGCTGCTGGACGCGGAGGGCGAGCTCGTCGAAACCCTCGAGGGTACGGTGTTGCTGCCGGTGGAGGATGCGACCGCCGAGGCCCTGACCGAGACGCTGCCCGAGGGCGCACTGGTGGTGCGCATGGACGCGCTGGAGAATGGCGCGCTGCTCATGAGCGTGGCCTTTGAAGAGGACGGCAAGCTGACCCAGCCCAGCGGCCAGATCAGGATCACCCGGCCCGCCGAAGCGCTGGAGGGCTATACCCTCGCACTGCTGGACGCGGACGGCACGGAAACGCCCATCGATCTCGAAATTGAGGAGGAAACCGCCTCCTTCGCCCTCGACTTCACCGAATCCCAGACCCCTGTGGCCCTGCTCCGCCTCGTGCCGCTGGCATGAGTGCATCGTGCATACAATGTGAACAAGCTCTTAAATTCAAATGGAAAGGATGATCCCTGTGAAGAAATTTCTGGCTATTCTCGTCGCCCTCGTCGTTGCCCTGGCAGGCCTTACGAGCATCGCCTGCGCGGAGAGCACTGCCAATCCTCACGCCGCCGAATGGCTGAGCGCGGACGTCGCCGCATCGCTGGATACCCTGAAGCGCGTGGATGCGGACGGCATCCTCTATGAGATGAACTGCGATTACGACTACTACACCCCCGTGTTCGCTGCGATCCTGAGCCAGTTCGGCGCATTTGACGCGGGCTGCTCCGCATTCGCCACCTGGAACGAGACCGGCGAGTGCTTCCTCACCGCCCGGAACTACGATTACCGGCACTACGACCCCAACGGCGCGTACACCGGCCTGAACGTCGCGCTGCACTGCGCCCCGGAGGGCAAGTACAAGTCCATCGGCGTCGCGGACGCATGCTGGCTGGCGCTGGCGGGCGGCGAATACTACGCCGGGGTGCTGGACGACGGCGCAACCGACACCTCGCTGGTCGCGGTGCTGCCCTACCTCTGCGTGGACGGCCTGAACGAAAAGGGCCTTAGCATCTCCATCCTGAAGCTGGACATCAAGGACGGCGAGACCCCCGTCGACCAGCAGGAGTCCGGCAAGATCGCCGTCACGCACTCGGTGCTGGGCCGCTACATCCTGGACAACTGCGCCACGGTGGACGAGGCCGTCGCCCTGGCGAAGGAGTACAACGTGCGCAACATCGCCGGCATGGACTTCCACATCTTCGTCACAGACGCGACCGGCGCCTCCATCGTGCTGGAGTGGCGCAACAACGAGCTGACCGTCACCGAGACCAACGCCGTGACGAACTTCTACGTGGGCTTTGACGACGCGGAGGACCGCTACAAGGACGGCGTGTGCACCGAAAAGGCGCTGACCCTCGGCAACACCGTGCGCGAGTACCACTACGGCTACGGCCATGGCTACCACCGCTTCGCCGGCATGGTCAGCGCGCTGGAGCGCTACATCGACTTCACCCGGGAGGACTACATCACAAAGATGACCCCGGAGCAGGCCATGAAGATCCTCAGCGTCGCGGCGCAGGATCCGGGCACCGAGGCCACCTCCATGACCCAGTACAGCATCATCTACGACGCACAGCACGGCTGCGCAACCGTCTGGCTGGGTCAGGACTACGCAACGAGCTACACCATTTCCCTGGAATAAACCAGAGCGACAGACCGAAAGGAGAGATGACAATGGAAAACCGAGAAGAGCTGAAGCGCTTTTTTATCGACATTCAGGAGGACAGGGAGCTTTACCGGAAGGTGGAGGAGATCGGCCGGCGGATGGCGGAAGCCGGAAGCGACGAGAGCAACAACGAGCTCGTGGCGAAGGCTGCGGCAGAGCTGGGCTACTCTATCACGGCTGCGGAGCTGGAGCGCGCGGAAGCTGCGGCAGAGGAGCTGGATGACGATCAGCTGGAAGAGGTTTCCGGCGGCAGCGATGCACGCTGCGATCATGGTTATGATTGCTCGAGATCTTACGGCTGGGTGGCTACTCCTCCATGTGCCCGTTCTCCCTATCATGATGAAAATAATGATTATCCAAAGTGATGAACGATGTCGGAAATTGGTTCGTTTCAGGAGGAATCCTATAAATTTCGCTTCCGGCATCCCACAGGAGGTCTGCATGCCATGTACTACCGCTTAAACGAGCCCTACGCCTTTCGCGGGTACAAGGGCCTGCCCTATGCCATCCGCGCCGAGCAGGGCAGAAAGCTGTTTGACAAGCCCCTCTTCTTCGGAAAGGAGAGCTTTCTGGCGCTGCTGTACTGCAACGGCACGGAGCCTGTGGAGCCGGAGGCGCTGGACGGGGAGAGTAGAGCCACCTTTCAGGAGCTGCTCTCCCAGGGCATTCTGACCGCCTCCGAAGCGCCCATGGAGCCGCTGAAGTCTTATCAGCGCTACCGTGTGTACCCCAGCAGGTATCTGGACAAGGTGCACTGGTCCATCACCGGGCGCTGCAACTTCCGCTGCCGCCACTGTCTGGTGAGTGCACCGGACGGGCGTCATCCCGAGCCCACGCTGGATGCGTGCCTGGACGTGATCCGGCAGCTGGAATCCTGCGGCGTGCATCGGGTGGACGTCACCGGCGGCGAGCCCCTCGTGCGGCGTGACTGCGAGGCCATCTTCCGGGCGCTGTCGGAGCACCGCATCTTCATCGGCACGATCTTCACCAACGCCAGCCTGCTGACCGGGGAGGTGCTCGACCTGCTGGAGAAGTATGGTCATCATCCCGCCTTCCAGCTCAGCTTTGACGGTCTGGGCTGCCACGACTGGCTCCGGGGCGTTCCCGGCGCCGAGCAGCAGGCGGACGCGGCCTTTCATCTGTTGAAGGAACGCGGCTTTGCCGCCACTGCCGCCATGTGCCTCCATCAGAAAAACAGGGACAGCCTGCGAGACACCGCCAACTATCTGGCCGACGCAGGCGCGTACAGTCTGCGGGTGAACGCCCCGCAGGAGCTGGGCGTCTGGAAGCAGTATGCCCGGGAGTACGCACTGACCCGGCAGGAGCGCTGGGAGGTCTACCGGGACTACATCCCCCGGTATTTCGAGGACGGCATGCCCCTCGACGTTCAGCTGGACGGTTACTTCTCCTGCAAGCGTGGCTCGACGGACTACAAAGTGCCCTTTGTGCACCGCGTCCCTGAAAACGCCGACTGGAGCAGGCTTCCCTACTGCGAGGGCATGCAGCACACCGCCTACATCAGCCCCGAGGGCCGTTTGCTGCCCTGCATGGGCTTTGCCGATTCGCCCGTCGATCAGGCTTCCCCCAGCGTCTTTCAGCAGCCCCTGGGCGAGCTGAGCCAGAAGTCCTACTACGCAGATCTGGTCGCGACGAAGATCTCCGACCTGCTGGCCAAGGATGCGGAATGCGCCCAGTGCCCCCACCTGCATTCCTGCTGCGGCGGATGCATGCAGGAGAGCATGACCGAGGACGGGGATTATCTGGTGCACGATCAGGAGATCTGCTGGTTCTACAAAAACGTGGGCGAAGCGGCGGTGCGCGCTGTCGCAGACGCTGCCATCGCAAGAATCAAGCCGCAGAATTAAAGCGAATCCCGGCCCTTCCCATCGCAGCGATCGGCCGGGATTTCTGGACGTCCAAGATGCAGAGCTACTCTCGCCGGACAAAGCCATATATCGGCTGCTCCACAGCAAACCGGAGCAGCGTCGGAACTACACCAAGACCCATTATCAGGAGGAACCGACCATGAGAAAACACGACGGGCGAATCGGAATTGCTCTGCTGCTGTGTCTGCTGCTGGCATTGCAGATGTGCCTGATGCCTGTGGCTGTGCTGGCAGAGGACGGCGAATATGAAATCGAGTACACCGCCAACGGCTACACCGGCCCGTACGACGGCCAGCCCCACTCGATCACGGTGAACGTCACCTCTCCGGCGGGCGCAACTGTGCGCTACGCCTCCCCCGCAGGCAGCGGATACGGCACAGAGAACCCCTCGTTCACCGTTCCCGGCACCTACACCGTCGGATTCATGATCAAAATGCCGGGCTATACTGCCGTGGAAGACTCCCGGACCGTGACGATCACGGAGGGGAACATCAGCTACACCGCCAGCGACTACAGAGAGACGTACGACGGCAAGCCCCACTCGATCTCGGTCAACGTCGCCTCCCCGGCGGGCGCAAAGGTAAGCTATGCCTACCCCGAAAGCGCCGAATACGGCGACGTCAACCCTACATTCACCAATGCGGGCAATTACAAGGTCGCCTACAGCATCGAAAAGCAATACTACGAAACCAAAACGGGCATCGCGACCGTGGCCATCGAGCGTGCCGACGTGAGCGACGCGGTGGAAGCCAAGCTTCCGAGCAGCTTCAACTACACCGGAAGCCCCGTGAGCTTTGCTCCCTTCCACGAAGGCATTGAATCGTGGGAAATCAGCTACTCGAACAACGACGGCCCGCTGAACGTTGCGCCCAGTGCGCCGGGCAGCTACACCGTCAAAATCGTCGGCAGCGGCGCCAACCACTACGCGACGATCTTCCACCCCTTCACCATCCTTCCGGAGAAAATTCCCGAAAAGGAAATCGAGTACAGCGCCGGCGGTTACAGCGGCAAGTACGACGGCAAGCCGCATTCGATCCGGCTGGACGTCTACACACCGGGCGTCAAGGCGACCTACGCCGTCTATACAAACGGCGTCTACAACGCAAAGAAGCCCACGTTCATCAACGCAGGCTCGTACACGGTGTTCTACAAGCTCGAAAAGGAGGGCTACACCACCGTGGAAGGCTCCGCGACCGTGACAATCAATCGGGCGGACGTGAGCGGCTTGGTGAAATTCAACCAGCAGGACAGCTATGCCTACACCGGCAGCCCCGTGGACTTCGCGCCCGACTGCGAGGGCATTTCGTCCTGGACGTACTACCACTACGACGGGAACGGCAAGCGTCTCAGCCAGGCTCCCAGCGCGCCGGGCAGCTACTCCGTCACAATGACCGGCTCCGGCACGAACCACTTCGCAAGGATCAGCCACGCCTACCGCATCGTCGAGGTCCTGAAGGAGATAGAGTACACAGTCAGCGGCTACACAGGCGCGAACGACGGCGAAGCGCACACCATCGCACTGAACATCGCCACTGAGGGCGTGACTGCGACCTACGCCTCCTCCGAGGGTGGCGAATACAGCGCAGCGGCTCCCATGTTCACCGATCCCGGCACATACACCGTCTGGTTCAAGCTGGAGAAGGAGGGCTACGAGACCGTCATCGGCTCCGCCACCGTGCAGATCGATCCGTTGCGAATCCGTTACGGCTCCAACAGCTACTCCGGCTACTACGACGGCGAAGCCCACTCCATCGCGCTGAACGTGACCACCGAGGGCGTTACCGCGACCTTCGCCACCTCCCAGGACGGTACATACACCGCCGACAAGCCCAGCTTCACCGACCCCGGCGAGTACACCGTCTGGTTCCATCTGGAGAAGGCGGGTTATGAAACCGTCGTGGACTTCGCCACCGTGACCATCATGGAGCTGGGCAAGATCGAGTACAGCGTGCAGGACTACTTCGGCTACTACGACGGCGAAGCCCACTCCATCACGCTGAACGTTGCCACCGAGGGCGCAAGCGTGACCTTCGCCACCTCCCAGGACGGCGCATACACCGCCGACAAGCCCAGCTTCACCGACCCCGGCGAGTACACCGTCTGGTTCAAGCTGGAGAAGGAGGGCTACGAGACCGTCACCGGCTCCGCCACCGTGACCATCGCGAAGCCGGGCACGATCCTCTACACCGTGGAGGACTACGACGGCTACTACGACGGCAAGCCGCACTCGATTTCGCTGAACGTGCTCACCGAGGGCGTTGACGTGACCTATTCCGAGAAGAGCAGCGTAGTAAGCAAAACGCTGCCCATGTTCACCGATCCCGGCTACTACATCGTCCGGTTCCTGCTGGAAAAGGTGGGCTATGCAACCACGTATGGCACAGGCTCCGTGACAATCGATCCGGGCGTCATCGAGTACAGCGCCAGGGGCTACAGCGGCTATGCCGACGGCAAGGCGCACTCCATTCAGCTGTACGTCTCCACCCCGGACGCGAAGGTGAGCTATGCCACCTCCGAGGGCGGCGAATACAGCACGGAAAAGCCCAACTTCAGCGAAGTTGGCACGCACACCGTCTGGTACAGGATCGAGAAGGAGCACTATGCCACCGTGGAGGGCTCCGAGGTCGTGAAGCTCCTGCAGCCGAAGCAGGACAGCATCGTCTATTCTGTCGAGGACTACGTCGGCGCATACGACGGCGAGGCCCACACGATTGCGCTGGACGTGACCACGTCGAACGTCAATGTGACCTACGCGACCTCCAGGGACGGCGAATACGGCGCAACGCTGCCCAGCTTCACCGAGCCCGGCACGCACACCGTCTGGTTCCGGCTGAAAAAGTCCGGCTATGAGACCAGCACCGGCAGCGCCACCGTCACCATCGAGAAGGCCGAGCAGGTTCTGTACTTCGAGCAGAGCGTTAAGACGATCCTTCCTTCAAAAGATTCAGAGGAGATTCCATTTGTTTCCCATTGCCTATGCCACGATCAGGGCGACGGCGCGCTGAGCTGGTCGTTCTCCGACCCGGACCGCATGAGTTTACGTTCAGGAAACCTATTCTGGGGAACGGTGTCCATCGATGTGCCCTATGCGGAATGGCGCGAAGGATACAGCGCAACCGTCACCGCCACCGCTGCGGAGACCGATCATTACAAGGCGGCGACCGCAACGTTAACCATTGTGGCCATCAGCAGTATCCAAGCAGAATACTCTGCAAGTTCAGGGAGCGGATCCGCCGCAGATGTTATGCATTACATATCCAAGCAACAGGTAACAAACCAGATGCAGGAAACAATCCAGATGCAGGAAACAATCCAGATGCAGGACATTGATCTGACCGTCCGCCCTGTGAGCACTCTGGGCAACCAGAGCCTGCTCAGTGCGTCGGACGAACTTCGGAAGAAGGTCATGGCCAGTGCCGGTGCAGGCCAGATCGGCTCGATGGCTGTGGACGCGGCCCTCATCGACACGCAAACCGGCGAGGAACTCCACAGCACCACCGGCGATCTCACCCTCAGCCTTACGGGCGATCTCCAGCAGAGCTATCAGGAGAACTACAAGGAGATGGACTGCATCGCAGTCCACCTCGAGCAGGATAGCACGACCGACCCGACCGTCAACATCAGGCCGGACAGCTCGGCCCCTGCGGAGCAGGACGTCAGGTACAACCCGGACACCACGTCCACTTCAACCGGCGATTCGACGATTCAGAGCTACGATTTCACAATGCCCACAGGCGGCGTAACTGCCGATTCGTCGTTTGCGCCGACGACCGACTCGACTGCCGCGCCGACGGACGACCCGACCGCTGCGCCGACGGACACGTCCACAAACGGCCAAGGCGTGTATGCCGGTTCGTCCGGCTTCACGATGGACGGCGGAAACATCGATACGTCGGGCGCGAACGCGGACGGCTCGGGCGTGTATGTCGATTCGTCCGGCTTCGTGATGGACGGCGGAAACATCGATACGGCGACCACAGGCAATATCAACAGTTGCCTCATCGGCAATACGGGCAATGGCATCGGTGGGGGTAACTCCGGCGAGGGCAGTAACATCCAGATTTCGGGTGGCAATGTAAGCGCCGCCGGCAATACGGGCAATGGCATCGGTGGGGGTAACTCCGGCGAGGGCAGCAACATCCAGATTTCGGGCGGCAGCGTCAAGGGCAACGCGGGCACGTCCGCGCCCAGGCCCAACGATCCGGCCGAGGACCCGACCGGCACTCAGGTATACAAAACTGAGGTCAACCTCGACGGGAACAACGGCCTTAACGGCACGGGCAACAACAGCGCCAGCTCCAACGAAGGACAGCTCCTGGTACAACGCGGCGACCTGACCGTCGTGCCCACCGGTTCGCTCTCCCCGACGGTCGAGTTCATCCCCTGCAAGCTGACCGAAAACGGCGTGATCGTCAGTGACACCTCCCTCAGCCCCTTCCTGCTGATCTACGGCCCGAAGGAGGCCTTCAGCAATCTGCTGACGGTGCGGGCGAAGGACGGCGTGTTCACTTATGACGGCGAGGGCCACGCGGTCGCCGCCGAGCCCAGCATCGCAGAGGGAACCACCCTGTATTACAGCCTCGATCTGGAAACCTGGCAGACCGAAGCGCCCAGCTTCACCGACGTGCGCTGGAACGAGGACGGCTCCGTCGGCTCCTGGCAGGTCTACGTCCTGGCCGAAAACCCCGACTGCGACCCCGCGGTTTGCAGCTATACGGTGACCATCCTCCCCGCAGTGTGACCTTCGCTGAAGGCGCATGGGAGATTCGGGGAGAATCTCCCATGCGCACGGAAGTGTCTCTGTCCTGTGCTTAACAGCTCAGAGGCTGGGAAGGGGACAGAACGATCAGACCGTACTTTCTCTGCAAAACGGGGCAATGAAAACTATTCGTGAATAAGATGTTGCGGGTCGTTGACATTGTACGGATATGCACTTATAATATATGAAAGATCATTCAAAATGGATTTATATAGGTTTCTGACGAATGATCTGCCGCAAACCTTGTGATTTGCGGCGCGCCTGCGCAAGATGACGGCATTTGTTTCCGGGCTGGCAATACTGGGCCCCAGTGGGACAAACAAGGATGCTTGCGTAAATGTACCGGCTGGCTTTTCAGGTCGTACAGGGGCGCCAAAGAAAGAGTGGAAGCATCGGTTACTGTGCAAGGCGTAGCGATGCAAAAGCTCGGTCATAGGCTGGGTGTTGAGCCGCGCTGACATCGCGGAGGGCGAAGCTTTGCCCTGACGACGTAGATCTGGACTGTGCGGAGTTGATTTTAAATGAAATACGAGCGCGTTCGCTGCCTGTTTTGCAATACGGGCAAGGAGGAACAAGTCGTTCGCCTGATCCAAGAAAAGGGATGGGGCAGGGCCGTTTTTGCCCGGAGAATCAAAACCGTGCAGAAGAACGGGGCCTGGACAGAGGTCATGCATCCACTGCTGCCGGGTTATGTGTTCGTCTATTCGGGCGACGATGAGGACCGGCACGCGGAGTTTTCCGGACTGAATCATGTCATCCGGGTTCTGACCTATGGGGACGGAACGGAGATATTGACAGGACGCGATCTGGAATTCGCGGAGTGGCTTTGGGGCCTGAATGGAAAGATCGATGTCATGAAAGCTGCGCAGGTTGGTGATCGGGTTGAAATCATCGACGGCGTTTTCAAACAGCTTCACGGCACCGTTACCAAAATGGACAGGCGGCGGAGAATTGCCCGCGTCTCTGTGGAGACGGAGGGAACGCCGAAGCAGATTTGGCTGGCCTATGAAATTGTGGAAAAACGAACGGAAGGGACCGGAGACAGTCATGGAAAGCTGAACAGGTAGAGTATCGCTCCCGGCGCAACTGTCCGGCATTCCGCGTCCAGTGCTTCCATGAATTCTCCTTACAATGCTTTTTGGGGATGAGATCCAGATGAGAAGGCATCACCGACATCGAAGACGGCTATCCGGAGTCAGACTGGTCATATTGCTTGTTTGCATCGCTGCGGTTTACGCAGGCATCCTGCTGGGAATTCAGCTGATCGGAAACAGGCTGGAAAAGCAGGAGGTCGCGGAGACGTTCGGCTCGCTGGAGGGCCGATTCGATTCCGATGAGCTGACGTTCAGCTATGGAGGCCGGACATTGACCTACCGGAAGCGGGATCTGACCAATATTCTGATTATGGGCGTAGACTGGGTGGATATGGAGGAGAGCAGCTCCTCGGCACGCTACAGCGGACAGTCGGACTTTCTGCTGCTGCTGACCCTCGATCGGGAGAATCGCACGATTTCCACCCTCCAGATTGACCGCGATACCATGACGCCCGTGAAGATCTATGGCCCCTTCGGCGATTACGCTGGACAGAGAACGGAGCAGATCTGTCTGGCCCATGCCTACGGCGACTCCGAAGCGGAGAATTGCCGGAACATGGTCTGGGCGGTGAGCAGCATGCTCGGCGGCATTCCGATTGATTCGTACGTTTCGCTGGACATGGAGAGCATTTCGGTGCTCAACGATGCGCTGGGCGGAATTACTGTGACGCTGGAGGATGACTTTACACGACTGGATCCGGCAATGGCGCAGGGAGTTACGCTGACGCTTCAGGGGAAGCAGGCGGAGTACTACGTCCGCGGGCGCATGGGCATCGGCGAGGGCACCAACCTTTCCCGAATGAAGCGCCAGCAGGTGTTTATTCAGGCGGTCGGCGACCGGGTTGTCGATGAAATGAACCGGGATCTGGATTTTGTCGGCACGCTGTTTGACCGCTTGTCCGGGCACATGACCACCAATCTCGATCGCGGCGGTCTGATCAATACGGCCTATGAGAGCCGTGCGTATCAGCGCCTGAATACCAAAAACCTCGCGGGACGTCATTGCGTGGGGGAGGACGGCTTTGTTGAGTTCTGGTTGGATGAAGATGCGCTTGGCAGTCTGTTGGCCAACACCTTCTTTGAATAAGAATGACCAATGTATGCATAGATGAGAGGTGTATATCAACGTGAAACGTTTTCTGGGGATTCTGCTGATGCTGGCGCTGCTTCTGGGGGGAACAGCCTTCGCCGTGGAGGCAACCGATGCACCGGGTACGCCTACGCAGGACGTGGTGCTGTCGCTGACGGCAAACTGGCTGGATGAGGAAAACACGCCCTACGATCTGGAGGTCATGGAGCCGGATCAACTGGCCATGGATACCGTGACGGAGATCTACAAATTTGTGTTCGAGCAGGACAACCGCCCCGTGCGCTATTTCCCCGAGGAGACGCAGAGGCAGATCGAAGAAATGCTGGAGGGCATCGTGGATCCTGACGCGCTGTACATGACCGAGTTCATGCGCCTGCACGCGGCAGAGGCCGAGCCTGAGACAGATCTGCTGGCGGAGATGCTGGTGGATGTGGACTATCAGAGCGATCAGCTGATCCTGGTGGTGCTGGGCGATACGAGCGATTCGGAGAATCTGGTCTGGACGCCGGTGGAGTCAAGAGTCGTCGAGCTGGGCAAGGTGGAATTCACCGTGCCGCAGGCGCTGATGGAGGAGCTGCAGGGCGAGGACGTGCTGTTCAGCCTCCTGACGGTGCGCAAGGGCGCACGCGGCGGCGTGATTTCCGAGGAGTACTGGGAGACGGAACACATCCAGCTGCCCAGCAAGACCGCGAAGGACAGCGTGAAGCTGGCGAAGCTCGTGTCGGCGGACGGCACGCAGATCGAGGACGACTTTGAACTGTTGATCGTCGAAGAGAGCGAGATCATCATCCGCGAGCTGGCGCTGATCCGCGAGCACGTGAAGGAAGAGGAGCAGCCGGTGTGCACCTGGCTGCCGGATGAGGAGCGCGACGAGATCCAGCTGCTGCTGAGCGACGGCCTTGACAGGGACGAGCTGGTGGTGTATGATTATCTTCCGCTGATTACGAAGAACTACAAGGACACGTATGGAGATGTGATCTCCACGTTTACCTTTGCGACCCCCTATGAGGAGGACCAGCAGGTGGTCACGGTGCTGGGTCTGCCCAGGGAGACGCCCGTGGAAGGCGAGACGCTGATGGACTGGGCGGCGCAGCGTGCGCAGGTGAATGAGAACGGCGAGGTGGAGATCGTGTTCGACCAGCTGGCGCTGATCGGCATGGGAGAAGAGACGGGCCTGCTGCTGGTGCTGTGCGAGCCGATTGCCGAATAACCGAACGTAGAATAATACAGGAAGGCTATTGAAGCGTGAGAAGTGAACGAAGCGAACCGGAAAGAATTCCGAAAGATGAGAACCGTTCGGCGGAGGCGCAGCTGTTCGCAGAGATCCTGAACCGGATGGACGACAAATCTAGACAAGCTCAGCAGCCCGGTCAGGGGACTGGGAACGCGCAGCAGGCAGAACGGACCATCGATCTGGTGGAACTGTTCTATTACCTGCTGTCAAAGCTGCACTTCATCGTGCTGGGCATGGTGCTCGGCGCGCTGTTGCTGGGTTTCTATGCCTCTTCAAACGCGGTTCCAATCTATACGGCAACCTCAAAGCTCTATATTATGGGCCAGACGGGTGCAAATATCATTGCAGATTTGCAGATTGGCTCTGTGCTGACGATGGATTACCAGGAGGTTTTCAAGACCTGGGAGGTTCATCAGATGGTGAACGAGCTGCTTGGGCTGGAATACAGTTATTCCAGACTGCAGAGCATGCTGAGTGTCGATAATCCGGAGGACACGCGCGTCCTTTACATCACCATCCGCGACACGGATGCGCAGCGGGCGGCAGACATTGCCAACGCCTATGCCACGGCGGCAAAGAAGTTCATCACGCAGACGATGGACACCGATGAGCCGAGCACCTTCTCGATCGCACTGGTGCCGGGCGTGGCCGGAGGAACCAACGTCACCGGATACATCATTCGCGGCATTCTGCTGGGTACGGTGCTTGTGGGCGGCATACTCGTGCTGATCTTCCTGCTGGACAACCGGCCGAAATCGCCGGAGGACATCATGCGCTGCGCCAACATTCCGACGCTGGCGGTCATTCCCAGGCATACGGAGCTGTCTGGCGACAAGCAGCACAGAAGGAAGGCGGTCCGGCCATGAATCAGATGAACATCTCCAACTTTCCCAAGCTGGATTATGCCTGCAATGAAGCGATCAATACGCTGTGCACCAATCTGTTCTATTGCGGAGAGAACATCCGCTCGGTGCTGTTCACCAGCCGCTACGAGCAGGAGGGCAAGTCGGCCATCACGATGAATGTGATGCGGACATTGGCCAGCTTTGGCAAGCGCGTCGTGCTGGTCGATGCAGACCTGCGCTGTTCCTCTCTGGCCAGGAGGTATCGCTTCACATTCACCCATCAAGAGACGCCGGGTCTGGCACAGTATCTCGCCGGCATGTGCGATCTGGAAGATGCGGTATATGAAACCGATCTGGCCAACGCCTATATTCTGCCGGCGGGGCGCGAGGTGCTCAGCTCCCTGCAGCTGCTGGCATCTCACCGCTACAAGGAGATGATGGACGCGCTCCAGGAGAACTTCGATGTGATCCTGGTGGACACCCCTCCGGCGGGCATCATCGTGGACGCTGTGGAGATTGCCAAGTACTGCGACGGCGCGATCATCGTCGTGGCGTACAACACCGGGCGCAAGCAGGATATCGGCGAGGTGGCGTCGAGCATTGCCAAGACGGGCTGCCAGGTGCTGGGCGCGGTCATGAACGGCGTGGATCTGAAGTCCTTCCGGAACCGGAAATACTACTATCGCTCGGGGCGTTATTCTTCGTACTACCGCTATGGCAAGACGGAAAAACACGAGAATAAAAAAGCAAAGAGAAAATGAGAAAAGAGGGCTTTACGGATCTGCATCACCACATTTTGTGGGGCATGGATGACGGGCCGAAAACCCCGGAGCAGATGCATGCGATGCTGAAAAGGGCAGTCAAGGACGGCATCTCCGGCATCGCGGCGACGTCCCACGCATATCCCGGTGCGCGGCCGTTCGATATGGACAAATATTTGGCCAGGCTGGACGAGGCACGGCAGTACTGCCGGCAGCAGGGATGGGAGCTTCAGCTGTTGAGTGGCTGCGAGATTCACTACTGCGACAGCGTGCCGGATCAGCTGATGGCCGGCAAGCTGCCGACGCTGGGTGAAACCCGCATGGTGCTCATCGAATTTGATCCGTACGCGGATGCGGCGACGATTTGCAGGGCCTCGAACAAGCTTTATCGGGCGGGCTATCAGCCGATTGTCGCCCATGTGGAGCGCTGTCGCAGCCTGCTGCGCTCGCCGCGAGCCGCGATGGAAATCCGCGAGGAATGCGGCCTGTTCTACCAGATGAACTGTTCGACGGTACTGGAACCGCGCGGGATTCGGGAGCACATCTTTGTGCGAAGGATGCTCGGTGCACAGGCAATCGACCTGGTTGCGACGGACGCCCACGACACGGCAGGGCGCGCCGTCTGCATGAAGGAGACCTATCGGGCACTCCTGGATCGATGCGAGCCCGGCTACGCCCGCAGGCTGGTGCGTTTCGGGCGCATGTGCAAGGACGATGAGGAAATGAAGCAAGGATGAACAAGGACAGCCCTGTGGTGGAGAGGCGGCAGATGTCGATTGCGCAGTGGCGCGCGCTGGCGGATGATGGCGTGATGATTCCCATGCGCATCCCGCTGGAGGGCGACAGCATGCGTCCGCTGATCCGGCGGGGCCGCGATCCGGTGACGATCGTGCCGCTCTCGCGTCCGCTTCGGCGCGGCGACGTGGTGCTGTTTGAGTGTCCGCCGGGGCGCTATGTGGTACACCGGGTGTACCGTTTGCGGGACGGCTACGTGCAGACCCTGGGCGACAACAGCTGGAACCCCGACCCATGGATTCCGGGGAAGCAGGTGCTGGGTCAGGCGTTGCAGGCCGAGCGCAACGGACACAGGATTCCCCTGGACAGCCCTGCGGCAAGGGCTTTCGGAAGGCTCTGGATGGCGCTGCTGCCGTTGAGAAGAGTGTACTTCAAGCTCAGACATTGGTGCGGAGCTGCGCTTAGAAAGATGGGATGGAGGAGGTGAGGAGACATGAGTGAACAGAAACAGATGGGCTTGTTGGAACTGCTGGAACAGTGGGAAAAGCAAGGAGCGAGCGATGCTGATAAGACGTTGTGGATAAAGCAATATCTGGATGCGAAGGCAAGAAAGCAAGGAATTCCTATACATGGCACTTTTGAATTAACTCCGTTATGCAATCTGAATTGTAAGATGTGCTATGTTCATCTGACGTCAAAGCAACTTGTCGAAACCGGGAAACAGCTTTTGACGGGTACGCAGTGGAAACAAATTATGAAGCAGGCCGTTGACGCTGGAATGACAAGTGCAACGTTAACGGGAGGTGAGGCGCTTACCTATCCAGCTTTTAATGATTTGTATTTGTTTTTGCAGGATCATGGTGTGAGTATTACCATCAAATCCAACGGTATTCTGCTGACGAAAGAACGGGTTGACTTCTTTAGAAAAAATCCGACTGCAGGTATTCAGATTACGCTCTACGGATCGGATGATGATTCCTATGAGCAAGTAACCGGTGTTCGATGTTTTGAAACAG
>SFNY01000120.1 GCA_004554085.1 Clostridiales bacterium | reverse complement strand
GTCAAGACCGACCTGATCCCGGTGAATCCGGCGGACAAGGTGGACAGGCCGCGCAAGAGCGGCTACCAGGCGAGCTTCTACACCGAAAGCGAGTTTGCAGCGCTGTTTGCCGCCGTGAGCGGCACGCTCATCGAGGTGCCTGTGAAGCTGGCGGCCTTCTACGGTCTGCGCCGCAGCGAGGTGATGGGCCTGCGCTGGGACGCCATCGACTTCGAGCAGAATACCCTCTCCATCCGGCACACGGTGACCGGCTGCACGGTGGACGGACAGTACCAGATCATCGCGGCGGACACGACGAAAACCCGTTCCAGCCGTCGGACGCTGCCGCTGGTGCCGCCTGTGCGCGACATGCTCCTGCGCCTGAAGGTCCGGCAGGAGCAGGACAGGCGGCTGTGCGGCAAGTCGTATTGCAAAGAGAGCGCGGAGTACATCTGCCTCAATGAGCTGGGCGAGCGTATCCGCCCGGCATATCTGTCAAACTGCTTCAGCCGCACGCTGGCGCAGAACGGTCTGCGGCACATCCGCTTCCACGATCTGCGCCACAGCAGCGCAACGCTCCTGCTGGCGCACGGCATCCCGCTCAAGCAGATTCAGGAGTGGCTGGGGCACAGCGATTTTGCCACGACCGCGAACATCTACGCGCATCTTGACGTGAAGAGCAAGGAACGGTCGGCTGCGGTGATGGAGGAGGCGCTGAGGCTGGATGGCGGAAGCGGAGCGGGAAAAATCGCCCGGATTCTCGAAGCGTGAAAAACATACCATATATAGTATTGTCTGATGTATTTTCATCACTATACATGGTATGCAATGGTTTTACCCTGAGAGCGCTTGAAATTCCGCAGCATGACCGATTAGGCATCTATGTGGGAGAAAGGCGCTCTCAGGGCAAGCTGGGTTTCGGCTAATTTACGATGTGATCGTATTTTAGCCGAAGCACTTCTTCTTTATCATCCCGCTCATCTTTTCCCCTTGCGCACCCTCACCAAACGTGCTATCCTTTTGGCAGGCCAACGGCGGGTGCGTTTCCTGCGGAGCGGGAAGGAGGAAGCATGGTCGCAGGACACCTGCAGGAGAAGAACGGCTACTTCTACGCCGTTCTCAGCTACAAGGATTCAAGCAATAAGCGCAAAACCAAGTGGATTCCCACGGGGTATCCCGTGAAGGGCAACAAAAAGAAGGCCGAAGCGTTCCTGACAGAGCAGCGCAAGGCCTTCGAGATTCCGGAGGAGGACGTATCCTCCGCCGCGCCGGACGAGCTGTTTGCGGACTATCTGGAGCGGTGGCTGCAAATTGCGAAGGGCACCATCGCCATCACGACATACAGCTCCTACGAGGGAATGCTGAGGTACCCGCTTCTGCCGTGGTTCCGGGAGAAGGGCGTGACGCTGAAAGGACTGACGGCCCGGCACATTCAGGACTTCTACTCCGCGCAGATGAAGCGGGTGAAGCCGAATACCGTGATCCATTACCACGCCGTCATCCACCGGGCGCTCAAGTACGCGGTCAAGACCGACCTGATCAACGTGAACCCCGCGGACAAAGTGGACAGGCCCCGGAAGAACGGCTTCCAGCCGGGCTTCTACGACAGGGACGAGATGAACCGCCTGTTCGACTGCGTGAGCGGGCTGCTGATCGAGGCGCCGGTGAAGCTGGCGGCTTTCTACGGCCTGCGCCGCAGCGAGGTTCTTGGCCTCAAGTGGGACGCCATCGACTTTGACAGCGGGACGATCACGATTCAGCACACGGTGACCGGCTGCAACGTAGACGGGCGCTACACCATCGTCGCGCGGGACACGACCAAGACCAAGTCCAGCCGGCGCACGCTGCCGCTGACGCCGCCCATCCGGGAGCTGCTACTCCGGCTGAGGGCAGAGCAGGCGGAGAACCGGCGGCTCTGCGGGGATTCCTACATCCGCGGCTACGAGGGCTACATCTGCGTCAGTGAGATGGGCGCGCGCATCCGCCCAGAGTACCTGTCCTGCCACTTTGAGCAGGTGCTGGAGAGGAACGGCCTGCGCCGCATCCGCTTCCATGATCTGCGGCACTCAAGTGCCAGCCTCCTGCTTGCAAACCATGTGCCGCTCAAGCAGATTCAGGAGTGGCTGGGGCACAGCGATTTCAGTACCACGGCGAACATCTACGCGCATCTGGATGCGCAAAGCAAAAGCAGCACGGCGGACGCCATGCTGCGCGGTCTGGGCTTCGCCTCCCCGGAGGATTCGAGCCCATAAAGGAAAAGGCCAAGCAACACATGTCACTTGGCCGAATGTTGGCGGAGTGGGTGGGATTCGAACCCACGGACCCGGAAGGGTCAACAGATTTCGAGTGTTTTATCGAACGTGGAACCTGTCGGAAATACGGCGTCGCTCCCGGAAGCTGCCGGAAGCGAAATGAGCCGAAAAATCAGGCGTTCCCCGACAAGCGGAGGCCATCCTGCGCGGTAGGCGCAGGGGCTCGAAAAAAATCACGGTTCTCTCCGATTTTGGAGAGAATTTTGCATTTTGGAGAGAAAATCGGAGAGAAAAAAGAGAGAACGCTTTGCCGGAAAACGCCTCAGCCGTTGGCCAATACAAGATGAGGTGAGATTCCATGATCGATGAAGCAGCCATTCTGGAGACGCTTGGGCGCTATCCCGAGGAGATCTCCAAGGAGCAGCTGTGCAGGCTCTGCCACATCAGCAAGCGCGTCGCCAAGTACTACCTCGACAACGGGGTGATCCCCTGCCGGAATAGCGGGCAGGCTACCCACACATACGCCATCAAAACCCGGGACGCGATCACCTTCCTGCGTCGGCGGGATGCCTGCCCGGAGGCGTTCCGCGTGTCCATCCGCAGCGGCTGCAAGCCGTTCGTCCACCCGTCCATCCGGTATACGCGCCGGGTGATGCAGGTGTACCGCCGCC
>SFNY01000119.1 GCA_004554085.1 Clostridiales bacterium | reverse complement strand
TGCTGAGCACCACGTTGCTCAATATGGCTGCACCTGCGGTGACGAGCGCCACAATCACTGACTCGTTCATCGCCATCACCCCTGTACTGCCTTCGGGCTGATCCAGAGTACCTCGCCGCCAAACTCCACGGGCAGCCAGCCGTTCGCATCCACCTTCACCAGCCTGTCCCCGCCGTGCACGGTCTTAACCGCGCCGTACTGCGTACCGGGGCCAAGGCGCAGATTCCACGCGCCGCTGGCGACCACCAGATCGCCCATCGCAGCAGGCTCCACAGGCGCGCTCTGGCGCTCCTCTGCGGCCTTTGCGCCGTCGCTGAGCACAACGACCGTGTGGCCCTTGGTTTTCGTCACGAGGATGTCACCGCTCAGCAGACGGTCGCTGGACTTGCAGTGCGCGTCATCGGTAAACTGCTCAAATGCACCGGTGGCCATCAGCTTGGAAACCTCGTTCGACGTGATGAAGTTGTCCACCGTGATGCCCGCATAGTGCACGCACACGCGCACTAGCGAGGAACAGTCGCAGTTCACCGGCTTGGTGGTCTTTGACGGGTCAAAGCCGAAGGGCTTCACATTCTCAAAGAGCGTGAGCCGGGTCGGCTGGGAGTAGCCGATGTCGTTGTTGTCGCAGGCGCGATCCATCGCCACGGCGATCCTTTCCCGCACCGCGGGATCAATCGCGCGCAGCACCACCCAGCCCTTGCTGTGCAGATACCAGTTCTCCGTGCTGACCTCCCTGCCGCCGTTCTGGTCTCCGGGGGCCGTGTTTCCGTAAGAACTCCGGGCGCTTCCAATTTTGACTGCCATGTTTTTCTCCTCCTTTGTCCTTGCATGCAAAAGCCCCGCTTTCGCGGGGCTGAGTGCCGGTTACTCCATCTCTATGCATATGCTTAAATTGTTGTTACATTGTAATCCAGCAACAGCAACCTGATGCAGCTGCATCAAACTGCAACTCCGAAACCCTTTGATCGAGCTGACCGATGCTCTGCGCATCCGCCGCAGAGACATTTTCCCGCGCTTGGGCTTTCTGCGCATCGGTGAGAGTTTGCGGCGTGTACAGCACCGCTTCCTGCGGCGCATCCTGGCCGGGATCACCCTTCTCGCCCTTTTCGCCCTTCTCTCCCTGCGGGCCCTGTTCGCCCTGTGGGCCTTGCGGGCCGATTTCTCCGGGTGTTCCCGACGCGCCGTCCATGATGTCCAGCGTCTGTACCTCGTCTCCGCGCGTGATGGTCAGGCGGTAGCCGCCGTCGATGGGCTCCGTGCGCAGGATGTATTCGCCCAGTGTCGCGCTGCCGACGCTGAGCAGCACCTTGAGCTTGTTCGTCCTCGCCATGCGTATCACCTCCTGTATGCTTGATCTCTGGCCATTACTCCAGATTCAGCGCATCCCGGATTGCCTCCAGATCGTCCGTCGTCAGCGCCGGATAGTCCGCCGCGATGTCCTCAAAGGCTTCGCCGTTGGCAATCCTGATCTTAAACGCGCGCACCATAATGCGCAGCTTGAGCGGGTTCAGGGTCTGCATGTCATACACCTCCAATTATGTCTGCCATCAGCAGAATCATGTCGTCCGTGGTGGTTTCCAGCGCGGCCAGGCGCTCTTCAGGCGTGGGTTCCGGCGGGGGCATTTCTTCACGCTGGCGCTCAAACTCCGAGATTTCCTCGGGCGTTGCGTCCCGGTAGACCATGCCCATCACGGGCACTTCAACGTCCACAGTTTCGTCCCATGCTTCGGAGGTGATGTTGCCGTCCTCGTCATACTCCATGCCGTGGTGGACTACCCGATGTTCTGTGCGGGTAGAAACCTGTTTATATTCTCCGTATCTCATGTCATCGCCCCCAAATATCAAATGTAGTACCTATCCCAAATGCGGTATCGTCAGTCGCAAAAGCCAGCGCCGTCAATGCCTCCCACTCATTATTACGCACATTGGATGCACCTCTATGGGATACCGATGTGGATCCTGTTGCACCACTGATGTTAGGGTCACTAACACCGGTAGACGATACCGCATGTGCACGCCAATATTTACTTTTTTTAATATTTAACTCAAATTGTGCGCCAGAGACTTTATAATTAGCTGGTAGTCTGATGATATTGTTTGAGCCATTTATAGATGTGGTGATAGTGTTGATCGCAACTGCAATTGAGGCGGTGCTGCTGGTTTTTTCCATATATCCATATATGTACACATCAGATACGGAAAAAACCATTCCATTTTCGTCTCTATCAATACCTACATTGTAAACTCCATCTTCGTCGATAGTGATCGTTGCTATATGCTTGTAAGAGCCCTGTGCGTTCATCCTCTCCCGCGCCACCGCCTGCTGATCCTCCGTCCATACCGGCCACGTGCCCGGCGCATTGTCCATCTTCCCGGCAAGCGCCGTCTCCACCGCTTCCACGCGCTCCACGCCCGCCGCTGCGATGTTCTCCCGCGCCTGCTTCTGCTGGTCTGCTGTCAGGCTCTGCGCCGTGTACAGCACGGATTCCTGCGGCGCATCCTTGCCGGGTTCGCCCTTCTCGCCCTGCGGGCCTTGTTCACCCTGCGGGCCTTGTTCGCCTTTCGGGCCAGCGGGGCCGGGTTCGCCCTGGGGGCCTTGCGATCCGGTGTCGCCCTTCTCGCCCTTCTCGCCTTGCGGGCCTTGTTCGCCCTGGGGCCCAGCGGGGCCAGGTTCGCCCTTCTCGCCCTTCTCGCCCTGGGGGCCAGCGGGGCCGGTCTCTCCGGGCGCACCCTGCGCGCCGTCCATCAAGTCCATCGTCTGCACCTCGCTGCCGCGGGTCACGGTGATCCTGTGCCCGCCGTCAATCGGCTCCGTGGTGATCCGGTAATCGTTCACGATCAGCGCGCCCGCGCCGATGGTAGCCTCCAACGGCTCCAGATTCAGATCAATGCTCACTTCGTCGTCACCTCCGGCATAA
>SFNY01000018.1 GCA_004554085.1 Clostridiales bacterium | reverse complement strand
TTCCCAATAAGCCGGGAACCAGTTCTTCAAGGATGTTGAAGTACAGAATTGAGTTGTGTTCAAAATCCTTCCACTCATCGGATGCATCTATGGAGTCGGGGCAAACAATTGAATACGTCAGTTCATCTATGGACGTAGCGTATTCACCCTGTACCAACCCGTTCAGATACTGATACGTTGAAATCAACCGCTGTCGTTCTGCCTCCTCAATGAAAACCCAGTTGATTCCATTCTCAATTTTTTGCATATCTCTCAGGCCAGAGGATACCGATTTTTCGTGTTGATCCCGGATGGATTTGAGCTCATCCAGCAAAATAAGCTGGCGGCGATATGTGCAGATTGCTGCAACGAGCTTTGTGGCATCGTCGTTTTGATCGTCCATGCTCAATCGGATTTTTATGCTGTTCTTTGCCTGCTCCGCAAGCTCATCTGCATTGTGCTTAATGGTATGCGCCATATCTTCGCTAATGCCATAAACGGGGGACAGATTATGTTTCGTTGCGCAGTATACATCGGCAATTGAAGTATACCCATGCTCGCGCAAGGACTTGACGCGGATTCCCGCCTTTGACCGTCCCAATTCTTCGATGGGTATGTCTTTGAGCAGTTTGAGCATTTCAAATGCAACAAGACGTTCCGCAGCCGCTTTGATCTGTCCCTGTGACCTTTCAATGGAGGTTTTCGTCTCATCCATCTTGGCAATCAGACTGCGATGTTGGTCACATAACTGCCCGATCTCCCGAATGGGTGCACCATTTTGTACAGCAGAATGGGCGGCGTTGTACAATACAGATCGATAAGCCGATCTGTTGGAATCAAAATCCTGTCGGAGGGTTTCGCTTGTCAGGCGATCAATTTCCTGTATGTCGTTGCTCAGAGTCCGAATCTACCATGCATACAAACCGCTTTCCGCTTCCTTCAAATATGCATAGGCCCCTCTCCCACGTTTCTTTTTATCCTTTGACGCAAATAGCCATTGGATGCTGCTTTTTCCAGGCTCCAAATGATCCATTGCCTGTACGATGCTTTCATGGGTATCCTGATAAAGGCGTTTGCTTTCTTGAGACAAAGGAAGACTCTTCATGTATCTGTATAAAATGCCGATCAACTGTAAAATATCTGCCGGAAGAGGCAAAACAGCCTCGGCCTTCAATTGGCTGACGACATAGTTGGCAAATACATTCCGGGCAATCAGATTTGTTGCCACTGAGGCAAGCTCTGATTTCCGCTGATCTGAATAGCTGGAATTCTCATTAAGAACAGCAATGAGGTCATAGTGCTTCTGTAACAGTTGTTTTACATCTTTTGTGCTGAATTCCTTTGCCATGATTGACCTCCGAGATCAGAAACATCGGCCAGGCGGACTTCTTGCCGGAATGCTTCTGTGATACATGATTCTTTCCAACAATGGAACCAGAATGTTCCTCCTGTTGTGTATTCGTCTACCACCCTTCAAAACCTTCTTTTTCCTTCTTTTGGAAGTTCAATTTCCCAGCTTTTTTCACGCCGGTGCTTGTGCATGTGCGGGCGTTGGCGGTATAATAGCCTCATAAATGAAACGATTCGGAGGACGACGATGCAGGACTATCTCTTGATCGGTGAAATCACCAAGCCCCAGGGCGTGCAGGGCGAATTAAAGCTGCGGCCCATCACCTGCGACCCCGCGCGCTTCGAGGGCATGAGTTACGCCTTCGTGGAGGAGGACGGTGCTTACCGCCGGGTGAACATCTCGGTGCGCCGGGTGGGTGCGGACGCAATCTTTTTCCGCATGGAGGGCGTGAACAGCCGCAACGACGCGGAGGAGATGCGCGGCACGCTTCTGTACATTGACCGCGCCCACGCCGTGGAGCTGGACGAGGACTCGGCCTTCATCTGCGACCTGATCGGCCTGAAGGGCGTGCTGACGGACGGAAATGAGATCGGCGAGCTGATCGACGTGATGCAGCCCGGCGGAAACGACGTGTACGTGTTCAAGGGAAAGCGCGGCGAGGTGCTGGTTCCGGCGCTCAAGAGCGTGGTGGTGAAGGTCGACCTCGACGCGGGCGTGATGCTGCTGGACAGCGCGCGCATGGCCGAGGTGGCGGTGTACGACGATGAAGATTAAGATCCTGACCCTGTTCCCGGAGATGCTCAAGCCGATGCTGGAGGGGAGCATCCTGGGCCGGGCGATCCGGGCGAGCCATCTGGACGTGGAGCTGATCAACATCCGCGATTACGCCCAAAATAAGCACAGGAACACCGACGACTACCCCTTCGGCGGCGGTGCGGGCATGGTGATGTTGCCCCAGCCGGTGGTGGACGCCATCGAGGCGAACCAGGAGCCGGGCATGCGGCGCATCTACATGTCCCCTCGGGGTCGGACGCTGAACCAGAGGATCGTGGAGGAGTATGCCAAGTGCGATTCCCTGCTGTTCCTCTGCGGCCACTACGAGGGCGTGGATCAGCGGGTGCTGGATCTGTGCATCGACGAGGAGCTGTCCATCGGCGACTACGTGCTCACCGGCGGCGAGCTGGGCGCGCTGGTGACGGTGGACGCGGTGGCGCGGCTGATCCCCGGCGTGCTGGGCTGCGAGGAGTCCAGCCAGGACGAGAGCTTCTCCATGGGGCTGCTGGAGTACCCCCAGTACACCCGCCCGGCGGAGTTCCGGGGGATGAAGGTGCCGGAGGTGCTGCTGAACGGCGTGCACGCGGACATCGAGGCCTGGCGGCGGCGCGAGGCGCTGGAAATCACCCGCGCGCGGCGGCCCGAGCTGCTTCAGAGCGCGCCCCTCAGCGACGATGACCGGGAGACGCTTAACAAGCTGGAGCTTTCCGAAAAATTTCTGGCGGAGCTGGAGGCGCGCGGCGTGCATGCCCATCGCATGGAGATGTTTGCGGAGCAGAATTATCCCAAGGCCTGGTTTGCCGCCTTCGTGCCCGGGGAAAACCGCAAGGCCGCGAAGAAGATGTGCTTCTCCGGACGGCGGCACGTGGGCTACCTCTATCAGGCGTTCTCCATGGGCTACGCGCCCTGCGAAGCTGTGAAGGCTCTGCCGGACGGCCTCTCCGGCGCGGCCACCCTCTACCTCAACCGCGATGGTCTGGGCTTCGAGCTGGAAAACTGCGAGGTCATCGGCGCGCTCCCGGACTGCGCCGTGCTGAGCGCAGCTGACCTCTCCTGGACGGTCGCCGCCTCCAACAAGGGCGAAATCTACTTTGTTCGGGCCTGAAGCATGCCAAAAACCTGCCCTTCCGGCGCTTTTTAACAGAAATTATGCTTGCCGGGCGGGTGGGTTTCTGTTATAATAATCGTTGTGATATCGGACGGTCCTCTGCCCAGCAGGGTTATGAACGTCCTTGTGAGGAAGGAGGAAATCCCCAATGAATGAGATCATCCGTTCCATCGAGAGCGCCCAGCTCAAGACCAACATCCCCCAGTTCGCAGTCGGCGACACCGTCCGCGTTCAGGTGAAGGTTGTTGAAGGCTCCCGCGAGCGTCTGCAGGCCTTCGAAGGCGTGGTCATCGCCCGCCGCAACGGTTCCGTTCGCGAAACGTTCACCGTTCGCCGCACGTCCTATGGCGTTGGCGTCGAGCGCACGTTCCCGCTGCACAGCCCCCGCGTCGACAGCATCACCGTTGTCCGCCGTGGTAAGGTCCGTCGCGCGAAGCTCTACTATCTGCGTAAGCTCAGCGGCAAGGCAGCCAAGGTTAAGGAAAGAACCTAATTTCCAACCGGAATTGAGAACCGCGATTGCGTGGTTCTCATTTTTTATAAATCCGCGCAGATTCCGCAAAATTTTTGCTGCGCGGCAGGATTGTCCCTACGAACAGCCAATATTTGATAGATCAGGAGTTATGCACCATGCCGCAAATCAACTGGTATCCCGGCCACATGGCCAAGTCCCGCCGCCTGCTGCAGGATCAGCTGCGCGCCGTGGACGCCGTCATCGAGCTCTGCGACGCGCGCGCGCCGCTGGCCACCCGCAATCCGGATCTGGAGAAGCTCACCCGCGGCAAGGCCCGCATTCTGATTCTCAACAAGGCCGACCTGGCCGACGACAGGGAGACCGCCCGCTGGGTGGAGTACTTCCGCAGCCAGGATCTCTCCGCCATGCGCTTCAACTCCAACGGCGGCAAGACCAAGGAGATTCTCGCCCGCATTCAGGAGGCCACCCGCCCCGCCGTGGAGCGCGCCGCCGCCCGGGGCGTGAAGAAGACCGTGCGCCTGATGATCATCGGCATCCCCAACGTGGGCAAATCCACCTTCATCAACCGCATCCATGGCTCCGGCATCGCCAAGGCCAGCGACCGCCCCGGCGTGACCCGCTCGAACCAGTGGGTGAAGATCGGGCCGTATCTGGAGCTGCTGGACACCCCCGGCATGCTGCCGCCCCGCATGGACGATCAGGACAGCGCGCGGCTGCTGGCGTACCTGGGCTCGATCCGCGACCAGATCATGAACACCGAGGAGCTGGCCGGTCAACTGCTGATGCATTTGCAGGCCATCAACCCCGCCGCCGTGGCCGCGCGCTTCAAGCTGCCCGGGGGCGAGGTTTACGACGATCCCCAGCTGGCCCTGGAGGCCGCGTGCAAGGGCCGGGGCTGGCTGATCTCCGGCGGACGGCCCGACGTGGATCGCGCCGCAGCGCTGGTGCTGGATGAGTTCCGCGCGGGCAAGGCGGGTAAAATCAGCATCGAGCGCGCGCCGGACAGGGCCTGAGCGCAGGGAGGTACAAGCATGCAGACTGACAAGCCGAAGCGCAGGCGCGAGACCCCGCAGGAGAAGCTGATTCGCCTCACGCAGATCGAGACGGAGCTGTGGGACGCGGGAAAGCGCATCGCGGGCATCGACGAGGTGGGCCGGGGCCCGCTGGCGGGGCCGGTGGTCACCGCCTGCATCTCCATCCCCCGAGATCGGCTGGTTCTGGGCGTGGACGACTCCAAGAAGCTGAGCGAGAAGAAGCGCGAGGCGCTGTTCGAGCCGCTTCAGGAGGCCGCCGACTACTGCCGCACCTGCTTCATCGGCCCCGAGGTGATCGACGAGATCAACATCCTGAACGCCACGAAGCGCGCCATGGAGCGCTGCGGCGCGGACTTTGACGGCGCCTTCCTCATCGACGCGGTGACGGGCCTGCATCTGCCCGGCGAGGTGCATCCGCTGATCCACGGCGACGCGCTGAGCTACATGATCGGTGCGGCCAGCATCATCGCCAAGGTGACGCGCGACCGCTACATGATCGAGCTGGACGAAAAGTATCCCATGTACGGCTTCGCCCGGAACAAGGGCTATGGCACGGCAGAGCACATCGCGGCGCTGAAAAAGTACGGCCCCTGCCCGGAGCACCGCAGGAGCTTCATCGCCGGGATCCTGGGAGAAAAGAAGTGAACCGCCGGGCATATGGAAACGCCGGGGAGGACGCGGCCTGCGCCTACCTCATGCAGCGCGGCTGGACGATCCTCGACCGCAACGTGCGCCGGGGTCGTGGCGAGATCGATATTGTCGCCCGCAAGCGGAACACCGTTGCCTTCGTGGAGGTCAAGCGGCGATCGGGGCTTGGCTACGGGCGACCTGCGGAGGCGGTCAACCGGGAGAAGCAGACGCGCATCGCCCATGCGGCGGCGCTCTACATGCAGGAAAACAACCTGTCCGATTCGAAGATCCGCTTCGACGTGATCGAAATACTCCCGGGCGAGATTCAGCACATCGAGTGCGCGTTCGACGCCACCGACCTGTTCTGATCGCCCGAAAATCTACCATTATATAGGGAAACGGAGGGATTCATCTCATGGAAAAGACGGAAATGAGCATTCTAAACATTCTGACCGAGGACGCTCGCACGCCCATCTCCCAGATCGCGGTGATGCTGGGCGAATCTGAGGCCACGATTGCGGACACCATCGCCCGCCTGGAGCGCCAGCGCATCATATTAAAGTATCCGGCGCTGGTGAACTGGGAGCGCGTGGACGTGGACCAGGTGGAGGCCATGATCGAGGTGCGCGTCACGCCCCAGCGCGGCGAGGGCTTCGAGGCCATCGCCGAGCAGATCTACCGCTTCGAGGAGGTCTCCAGCGTGTACCTGATGTCCGGCGGCTACGATCTGCTGGTCAACATGAAGGCCCGCACCATGCGCCAGCTGGCGCTGTTCGTGGCGGAGAAGCTGTCCACCATCGAGCATGTGATCTCCACCGCCACCCACTTTGTGCTGAAGAAGTACAAGGATCAGGGCGTACTGATGGATGAAACCACCGAGGATCTGCGATTGAAGGTGACGCCGTGAATTACGATCAGGTACTTTGCCGCCGGGTGGCCGATGTGCCGCCGTCGGGCATCCGCAAATTTTTCGACATCGTCAATGTGATGGACGACGTGGTGTCCCTGGGCGTGGGCGAACCCGACTTCCGCACGCCCTGGAACTACACCGACGCGGCCATCTACTCCCTGCGCTCGGGCCACACCCACTACACTAGCAACTGGGGCCTGCTGGAGCTGCGGCAGTGGATCGCCCGCTATCAGGCCGAGCGCTTCGGCCCGGAGTACAACCCCGAGAACGAAATTCTGGTCACGGTCGGCGCCAGCGAGGGCATCGACCTGGCCATCCGCGCGCTGGTGGAGCCGGGCGACGAGGTGCTGGTGCCCGACCCCAGCTACGTTAGCTACATGCCCTGCATCACCTTCGCGGGCGGAAAATGCGTGCCTGTGCCCACCGACATGGAGCACGCCTTCAAGCTGACCCCCGAGGCGCTGCGTGCGGCCATCACGCCGAAGACCAAGGCGCTGATCCTGCCCTACCCCAACAACCCCACCGGCGGCATCATGACGCGCGCGGACTACGAGGCCATCGCCCGGGTGCTCAAGGACACCAACATCGTGGTCATCCACGACGAGATCTACGCCGAGCTGACCTACGGCGAGGAGAAGCACGTCTCCTTCGCCGCCATCCCCGGCATGTGGGAGCGCACCATCACCTTGAACGGCTTCTCCAAGGCCTTCGCCATGACCGGCTGGAGGCTCGGCTACGCCGCCGGTCCCAAGGAATTGATGAAGGTGCTCTGCCGCATCCACCAGTACACCATGCTCTGCGCGCCCATCGCCAGCCAGTACGCCGGCGTGGAGGCGCTGCGCGTGGGCTTCGACACCGATTTTGCCGACGTGCAGCGCATGGTGGCCGCCTACGACCGCCGCCGCCGCATGCTGGTGAGCGGATTTAGGGAGGCGGGGCTGTCCTGCCACGAGCCGCTGGGCGCGTTCTACGTGTTCCCCTCGGTAAAGTCCACCGCCCTGGGTTCGGAGGCGTTCTGTGAAAAGCTGCTCTACGGCCACAGGGTCGCCGCCGTTCCCGGTACCGCCTTCGGCGCGCTGGGCGAGGGCCACATCCGCTGCAGCGCCGCCTCCTCCAACGAGAACATCCAGAAGGCCATCGACCGCATCAAGGAGTTCCTCGATACGCTATGACCTATCGCACAAAATTTGCAGGCTGCGGACAAAATTCGCAGCCTCTTTTTCTGTCTGTTTCCGGAAATGTCCCTTTTTTGCCCCAGTCCGGCACAGGATTTCTGGATTGCGATATGGAAATGATAAAGTTGGATAATTTCGCACACAAGGAGCTTCCGTTTAAAATGAAGAGATTCTTTTGCACCCTGCTCGCGCTGCTGATGCTCTGCGCTTTAGCGGCGCTTGCCGAGACCGAAAACCTGGCCGTCAACGGCGATTTTTCCCAGGTTGACGCTTCCGGCATGCCCGACGGCTGGCAGCGGGATATGTGGTACACCGACGCGGGTGTGAGCAGGCTGTACGTGTCGGAGGACGGCTACGACGGCAACTGCGCCGTGGTGGTCAACGCCGACGAAAACGACGCGCGCTTCATCCAGACCATCCCCGTGGAGCCGGACAGCTACTACCGCTTCAGCTGCATGGTGCGCGCCGAGAGCTGCGGTGAAGGCCAATACGGCGCGACGCTGTCCTTCCGGGACACCTTCGTCTACTCCGAATCGGTATCGGACACCGCAGGGGAATGGCGGGAGATCGTCGTCTGCGGCCAGACCGGCCCGGATCAGACCGAAGTAACGCTGATGCTGCGCGTGGGCGGCTACGGCTCGCTCAACACCGGCAGTGCGTACTTCGACAATGTGGAGGTCGTGAAGCTGGATGCGAAGCCCGATGACACTGAGGTCTTTTCCCTGGAGAAGCCCCAGTCCTCCGGCAGCTCCGCTGCCGCAGAGACGGACGACGAGATGCCCCAGCGCAACACCGAGGCCTATCTGCTGCTGGCCGCGCTGTACGCGGTGCTGGTTCTGGCGCTGGCGCGCCGCAGTCACCGCCTGGAGGGCGACCCTGCGGAGCAGCTTGCGGACAATGCCGGTTCGCCCGCATTGAAGCATGCCCGCATCGCGCTGTGGATCGGCCTGGCCGTCGCGCTGGTCGTGCGCCTGGTGCTGGCGGTGCGCGTGCGCGGCTACAACACCGATATCAACTGCTTCACCGGCTGGTCGGAGCGCATCTATGCAAACGGAATCGCCAACTTCTACGCCCCGGACTACTTCTGCGACTATCCTCCGGGATATATGCTGCTCCTGTGGCCGGTTGCCGCGCTGCGCAACCTACTGAACCTGCCGATGCAGGGCGGCGCGTATCTTGCGCTTTTGAAGCTGCTTCCCATCCTCTGCGACCTGCTTGGCGCGCTGCTGATCTGGCGCACGGCCAAGCGCAAGGGGCTGCATCCCAAGCTGAGCGCGGCGATTTCGCTGTTCTACGCCTTCAACCCGGCGGTGTTGATCGATTCCGCCGCATGGGGCCAGATCGATTCGGTGTTTACGCTGCTGGTGGCGCTGTGCGCATTGCATGCGGCGGATGAAAAGTACCTCTCTTCCCTGCTGGCCTTTGCGGGAGCCATGCTCATCAAGCCCCAGGCGATGCTCTTTGCGCCGCTGGGCCTGTTCGCCATCGTGGTCAATCTGGTGCGCAAGCCCGGCAAGGCTCGCATCCGCAGCTTCATCGGCGGCCTGGTTGCCGCGCTGGCGCTGCTCTACGGCGCGGCCTTCATCTTCTGCATCGGCAGCGCGACCAGCGTGGCCGACGCCATCGTGCGCCCGGTCACCTGGCTCTCCGAGCTGTACGGCAGCACCATGGGCAGCTATTCCTACCTGACGATCAACACGCTGAACCTGTACACGCTGCTGGGCTTCAACTGGACGGCAACCTCCGCCCAGCCCGGCTGGACGGTGTTTGCCTGGATCCTGTTCGGCGCGTCCTACGTCTACGCGGGCTTCCTGTATCTGAAATCGAAGAAGCCCCGCCACCTGCTGCTCGCCGGCGGCCTGATGATCGTGCTGATCTGCACCTTCGGGCCGATGATCCACGAGCGCTACATCTACCCGGCGCTGCTGCTGCTGACGCTGGCCTACGCCCTCGACCGCGACAGGCGCCTGCTGGCCTGCCTGACCGTAACGACCTGCACTGCGGCCATGAACGAGCTGCTGGTGCTCCAGGGCGGCATGGGCGCGGGCAACTACGGCCACCTTCAGGCCTCGGAACAGTGGCTGAACGCGCTGCTGTCGCTGATCAACGTGATCAACGCCCTGTACCTCTGCTGGGTGTGCCTGGATATCTGCGCCTTCCATCGCGTGCGCCCGCTGGCCGGGCCGGATGCGGATGGCAAGCGCCGCCTGGTGGAGCGCGTCGACGGCGAGGCCGTCCCCGCAAAGCCGGTCTGCGACGAGCCGTCAAAGGGAAAGGATCACCGCCTGCACCTCAAGCGCATCGACTGCATCCTGATGCTCGCCGTGACGCTCGTCTACTCGGTGGTTGCCTTTATGAACCTGGGCGTGACCGACACGCCCCAGACCAGTTGGACCTCCAGCCAGGCGGGTGAGAGCATCGTATTCGACCTGGGGCAGACACAGCCTTTCCAGATGGTCTACTACGGCGGTATCTGCAACTCCAGCTTCACCGTGGAGCTTTCCAACGACGGCGAGGTGTGGACGGAGCCGTGCCACGCGGAGTACAGGCAGGGCCTGGTCTTCCGCTGGCTCTGCTACGTGCCCATGGACGAGGATTTCAACGTGCTCTACCGGGAGACCGTGCCCACGGATGACGGCGCGGCCTGGATCACCTACGCCACCTCCGAGAACGCCCATCCCTTCCAGACCGCCCGCTACGTGCGCATCACAGCAAAGAGCGCGGGGCTGGTTCTGAGCGAGTTCGGCTTCTGGAGCGAGGATGACGAACTGATTGGGACAACCATCGCCTCCCGCAGCGGCGAGCTTGCCGAGTTCGCTGTCGATCCGGAGCTGCTGCTGGACGAGCAGGACTGCGTGGCACGCACACCGAGCTACCTGAACGGCACCTACTTCGACGAGATCTACCACGCCCGCACCGCCTACGAGCTTCAGCAGGGCGACATGTACATCTATGAGTGGACGCACCCGCCGCTCGGCAAGGTGCTGATGATGCTGGGCGTGGAGCTCTTCGGCATGACCCCCTTCGGCTGGCGCTTCATGGGCGCGCTGATGGGCGTGCTGATGGTGCCGCTGATGTACCTGCTGGCCAAGCAGCTGACCAAGTCCACGAAGCTGTCCTTCATCGCCATGTGCCTGATGACACTGGACAGCATGCACTTCACCCAGACCCGCATCGCCACCATCGACTCCTATGCGGTGTTCTGGATCATGCTGATGTACCTGTTCATGTTCCGCTACTTCCAGATGGACTGGAAGCAGGTCTCTCTGAAGCGCACGCTGGTTCCGCTGGGGCTGTGCGGCGTGACCATGGGCGTGGCCATCGCCACCAAGTGGATCGGCGCATACGCCGCCGTGGGTCTGGCCGTGATCTTCTTCTGGAAGCTGTTTGCCGAGTTCAGGAACCTGCGGGAGAATCGCAGGGCGTGGAACATCCGGGCGCTGGACACCGTGTTCTTCTGCCTGATCTTCTTCATCGCCATTCCGCTGCTGATCTACTACCTCTCCTACTACCCGCAGCTGCGCTACGAGGGCGTGACCAGCATCGGGGACATGTTCAGTTCGCAGCGTCTGGACCGCGTGCTGCAATTGCAGGAGAGCATGCTGAACTACCACGCGGGCCTCGGCGGCGATACCCACTACTTCCGTTCGCCCTGGTACCAGTGGCCCGTGATCTGGTGGCCCATGTGGTACTACTCCGGCACGGCCTACATGCCCGAGGGCATGATCTCCTCCATCTCCTGCATGGGCAACCCGGCGGTGTGGTGGACGGGCCTGGTCGCGCTGATCTTCATCCTGATCGGCGCCGCCTGGAAGCGCCGCGCACCGAAGGCATGGCTGCTGGTGCTCATCGGCTTCGCCAGCCAGTTCCTGCCCTGGGTGCTGGTGCCGCGCTCCACCTTCATCTACCATTACTTCGCCAGCGTGCCCTTCATCATCCTGTGCACGGTGCTCATGCTGGATTGGGTGCGAAAACGCAGTCCGAAGGCGTTCAGCTGGGCCGCCGGCGTGCTGCTGGCCGCCGCGCTTGTGCTGTTTGTCGCCTTCTATCCTCTGGAGTCCGGCCTGCCCGTGGCCCGAAGCTACGCGCAGTACCTGCGCTGGTTCAAGTGGTACAACTTCTAAAACCTGTGTCTGGGGGTCGCCGCGAGAATCGCTGCGGCCCCTTCTTCCGCATATATGAATTGTTGTTTTTTAAATCATTCTGTGTTATAGTGTAAACTGATATCATATGGTAATTGAGGAGGCGCTTGCCATGCTCGCCAGCATCACCAGCTGCGGCCTGTCCGGCATCGACGGCTTCACCGTCACGGCGGAGGTCAACCTGGCCAACGGCATGCCGATGTTCGAAATCGTGGGACTTCCGGACGCCTCGGTGAAGGAGTCCCGGGAGCGGGTGCGCGCCGCGCTGAAGAACAGCGGCTTCAGCTTCCCAAGCGGGCGCATTACGGTGAACCTCGCCCCGGCAGATCTCAAAAAGGAAGGCCCGGCCTACGACCTGCCCATCGCGCTGGGACTGCTGGCCTGCAATGGAGCCATCGATCCGGAGGCGCTGCGGGGCGTGTGCGTGCTGGGCGAGCTGTCGCTGGACGGCAGCGTGCGGCCGATCCGGGGCGTGCTGCCCATGGTGATCCACGCCCGGCAGAGCGGCGTGCAGGCGGTGATGGTGCCCGAGGCGAACCTTCTGGAGCTGCGCTGCATCGAGGGCATCGACATCCTCGGCGCGGATTCGCTCCTGCAGGCGGCGCGGCACTTCCAGGGCGAGGAGGAGATCGCGCCCCTGACGACCCTGCCCTACGAGCAGCTGCTGCGGGAGCGGAGCTTCAGCGTGGACTTCTGCCACGTGAAGGGCCAGAGGAGCGCCAAGCGCGCGCTGGAGATCGCCGCCGCCGGAGGCCACAACGTGCTGATGATCGGCCCGCCCGGCTCCGGCAAGACGCTGATGGCCCGCTGCATGCCCACGATCCTGCCGGACATGCGCTTCGACGAGGCGCTGGAGACCACCCGCATCCACTCGGTGGCGGGCACGGTGCCGCCCACGGGGCTCCTGACGGAGCGCCCCTTCCGCTCGCCCCACCACACCGCCTCCCACGCATCCCTGGTGGGCGGCGGCGCGAACGCCCTGCCCGGCGAGATCTCCAAGGCCCACAACGGCGTGCTGTTTCTGGACGAGCTGCCGGAGTACCGCCGCGACGTGCTGGAGGCGCTGCGCCAGCCGCTGGAGGACGGCTTCGTCACCATCGCCCGGGTGAGCGCCCAGTCCACCTATCCTGCCAACTTCGTGCTGGTGTGCTCCATGAACCCCTGCCCCTGCGGAAACCTGGGCAGCCGCACCCAGCCCTGCCGCTGCACCCAGACGGCCATACGGCGGTACCTGAACCGCATCTCCGGGCCGCTGCTGGATCGCATCGACATGCACATCGAGGTGGAGTCCATCCCCGCCGAGCGATTGAGCCGGGAGGGTCAAGAGGAGTGCTCCGCCGACATCCGCAGGCGGGTGGAGGCCGCGCGGGAGATTCAGCGCAGGCGCTATGCGGACGATCCCGACGGCATCCGCATCAATGCCCAGCTCTCCGCCCGCAACCTGAACGCCGCCTGCAGAACCAGCGACGAGGCGCATGCGCTGCTGCTGCTCTCCTGCGAGAGGCTCAAGCTCTCCAACCGCGCCTACACCCGCGTGCTGAAGGTGGCGCGCACCATTGCCGACCTGGCCGGTTCGGAGCGCATCGAGGCCGAGCACATCTCCGAGGCCGTGCAGTACCGCACGCTGGATCGAAAATACTGGGGGTAACGCATGAATCTCAGTCCGATGGAGCAATACTGGATCTGGCTCAGCAGCATCGAGGGCCTGGGCCCGAAGCGCTTCTACCAGCTCATCAGCGTCTACGGCGACGCGCGAAATGTGTGGGACAACGCGCAAGATGATAAGATGAAGGAAATCCTTCCGCCGCCGGCGCTGAAGAAGCTGCGCGAAGCCCGGAGCGAAGGGTACTTCTATGCGCTCTTTGCCCGCCTGGAAAAATGCGGCATGCGCGCTATCACCCGCCTGAGTGACGACTATCCGGAGCTCCTCAGCCGCATCTACGATCCGCCCGCCACGCTGTACGTGCTGGGCGAGTGTCCGCTGGTGCGGGAGCGCAGCTTCGCCATTGTGGGCTCCCGGCGCTGCACTCGCGACGGCCAGCGCGCCGCCCGGGAGTTCGCCGAGGTGCTGGCCCGGGAGGACGTGACCATCGTCAGCGGCATGGCCAACGGCATCGACACCGCCGCCCACGAGGGCGCGCTCATCGCCTATGGCCGAACCATCGCCCTGCTGGGCTGCGGCGCGGATGTGATCTATCCGCTGGAGAACGAGGAGCTGTACCACCGCATCCTGGACGGCGGCGGCGCGGTGGTGTCCGAGTACCTGCCGGGAATGCCGCCGCTACGCGCCCACTTCCCCGCCCGCAACCGCATCATCAGCGGCCTGAGTCAGGGCGTGCTGCTGGTGGAGGGCAAGGAGAAGTCCGGCGCGATGATCACCGTCAACGCCGCCCTGGATCAGAACCGGGACGTATTCGCCGTGCCCGGCTCGATCTACTCCCCGCTGAGCGCCGCGCCGAACCGGCTGATCGTGGAGGGCGCGATTCCCGTGCTCTCGGGCTGGGACGTGCTGGAGCACTACCGCTGGGCGGCGCGCGAGGACGCCTCGAAGAGCGCGCCCAGGCCGAAGCTGGAGCTGGATCCGGAGGACGACAAAATCGTTCAGCCGCTGTTGGAGCAGGAATTGTCCTTTGACGAACTGGCAAATCTGGTGGATTTTCCGATCGCAAAGCTAAATTCCCACTTGACAATGTTGGAACTTCGGGGAATAATAGTAAAAGTGCCGGGCGGCATGTACCGCGCGTATCTTTGATCCGCTCAAATTCGGATCCCGCAGAAAATCTCGGACGGGATTCAGCCACAACGGAGGAAACACATGGCAAACAAGCTCGTTATCGTCGAATCTCCCGCAAAGGCCAAGACCATCGGCAAATTTCTGGGCCGGGGTTACAAGGTTGAAGCCTCTCAGGGGCACGTGCGCGACATGCCCAAGTCGCAGATCGGCGTAGACGTTGAAAACGGCTTCGAGCCGAAATACATCACCATTCGCGGGCGCGGCGAGATTCTCAACCGCATCCGCAAGGAGGCCCGCAGCGCCTCCAAGATCTACCTCGCGACTGACCCGGACCGCGAAGGCGAGGCGATCTCCTGGCATCTGGCGAACGTCCTGGGCATCGCCGAGGACGCGCCCTGCCGCATCGAATTTCACGAAGTCACGTCCAAGGCCGTGAAGGCCGCGGTGAAGAACCCCCGCACCATCAACATGGATCTGGTCAACGCCCAGCAGGCCCGCCGCGTGCTGGATCGCCTGATCGGCTACAAGATCAGCCCGCTGCTCTGGCGCAAGGTGAAGAAGGGCCTGAGCGCCGGTCGCGTGCAATCGGTGGCCACCAAGATGATCTGCGACCGCGAGGAGGAGATCGACATCTTCGTGCCCGAGGAGTACTGGACGATCTCCGCGCCCTTCACCATCGGCAAGGCCAAGGTCAGCGCGCGCTTCACCGGCTTCGGCGGCGAAAAGGCCGAGCTGCACAACCAGCAGGAGGCCCAGGCCGTGGTGGACGCCTGCCGGGACGCAACGTTCCGCGTGTCCATCATCAAGAAGGGCGAGCGCCGCAAGTACCCCGCCGCGCCCTTCACCACCTCGAACCTCCAGCAGGAGGCCAGCCGCAAGCTGGGCTTCACCACCCAGAAGACCATGCAGATCGCCCAGCAGCTCTACGAAGGCGTGGAAATCGCCGGCGAGGGCAGCCAGGGTCTGGTCACCTACATCCGCACCGACTCCACCCGCATCGCAGACGAGGCGCTGGAGGCCGTGCGCGCGATGATCGCGGACAACTACTCCGCCGAATACCTGCCGGAGAAGCCCAACATCTACAAGACCCGCTCCTCCGCCCAAGACGCCCACGAGGCCATCCGCCCCACGGACATCCTGCGCCGCCCGGACGCGATCAAGGCCTCGCTGTCCCGGGACCAGTTCAAGCTCTACAAGCTGATCTACGAGCGCTTCGTCTCCAGCCAGATGACCCCCGCGGTGTACGACACGCTGTCGGTGGACATCGACGCGAGCACCGGCGCGCGCTTCCACTTCAACGCCCAGAAGCTGCGCTTTGCGGGCTTCACCGCCGTCTATGAGGAGGGCCAGGACGACGCGGCCGAGGAGGCCAGCGTGAACAACCTGCCCGAGCTCGAGGAGGGCATGGCCGCCGAGGCGGGCGAGATTCAGCCCGACCAGCACTTCACCCAGCCCCCGCCGCGCTACACCGAGGCGAGCCTGGTGCGCACGCTGGAGGAAAAGGGCATCGGCCGCCCGTCCACCTATGCGCCCACCATCTCCACCATCATCAGCCGCGGCTACGTGGCCCGGGAGAACAAGCGCCTGATCCCCACGGAGCTGGGCAAGATCGTCAACGACATGATGTGCAAGAACTTCCCCAACATCGTGGACATCGCCTTTACCGCTGGCATGGAGGAGGAGCTGGACGAGGTCGAGGCCGGCAAGGCCGAGTGGCACAGCATCATCGCCGACTTCTACGGCCCCTTTGAAAAGACGCTGGAGGAGGCCGACAAGAACATCGAAAAGGTGGCCATCGAGGATCAGGTGTCCGACGTGCCCTGCGAGAAGTGCGGCGCGATGATGGTCTACAAGATGAGCCGCTACGGCAAGTTCCTGGCCTGCCCCAACTTCCCCGAGTGCCGCTTCACCATGGCGCTGCCGAAGAATATCGGCGTGCCCTGCCCGAAGTGCGGCGCGGAGCTGCTGGAGCGCATCAGCCGCAAGGGCCGCAAGTTCTACGGCTGCGAAAAGTACCCCGAGTGCGACTTCGTGTCCTGGGATCGACCCGTGGCGGACAAGTGCCCCGTCTGCGGCGAGCGCATGGTGCTCAAGTCCGGCCCGAAGGACACGCTGTTCCACGTCTGCGTGAATGAGAACTGCCGCCACCGGGTTCAGGTGGAAAACGGAGGCGGCGATGAATAACGCACGCGTGACCATCGTCGGCGCAGGTCTGGCAGGCTGTGAGGCCGCCTGGCAGCTGGTGCGCCGGGGCGTACCCGTGCGCCTGATCGACATGAAGCCCACAAAATTCAGCCCCGCCCATAAGAGCGAGGGCTTTGCCGAGTTGGTCTGCTCCAACAGCCTGAAGGCGGAGCAGCTGAGCAACGCCTCGGGCCTTTTGAAGGCCGAGATGCGTGCGCTGAACGGCCTGATCCTCGCCTCGGCGGAGAAGTGCCGGGTGCCCGCGGGCGGCGCGCTGGCGGTGGACCGCCACCTGTTCTCCGAAACCATCACCGAAACGCTGAAAAACCACCCGCTGGTGGAATTCGAGAGCGCCGTGATCGACCGCATCCCCGACGGCCCGTGCATCATCGCCACGGGGCCGCTGACCGACCCCGCCCTGACCGACGCGATCTCTCAATTGCCCGGTGCGAAGGCGCTGCACTTCTTTGACGCGGCCGCACCCATCGTCACCGCCGAATCGCTGGACATGGACAAGGTGTTCCGCGCCTCCCGCTACGACAAGGGCTCGGACTACCTGAACTGTCCGATGAATGAGGACGAGTACAACGCCTTCTACGACGCGCTGATGGGCGCGGAGCTGGCCGAGCTGCACGACTTTGAGAAGAAGCTGGTGTTCGAGGGCTGCCTGGCCGTGGAGATTCTGGCCTCCCGTGGCCGCCAGACGCTGGCCTTCGGGCCGCTGAAGCCCGTCGGCCTGAAGGACCCCCGCACTGGTAAAGAGCCCTACGCCGTGGTGCAGCTGCGCCAGGAGAACGAGGCCGGGACGCTGTACAATCTGGTGGGCTTCCAGACGCGGCTCAAGTGGGGAGAGCAGAAGCGGGTGTTCTCCATGATTCCGGGCCTGGAGCATGCCGAGTTTGCCCGCTACGGCGTGATGCACCGCAACACCTACCTAAACGGCCCGGACATGCTGGGCGAGCCCGACTTCACCGGACGAACCATCCTGGGCGCACTCGCCCGCCACGTATCCACCCCCAGCGCCAACTTCCAGCCCATGAACGCCAACTTCGGCATTCTGGAGCCGCTGGACGCGCGCGTGCGGGGCAAGCGCAACCGCTACGAGAAGCTGAGCGCGCGCGCCATCGACACACTGAACGAGGTGATCCGAACCTATGACTTGTGAAAATGAAATCCGCAGCCCCTTCCGCGGCACCACCATCTGCGCCGTACGCCGGAACGGCGAGATCGCCCTGGCCGGAGACGGTCAGGTGACCCTGGGCGAAAAGACCGTGATGAAGGGCACCGCCCGCAAGGTGCGGCGTATCTACGGCGGCAAGGTCGTGATCGGCTTTGCAGGCTCGGTCTCCGACGCCTTCGCCCTCACCGAGCGCTTTGAGGACAAGCTGACCCAGTACTCCGGCAACCTGCCCCGCGCCGCCGTGGAGCTTGCCCAGGACTGGCAGATGAACAAGACCGCCAAGCTGGAGGCCATGCTGCTGTGCGCCGACAAGGACAACCTGCTGCTGGTGTCCGGCACCGGCGAGGTGATCGAGCCGGACGACGGCGTGCTGGCCATCGGCAGCGGCGGAAACTTTGCCCTTGCAGCCGCGCGCGCCCTCTATCAGAACACCGATCTGCCTGCCCATGAGATTGCCGAGAAGGCGCTCAAGGTGGCCAGCGAGATCTGCGTGTTCACCAACGACAACATCATCGTCGAAACCGTCTGAGGCCCGTGCAGGGGGGCGGCGCGCATGTGCGCTCCGGCAGCCCCCTGCATGCCGAAAGGAGAAAGCAAATGACTGAGCTTACCCCCCGCGAGATCGTCCGCGAGCTGGATCGATACATCATCGGTCAGGACGACGCCAAGCGCGCCGTGGCCGTTGCCCTGCGCAACCGCTACCGCCGCGCCCAGCTGCCCGAGGACATCCGCGAAGAAGTGACCCCGAAGAACATCCTGATGATCGGCCCTACGGGCGTGGGCAAGACCGAGATCGCCCGCCGCCTGGCCAAGCTGGTGGACGCGCCCTTCATCAAGGTGGAGGCCACGAAGTTCACCGAGGTGGGCTACGTGGGCCGCGACGTGGAATCCATCATCCGCGACCTGGTGGAGGCCAGCATCCGCCTGGTGAAGAACCAGCACACCGCCCGGGTGCGCAACCGCGCGGCCTGCGTGGTGGAGGACCGTCTGGTGGACCTGCTGACCCGCACCCAGAAGCGGAAGCCCGCCAACCCCATCGAGATCCTGCTGGGCAACAAGCCCAAGGAGCCGGAGCTGTCCGAATCCGAAAAGACCGCGCTGGCCGTGCGCCAGGACGACGTGCGCACCCGCCTGCGCCGGGGCGAAATGGAGCACGAGATCGTCGAGGTGGAGGTCGAGGAGGTCACGCCCCAGAACGAAATCCCCGGCATGGACGTGAACATGAGCGACGTGCTGGGCAGCATCATCCCCAAGAAGACCAAGCTGCGCAAGGTGGAGGTACGCGAGGCGCGCAAGATCCTCCAGGCTGAGGAGGAGACCAACCTGATCGACATGGACGCGGTCTACAGCGAGGCCATCGACCGCGCGGAGCAGCACGGCATCGTGTTCCTGGATGAGATCGACAAGGTGGCCGGTCGCGGCAGCGGCAACGGCCCGGACGTGTCCCGCGAGGGCGTGCAGCGCGACATCCTGCCCATCGTGGAGGGCACTACCGTCAACACCAAGTACGGCCCCGTCAAGACCGACCACATGCTCTTCATCGCGGCGGGCGCGTTCCACGTGGCCAAGGTCACCGACCTGATCCCCGAGCTGCAGGGCCGCTTCCCGGTGCGCGTGGACCTCAAGCCCCTCAGCGTGGAGGACTACAAGCGCATCCTGACCCAGCCGGAGAACGCGCTGATCCGCCAGTACCAGCTGCTGCTGGGCGTGGACGGCGTGTCGCTGGACTTCCAGGATTCCGCCCTCCAGACCATCGCCGAGTGCGCATGGCAGGCCAACGAGACCGCCGAGAACATCGGTGCGCGCCGCCTGCACACCATGCTCGAAAAGATTCTCAACGACATCGCCTTCAACGCCGGCGGCGGCGACGCCCCCGAGGTGTGCGTCAGCATCGACGCGGACTACGTCAACGCCCAGCTGGGCAACGACGCCCACGCCAAGGACGTGCGCAAGTACATCCTGTAAGGCTTTCTGTAAACAAATCGCGACGGTATTTCAGCAATACCGCCGCGATTTTGTTTCATCCCATCAATACAGATAGCGATAGCTCAACAGTTCGCCATCCAGGCTGTACAGCACCTCTCCGCCGCACTCCGTCCCCTGATCGTCCGCGCCCATGTCGTAGGTCGCAAGCAGGCCGTCCGGCACAAGCTCCAGATCGTACAGCCAGAAGAAATCCATTGTATAGCCGTCCTGTTCGCCGTACTCCGCGGAGGACTGCCACAGAAGATTGCCATCCACAGAGATTGCCACCGGATCGGGGCCGTAGTAGCCGCCGATGTACATCGTGCCGTCCTCACCCACCGCGCAGCTCAGACTGCCGCCCAGGCTCACCACGTCCTCGCCCAGCGTCCACCTCTCCTGTCCCGTGTACAGATCCAGCGCAGTCAGGCCCACGCCCGACACGTGCACCAGCACCATGGGCTCCACCGCCGTTCCGCCCACGAAGGCGTCCGTGCAATTCAGCTCCGTTTGATAGGGCGATTCAAACCTGCGCCGCCAGCATTCGCTTCCACTGGCATCCAGGCAGGTGAGCTCCATGGTCTCGCCGCTGGTGTAATCGACGCTGCGCTCGGCGATGATGGTACGGTCGTCCACCTGTGCATAAAGCGCCACAGCCTCCAGATATTCGTTCAGGATGTAGCCCGTCACGCCATTGTAGCTGCAATAGCTGAAATCCGAATAATAGTCGCATTCGCCGGTGACGTACGCGCCCAGCGGAACCTGCGCCACTCTCTCAGCCTGCGTGCTCGGCGCACTGCGCAGCGACACCCAATCCTGACAGTTCACAATTTTCATCGTCTTCTCAGCAAGTGCACTGCAGGGGATGCACAGCGCGATCACCAGCAGCACAAGCAGCATTCTTTTCATGATCCTTCCTCCCACTTCCCTGATTTTTCCTCCAGTATATTCGATGGATGCATATTTGTCAAATTCATGGAAATATAATTTTGTATGAAACCGGGACGTGCCGGGGAAAATAGTGCGTGAATGCCGCATCGCGGCATTTCTACGCTGCGCTCTGCGCACAAGGAAAGGGATGTGAAACATTTTGAAAGCGATCATCATGGCGGGCGGCGAGGGTTCGCGCCTGAGGCCCCTGACATGCGATTGTCCGAAGCCGATGCTGCATCTGCTGGGCAAGCCCCTGATGGAGCGCGCCATAGGGCTGCTTCACAAATATGACATTCACGAAATCGGCGCGACGCTGGGCTATCTGCCCGAGGCCGTTCAGGACGCCTTTCAGGACGGCGAACGGCTGGGCGTGCGGCTGCGCTACTATATCGAACAGAGCCCGCTGGGCACCGCAGGCAGCGTGAAGCAGGCAGAGGACTTCCTGAACGAGCGCTTTATCGTGCTCTCCGGCGACGGCGCGACCGACTTCGATCTCACCGCCGCGCTGCGCTTCCACGAATCCCACGGCGGCCCAGTCACGATTGTATTGAAAAAGTGCGGCGCGCCTCAGGAGTACGGCATGGTGGTGACAGATTGCGACGGGCGAATCCGCTCCTTCCACGAAAAGCCCGGGCGCTGCGACGTGTACTCCGACCGCATCAACACCGGCATCTACATCCTGGAGCCGGAGATCCTGAAGTGGATTCCCTCTGACCGCCCCTACGACTTCGGCCACGACCTGTTCCCGGCGCTGCTGGAGGCGGGCGTAAAGCTCTACGGCTGGACGGCGGAGGGCTACTGGTGCGACGTGGGCGACGTCTCCGCCTATTTGCAGGTGCACGCCGACGCGCTGGAGGGGAAGCTGCATCTGGAGGGCCTGGAGGGACCGTTCAACGCCCCCTGCGATGGCGCGATCGTGGAGGAGGGCTGCACCATCGAAGCGCCCTGCTGGATCGCCCCGGGCGCGCACATCTGCTCCGGCGCGCACATCGGCGCTTACAGCGCCGTCGGCGAGAACTGCTTCGTGGCAAGCGGCGCGAGCATCAAGCGCAGCGTGCTGTTCCCCGGCGTGCGCGTGGAGGCCGGTGCGCAGCTGCGGGGCTGCGTGGCGGGCCGGGGCGCGGTGATCGGCGAGGGCGCGCAGCTCTTCGAGGAGAGCTGCGTGGGCAGCCACTCCATCGTGGGCGCGCGGGCCGTGCTGCCGCCGGGCGTGAAGCTCTGGCCGGAAAAGTCGCTGCCCGAGGGCGACCGCCCGGAGGAGAACATCGTGTGGGGCCTGCGCCGGGAACAGCGCTTCGCGGCGGGAGCGCTGCAGTTGGAATCCCCTTCCCAGGCCGCGCGCAGCGTGAGCGCCTGCATCGCGGAGATGAAGCCCCGGGAGCTGCTGCTGGGGCGCGGGCCGTCCACGGTGGCGGCGGCGCTGTGGCACGCGGTGGCCGCGGGGGCCATGGCCCAGGGCGTGCAGCTGATCGACGCGGGCGTGTGCAGCCTGCCCCAGCTGCGCCACAGCCTGTCCGCGCTGCACACGGACGCGGCCATGCTGGTGGAGGATGCAAGCCTGACCCCGCTGCTCTCTAGCGGCGCGCGCATCCCGGAAAAGACCCAGCGCGCCATCCTCAAGCTCTGCGAACGGCAGGACTACGCCGGGCCGTTCAGCGGCATCACCCGGGCGATTCAGAGCGCCGGGCGCACCGACATCGCCTACATCGCCGACGCAGCCGCCTGCTTTGAAGCGGATCCCCTGCGCGCGCCGGAGATCGCACTCTGCGCCCAGAACAGCCACCTGCTGAGCCTGGCCGAGCAGAGCTTCGTGCGGGCGGGGCTGCGCGTGCGCTGCGAGTGGGATCCGGATCAAATGCAGATCGCCCCGGGCGAGCTGGGCGTGCTGCTCTCCGACAGCGGCGAACAGGCGGTGTTTGCCGATCCCCAGGGGCGGATGGACGAGGTGCAGCGCCAGCTGGCCTGCGCCTGGACGGCGCTGGAGGCGGGAGAAATGCGGCTGATCCTGCCGGTGTACGCCACGCGGGCCATCGATGCGCTGGCCCAGCGCTACGGCGCGCATGCGATGTACGTGGCGGGCGAACCGGCGGCGTGGATGGGCGCGCTGGCGGAGAAGTCGCCCCGGCAGTTCGCCATCCAATTGGATGGAATCCGCTTTGCGCTGCGCTTTCTGTCGCGGCTGGCGGAGTCGGGACGCTCCCTCGACCAGTGGAAAAAGCGAGCTGCGCATCGTCACCGAGGCCGCCAGCATGGAGGCCGCGCAGGAGCTGTGCAGCTTCTATGGCGGGGAAATCGAGCGCCTGCTGGCGGCGCAGGATTGAATTCCACCCATCTTTGTGGTATGATAAGGGGCAGCTGATACAAAAGGAAGCGAGGAAAGCCCATGACCCGAAGTGAATTTCAAGCCTTGCTCAGCGACGGAGCGGTGATTCTGGACGGTGCGACCGGCTCCAATCTGCGCGCCAGCGGCATGCCTGTGGGCGTGTGCACCGAGCAGTGGGTGCTGGAAAATCCCGAGATTTTGAAAAATTTGCAGCGCGCCTACGTGGAGGCGGGCAGCCAGATCGTCTTTGCGCCCAGCTTCAGCGCGAACCGCCTGAGCCTTTCCATGTACGGGCTGGAGGATAAACTGCCAGAGATGAACCGCGCGCTGGTGCAGCTCTCCAGGGATGCGGTGGGCGGCAAAGCCTTCGTTGCAGGAGACATGGCCACCTGCGGAAAGCCGGTGGACGTGGAGGGCGGCGTGCGCTACGAGGAGCTGATCGAGGTCTACCGCGAACAGGCGCAGCTGCTGGTGGACGCGGGCGTGGATCTGATCGGCCTGGAGACCATGATGGGCGTGACGGAGTGCAGCGCGGCCATCGAGGCCATCCGCTCGGTGTGCGACCTGCCCGTGATGTGCACGCTGACGCTGGACGCGGTGGGCGCGGCCTACTTCGACGGCGACGCGGAGCTTGCGGCGCAGACCCTGCCTGCGCTGGGCGCGGACGCCATCGGCGTGAACTGCGGCCAGGGCCCGGAGCTCTACGTCAGCGTGATCCAGCGCATGCGCGCACACACCGATCTTCCGCTGATCGCCAAGCCCAACGCGGGACTTCCGGTGATCCAGAGCGACGGCAGCGCGGTCTACGGCATGAGCCCCGGCAAGTTCGCCCGGGAGATGCAGCAGCTCAAGAAGGCCGGTGCAGGCATCCTGGGCGGCTGCTGCGGCACCACCCCGGAGCACATCCGCATGCTGAAGGAGATGTGCGGCTGAAACGATGCGGCGGGGTGAGGGCATCCCGCCCTACGGCACAGAGCGAATCCGAGTAGTATTTTCAAAACCGGACGTTAGAAATCCAGTTCATTATTGCCGAACTGGATTTCGGGGAAAGGCAAACATACCGCGAGAAACGAAACGCAGAACCTCTGCCCCTTGAATCAGTGGGGGCAGAGGTTCGTTCGCTTTAAACGCCGACAGGCATGTGCCAGCGGCGGCTCGCCGCCGTTATGCCGTCTTCTTGGCTTCCTCCTCCTCGAGGATGCGGTAGGCGACCTTGCCGACCAAAGTCTTGGGCAGCTCGTCGCGGAACTCGATCTCGTAGGGCAGGGCGTATTTGGCGATGTGCTTGCGGCAGTAGTCCATGATCTTTTCGCGGGTCTCGTCACTGGGCTCGTAGCCGGGCTTGAGCACGATGAAGGCCTTGACCTTCTGCATCTTGTAGGGATCCTTCACGCCGATGACGCAGCTCATGTGCACGCACTCGTTCTTGTCCAGGATGCCCTCGATCTGGGAGGGATAGACGTTGTAGCCGCTGGTGACGATCATGCGCTTGATGCGCTGGCGGAAGTAGATGTAACCGTCCTTGTCCATCACGCCCAGGTCGCCGGTGTGCACCCAGGTGAGGCCGTCGGCGTGCTTGCGCAGGGTATCCGCGGTCTCCTTGGGATGGTTGACGTACTCCATCATCACCGTGGGGCCCGCCAGACAGATCTCGCCCTCCTGGCCGTAGGGCACCTCGATCTCGGTGCCGGGCATGACGATCTTGTAGTAGGTGTCCGGGAAGGGGATGCCGATGGAACCCTCGCGGGCCAGTCCCGACGGGGTCAGGCAGCTGGCGGTGACGCACTCGGTGGTGCCGTAGCCCTCGCGCACCTCGATGGTGGCCTTGTGATCCTTCAGGAAGGCGTCGATGCGCTTCTTCAGCTCCACCGGCAGGGAATCGCCGCCGGAGAACATGCCCTTCAGGCAGCTCAGATCCAGATCATCCAGGCCCTCCAGACGCAGCAGCGCCTCGTACAGCGTGGGCACGCCTGCGATGAAGTTCGGCTTGTGCTTGCGCAGCAGGTCTGCGTAGGTCTGGGGCGTGAAGCGCGGCACCAGCACGCAGCGGCCGCCGTTGACCAGCATGGAGTGGATGCTCACGCCCAGGCCGAAGCCGTGGAACATGGGCATGATGGCCAGCATCTTGTCGCCCACCGTGAAGATGGAGTTGGTGGCGATGATCTGCGCGCCCAGGGCGTTGAAATTGAGATTGGAGAGCAGGATGCCCTTGGTCACGCCGGTGGTGCCGCCACTGTAGAGGATGACGGCGGGCTGCGGGCCGGTGCGCTTCACGCGGGGATCGCCGGTAAAGCTCTTGCCGTTTGCGATGAACTGCTTCCAGGTGATGTAATCCCCATCCTCGGGGAGCTTGGGAATCTTCTTGCCCTCGGTCAGCGCGTAGCCCAGCTTCATCACCGGGTTCAGCGCGTCCTTGATGCTGGCGACGATCAGCGTCTTGAGCGCGGGGGTGTTCTGGCGGATGCTTTCGAACTTGCCGTAGAACTGGTCCAGCGTCAGCGCGGCCACGGACCTGGAGTCGTTGAGATAGAACTCGATCTCGCCCTCGGCGGACAGCGGATGGATCATGTTGGCGATGGCGCCCACCATGTTGATGGCATAGAACATGGACACCGCCTGCGGACAGTTGGGCATGGCGATGGTCACGCGGTCGTTCTCCTTCACGCCGGCGGCGCGCAGGGCCCGGGCGCAGGCGTGGATCGCCTCCACGCACCTGCGATAGTTGGTGTGGCTGCCCATGAAGTCATAGGCGATGACGTTGGGATATTTCTCCGCGATGTTCTCCACGGCCTCGCACATGCTGCCCTCGAAGTAGTCCAGCTGTGCGGGAATGCCGTTCATGAAGGGCATCCACGGGGTCTTTACGTTTTGCGGCTTCGGGATAATCACAGGTCTACCTCCTCGTTGGCGGGGCGATCCAGGTACTCGGGATGCTCCATGATGTGCTTGAACAGCGCAATGCTCCTTGCGTAGTAGTAGCCGTCGGCGATGCGCTCGTCCAGCGTCACGCCAACGTGCAGAATCTCGTGCATCTCGTAGCTGCCATCCTCGGCAAACACCGGCTCCTTGTGCTTCTGGCCGATGACGACGAACAGCGAATTCGTGCCCCAGTTGCTCAGGTGATGGTAGGCTGCGTTGAGCTTGATGGAACCCAGGTTGGAGATGAAGATCGAGGCGTAGTTCGGATCGGTCTTGATCAGATCGTAGGGCACCTTGCCGAAGAAGTCCAGGCGGCGCAGTATGTACACCACCGGGCGCAGAATGAAGCGCGGCAGCTTCATGAAAAAGGCCATGCCCTTGGTGGAATTGTCCACGGCGTCGCTGCGGCGGCACTCGAAGATCTCCTTCATGATCTCCTCATGGAAGGAATCCAGAGTGGTCTCCGGGCCGAACTTCTTGAAGGCCAGCGCCTCCTCGCCGTGGTCGTCGAACTGCTTCTTCACCACGAAGGCCAAGGACAGCTCGTCGCGCTTGTAGAGGCGCATGCCCTGAATGAAGTAGTTCATCTTCGGGCGCAGCGTCACCGTCTTGATCAGCGCGCAGGCCACGCAGTGGAAGATGGTGTAGCGGTGCGCATGATCCAGTCTTGCGTTCTTCTTCTCCAGAAACGCGTTCAGCGCCGTCAGATCCACGGTCTCCTCGATGAAGGCCTCGTTGTCCGCGCGGTGCGGGTAAAGATAGGGTATGAAGCCGTGCATGGGATCCGCGTCCCGCACCAGCGTCGCGTCAAAGCGATCCCCGATCCGCTTTTTCTTCTTCTCCACTGTATCTCTTCCTTCCTCAGGTTCCATTCCATCGTTCTGTAGAGTATATTATCACAAAGCGAAAAAAATATCCATCATTTTGCGCGGATTCCGAAAGTTTTCCTTCAAATTTATCCTGATTTTTACGCTTCCAATACGCTTCTAAGGCTTTATTTCCCCTTTTTTGCAACTCATTTGATTTTTGGATTCATTTTTATCAACCTTTTCATGAGCTGATCTGGTTTTCAAAACCAGATTCTTCCCCAATTCGCGTACATTTGTCTGCGATGTAAAAACATTGTAATTCTTCGCATTTTCCGAAAAACATTCGAATTCACCCTTGACAGGGCATAAATGTTATGTTAAAATACCGCCATATTCGTTGACGGGAACAAGTAATCATCCCTGCGCTGCACAGAGAGCGTCCGGCAGGTGGAAGGGCGCGAGGCGGAATGGTGAAGGCCCCCCTGAGAAGCGCACCGAAGCGATTGTGTGGTAGACTGCGCTGGGTCCGCCCATTACAGCGGCGAACAGAGATACGTCTGTTCACGAGGCCTGCACTGCGAGGTGCGGGTGAAATAAGGTGGTACCGCGAAGCAGCGCTTCGCCCTTATGCGCAACATGGGGGCGGGGCGCTTTTTGTGTCTCCGCCGGGGGATTCAGACAAGAGCAAGGGGGATATTGCACATGAAAAAGACCCGGTTTCTGAGGATTCTGGCCATCGCCGTGGCCCTGATGGTCGTCTGCGGCTGCGCGCTGGCGGAGGGCGGCTTCGTCGACAAGGTGGAGGCCGTCAACGGCGCCATCAACAGCTTCGCCTGGGGCCCGATCATGCTGGTTCTGCTGGTGGGCACCGGCATCTACATCACCATCCGCATCGGCTTCCTTCAGGTGCGCAAGTTCGGCTTCATCATGCGCAACACCATCGGCAGCATCTTCAAGAAGAAGGCCAAGGACAACGGCAAGAACCTGACCCCCTTCCAGGCGGTGACTACCGCGCTGGCGGGCACCGTGGGCACCGGCAACATCGCCGGCGTGACGGGCGCGATCTTCGTCGGCGGTCCGGGCGCGGTGTTCTGGATGTGGGTTTCGGCCTTCTTCGGCATGTGCACCAAGTACGCCGAGATCGCCCTGGCCATGAAGTACCGCGAGAAGGATGAGAACGGCGCCTATCACGGCGGCCCGATGTACTACATCCGCAACGGTCTGGGCAAGAGCTGGACCTGGCTTGCTGTGATCTTCGCCATCCTGGGCGGCCTGGCCTGCTTCGGCATCGGCAACATCGCACAGTCCAGCGAGATCGCCGGTGCGCTCAACGGCCTGTTCGGCATGAAGCCGCTGGTCTCCGGCATCATTCTGGCGGTGCTGGTGGCCATCGTGGTCATCGGCGGCGTGAAGCGCATCGGCCAGGTGACCTCCTATCTGGTGCCCTTCATGTCCATCTTCTACATCCTGTGCGGCGTTGTGGTCATCATCATGCGCATCGGCGACATCCCCGGCGTGCTTGGCTCCATCTGGGCTCCGCGCCCATCGCCCACGCGGCTTCCTCCACCGAGGAGCCCGTGGAGCAGGCCATGTGGGGCGTGTTCGAGGTGTTCATCGACACCATCATCATCTGCACCATCACCGCGCTGACCGTGCTCGTCTCCGGCGTGCTTGGCACCGAGGGCGGTCTGGCTGCCTTCTCCTCCAAGGGTGCGGCGGCGGTCGCGGCTTTCAACACCATCCTGCCCGGTACCATCGGCGGCACCATCATCCAGATCAGCCTGCTGTTCTTCGCCCTGTCCACCATTCTGGGCTGGAGCTACTACGGCGAGAGCTGCTGGGCCTACCTGAGCAAGAACAACAAGGTCGTCAACTACATCTTCAAGGTCGTGTTCATTCTGGTGTGCATCGTGGGCGCAACGGGCTCCGGTACGCTGATGTGGGACATCTCCGATACCCTCAACGGCCTGATGGCGCTGCCGAACCTGATCGCGCTGCTGCCGCTGACTGGCGTGGTCGTCAAGCTGACGAAGGACTACTTCGACCGCAAGCAGCCCGACCTGCGCAAAAAGTAATTCCTGCATATGAACGGAGCTCCCGGATTCGTCCGGGGGCTTCCTTTTTATCGCAATCCGGGGTATAATTAAAACCATCAACAAATCGGAGGAAAGACTATGAAGCTGATGATCGCATCCGACATCCACGGCTCCGCCTACTGGTGCGAAAAACTGCTGGAGGCCTGGCGCGGCGAGGGCAGTCCCCGCATGCTGCTGCTGGGCGACCTGCTCTACCACGGCCCCCGCAACGACTTGCCGAAGGACTACGCCCCGAAGCGCGTGATCGAGCTGCTCAACGGCGTCCGTGAGCACCTGCTGTGCGTGCGCGGCAACTGCGAGGCGGAGGTGGATCAGATGGTGCTCACCTTCCCGGTGATGGCGGACTACTGCGCGCTGCCGCTGGGCGAGCACATCCTCTACGCCACCCACGGCCACGTCCACGGCGAGACGAACCCGCCGCCGCTGGTGAACGGCGACGTGCTGCTCTGCGGCCACACCCACGTGCCCGCCTTCAACCGCCACGAGGGCTTCACCTACGTCAACCCCGGCTCCACCTCCATCCCCAAGAACGGCAGCGCCCACGGCTACATGACGCTGGAGGACGGCAAATTCAGCTGGAAGGACCTGGAGAGCGGCGCGATCCTCCGCGAAGAAAATATTTTTTAGTTTTATTTCAAAAACCCCTTGACAAATGCCGTTTTCTGCGGTATTATATATAAGCACTTTGAGAGAAGCGCAAGGTCCCTTAGCTCAGCTGGATAGAGCGTCTGGCTACGGACCAGAAGGTCAGGGGTTCGAATCCCTTAGGGTCCGCCACATCAGAAACCGCTTGATACGCATCAGGCGGTTTCTTCTTTTTGCAATTCCTCCGAATCTCCCGGCGATCAACTGCCACAGTCTTTGCAGCTGGTTGCCGGGGGATTTAACACTTCCATTGTTGCCCGCTCGAGCGCCGCGGACTATAATGTTATTGACCGAACAGTTAACAATCAAAGCAGGTGCGGCATGAAGAAGAGTGAAAAGACGGAGCACACCGTCGCGCGGATCATCGAGGCAGCGACGAACGAATTCGGCAGGTATGGCTACGCCGGCGGCACGATCAACCGCATCTGTCAGGCGGGGGTCAACAAGGGCCTGATCTACCATAATTTTTCGGGGAAGGACGCGCTGTATCTGCGCTGTCTGGGCCGCAGCTGCGGCATGCTGATGCAGTTTGTTCAGGAGCGGGATGGAACGCGGAATCTGGAGCGCTATATGGCGGCCAGAATGGACTTCTTCCGGGAGCATCCCAACGAGGCGCACATCTTCTTTGAAGCGATGCTCAACCCGCCGCCGCATCTCTCCGGCGAGGTTTCCCGGGCGCTGGCCGACTTCAACGCGCTGAACGAGCGGATGTACGGCGAGACGCTGGACGGCCTCGAGCTGCGCGACGGCATCTCCTGGGAGGATGCGTTCGCCTATTTTCACATGATGCAGCTGATGCTCAACGGCTACTTCAGCAGCCCCGCGCTCCAGAACGCGGCGTTTGAGGAGCGGGTGGAGCAGCACGAGAAGATCGTGCCGCGCCTGCTGGACTGCATGCTGTATGGGATTGCCAAGGAGAGGAAATGACGCGATGCCGTCAGACCGCTGACAAAGCCCACAAACGACAGGACGGGGGCAACTGTTTCAATCGCAGCTGCCCCCGTCCGTTTATGATTCCTGTACCGCGCCCATGTTGCGGGATGCGATGCGCTTCATCGATTTGATGGAGAGCAGGCAGACGAGGATCGTCAGAACGTCCGCTGCGGGCTGGGAGAAATAGATGCCGGTGACGCCCAGCAGCTTCGGCAGGGTCAGAATGAAGGGGACGTAGAACAGGCCCTGGCGGATCAGCGACAGGAACAGTCCGTAGCGGGAAGCGCCGATGGTCTGATAGGTGATGGTCATCATGTAGCACAGGCCGAAGGCCGGATACAGCGCCACCTGGGAGATCAACAGCCACTTGCCGTAGTTCACGATGACGGGATTCTGGTTGAACAACAGGATCAGCGGCCTGGACAGCAGAATGTAGACCGCCGCGACCAGCACGGTCAGAAGCAGCGAGCCCTTCAGGGCAAAGCGCACGGACTGATGGAAGCGCTCCTCATTCTTTGCGCCGAAGGCATAGGAGGCCACCGGCTGATAGCCCTGCATGAAGCCCATGATGACGTAGCAGCCGATGAGGATCAGGCGCTGAACCACGCCGTAGGCGGCGATGATCTCGTCGGACTGGGGCAGTCCGGCGGCGGCGATGTTGGTCAGGGAGGCCGCCACGGACAGGCAGATCTGGATGACCGCCGTCGGGATGCCGATGACGGCCACGGTCTTGATCAGCTTCCAGCTCGGGCGGAAGGCCTTTGCACGAATCTTGATGATGGAGCGCCCGCTGAGATAGAACCAGACCAGGATGAAGAAGGTCACGAACTGGGAGACCGTGGTTGCGAGGGAAGCGCCCTCCACGCCCAGGTTCAGGCCCCAGTCAAACATGAACACGGGATCCAGCAGCACATTGAGCAGCGCGCCGGTGATCACCGCGATGGAGGAGATCTTCACGGAGGATTCCGCGCGGGCGGCACAGTTCATGCTCTGGGCGGGCAGATTGGCCAGCGCTGCGATGAACATCCAGAAGGCATAGCTCTTTGCCTGGGGAAGAGATGCATCCGAAGCGCCGAAGGCCCGCATCAGGGGCTCCAGAAAGACAATTCCGCAGACGCAGAGGAGAATGCCGATGAGCACGGACACGCCGATGATCGTCGTGATCGTGCGGCTTGCGCCCTCGTCATCCTTCGCGCCCAGCTGCCGCCCCGCCAGCACGGCTGCGCCTGCGGCGAAGATGTTTTCAATGGAAACCATGATGAGCAGCAGCGGAACGGTCACGCCCACCGCCGTCAGGGCGATGTCGGAATTGAGCATGCCGATGTAGGCGGTGTCCACCAGATTGTAGACCGCCTTTGCCAGCAGCGCCAGGGTCGCCGGGATCGCCAGCTTTATGATGGATTTCGCTGGGGCCATTTCCCCCAGCACGGATTGCGTCTGTCCATTTTTGGTCGCCATGTCAATATTCGCTCCTTTCGATTCTGATTGTCGGCGTGCTGCCCTACGGGGCCCGCCGACCCGGCCAAGCCTTCGGCTTGCCGAATCAGGAATAACTATGATTGTCGGCTTGCCGAATCATCTGACCATGAATAAGAATGCGCAGCATCCTCCGACAGTTTTCTTGCGTTTGATGCTGGCGCACTCCATAAAATTGACCATCCGGTATATTTTCTATATCCTAGCACAAATAGACCGAGCGGTCAATAATAAAATTGTAAACATTTCTGCTAGCCATGGCCCTTCACTTTTTTTCCAGCTTTTGCTTGCAAATGCAGCGGGTTTATTATACACTATTCATGGAAATCTGCGCATCTGGGGATACTCCCGGAGGGCGCTGCGTCAATTTAGGAGGAAACTGAAATGAAACTGGGCGTCGTCGGTCTGCCGAACGTCGGCAAGAGCACGCTGTTTAACGCAATCACCTGCGCGGGTGCGCAGGCCGCCAACTATCCCTTCTGCACCATCGAGCCGAACACCGGCGTGGTGGCCGTGCCGGACAAGCGGCTGGACGTGCTGGCGGAGATGTATCATCCGGAGAAGTACACCCCGGCCACGCTGGAGTTCGTGGACATCGCGGGTCTGGTGAAGGGCGCGAGCCGCGGCGAGGGTCTGGGCAACAAGTTCCTGTCCCACATCCGCGAGGTGGACGCCATCGTGCACGTGGTGCGCTGCTTTGAGGACGACAACGTCATCCATGTGGACGGCAGCGTGGATCCGGCGCGGGACATCGACGTGATCAACACCGAGCTGGTGCTGGCCGACATCGAGACCGTCACCAAGCGCGCCGAGAAGGCCGCAGCCATGGTCAAGAAGGGCGACAAGAAGTTCGCGCTGGAGGCCGAGGCAGGTCGAATCCTGCTGGAGCATCTGAACGAGGGCAGGCCCGCCCGCACGGCGAAGCTCGACGAGGAGCAGCTTGCTGCCGTGCACGACTGGTTCCTGCTGACGATGAAGAAGGTCATCTACGCCGCCAACATCGGCGAGGAGGATCTGGGCAAAGATGAGAGCGAGCTTGCGCTGGTGAAGCCCGTGCGTCAGATTGCCGAGAGCGAGGGCGCGCAGGTGCTGGTGATCTGCGCCCAGGTGGAGGAGGACATCTCCCAGATGGAGCCGGACGAGAAGCAGATGTTCCTGGAGGACATGGGCATCGGCGAGAGCGGCCTGGACCGCCTGGTCACGCTGGGCTACCGGCTGCTGGGTCTGATCTCCTACCTCACCGCCGGCCCCAAGGAGGTGCGCGCCTGGACCATCGAGGACGGCACCAAGGCGCCCCAGGCTGCCGGCAAGATTCACACCGACTTCGAGCGCGGCTTCATTCGCGCCGAGATCGTGCCCTACGAGGATCTGGTGCGCGAGGGCAGCATCGCGGCCTGCAAGGAGAAGGGCCTGGTGCGCTCCGAGGGCAAGGACTACGTGATGAAGGACGGCGACGTGACGCTGTTCCGCTTCAATGTCTGAGCAGCGCAGTGGAATCCGCCCGGAGCAGCGCCCCACGCGCAAGAACGCGCTGGTTCTGTACCTGCTCTCGGGAATCGGTCTGTACGCGGCGTCCCTGCTGCTGGGCCTGTTCAGCGGCGCGCTTCAGGGCGCGGACGCGAACCTGGTGGCACTGGCCTACAATCTGTTCTTCTACCTGTGCTTTCTGGCGCTGCCTCTCGCGCTGAGCCTGCGGCGCAGGCCGGAGATATTGCCTGCGCTGCGCCCGAACCCGATCTCGCTGCCCAGTGTGCTGCTGATCGTGGCGATGGCGCTGCTGGGCGTGTTCCTGGTGAACGACGTCACGCTGATCTGGAGCATCCCCTTTCAGAAGCTGGGCTTCGACGTGACCGCGGGCGGCCTCGAGGTGCCCCTCGACCGGATGGGGCTGATGCTGTGCGTGGTCTATGCGGCGGTGCTGCCGGGAATCTGCGAGGAATTCCTGTTCCGGGGCGTGCTGCTCCCCGCCTTTGAGGCGCATGGCACGCGCCGCGCAATGGTGCTGACCTCGCTGCTGTTCATGCTGATGCACGGCTCGCTGATCGGTGCGCCCGCGGAGTTCATCCTGGGCATGCTGATCGCGGCGCTGGTGATCTACACCGACTCCGTCTACGCGGGCCTGATCTACCACACGGTGCACAACGCCGCCACGGTGCTGCTCCAGTTTGTACAGCAGCGCATGCCGTCGGCGGAGGAGATACCGGCGGACTATTTCACGGCCATCGGCGGCTTCACCGGAATTGCGATGCTCCTGGTGGAGGTCGCGCTCACTGCGGCGATGCTGCGGCTGATGCTGCGCATCTTTCGGGCGCGCGCCCAGCTGCGGGGCGTGCGGATGGTGCAGGGCGCAAGGCTGCGGCTCAGTCGAGGCGAGTGGGCGCTGCTGATCGCGGGCGTGCTGCTGACGGCGCTGCTGTACGTCACGGACGTCATTCAAATGCTGGCATAAAGTTTTTCGGGGCGGATTTGACCGCCCCTTTTGTGCATGAAGGGGTGAATTATGTGAATGCATGCATCCTCTGCGTGGGCAAGCTGAAGGAGAAGTGGCAGCAGGAGGGCTGCGCCGAGTATCTCAAGCGCCTGTCCCGCTACGGAAAGTACGAGATCGTGCAGATCGACGATCTGCGGGAGCCGGACAACGCAAGTCCCGCCCAGATCCGGCAGATCATCGACCGGGAGGGCAAGAATCTGCTGGCCCGCATCCGGCCCAACGACCGGGTGATCGCGCTGTGCATTCAGGCCAAGGCCCCGGATTCGGTGGGCCTGTCGAAGCTGATGCAGGACTGGAGCGCCGACGGACGGCGCAACGTGTTCGTCATCGGCGGCTCCAACGGCCTGTCCGACGAGCTGCTCACCCGGGCCGACGCGCGCCTGTCCTTCTCCAACCTCACCTTTCCCCACGGCCTGATGCGGGTGATCCTGCTGGAGCAGCTCTACCGCGCCGAGCGCATCCGCACAGGGGAGAGGTATCACAAGTAGATGCGCGGAGCGTGAACGCAGCGGCTGCGGCGCGGCCTCCGATTTCATTCCCCACCGGGGCTTTACCTTGCGGGGTCTGTCTGCTATAATGACATCAGAACATCCGATCAAGGAGGACATAGAATGAACAACTTTACTTACAGCATCCCCACCACCATCCACTTCGGCACCGACCAGCTGTCCCACCTCTCCGAGCTGAAGAACAGTGGCAGCAAGGTACTGCTGGTCTACGGCGGCGGCAGCATCAAGCGCAGCGGCCTGTATGACGATGTGATGAAGGTGCTCACGGAGAACGGCATGCAGGTCACCGAGCTCTCCGGCGTGGAGCCCAATCCCCGCATCGAATCCGTGCGCAGGGGTGTGGAGCTCTGCCATGCAAACGGCATCGAGATGGTTCTCGCCGTGGGCGGCGGCTCCAGCATCGACTGCGCCAAGGTCGTGGCGGCGGGCGCGTGCTACGACGGCGACGCCTGGGATCTGGTGCTGGACCGCAGTAAAATTCAGAGGGCGCTGCCCGTCTACGCCGTGCTGACGCTCTCCGCCACCGGCTCCGAGATGGACGAGTTCGCCGTGATCTCCGATCTTCAGAAGAACGAGAAGTGGGGCACCGGCTCCCAGCACATCAAGCCCGTGATGTCGGTTCTGAATCCGGAGTACACCTTCACCGTGTCCCCGAGGCAGACCAGCGCGGGCACCGCGGACATCATGAGCCACACGCTGGAGAACTACTTCACCCCCGTGAAGGGCGCGTACCTTCAGGCGCGGATGTGCGAGGCGGTGCTCAAGACGCTGGTGCACTACGGCCCGATTGCGCTGCGAGAGCCCGACAACTACGAGGCCCGCGCCAATCTGATGTGGGCCGGCAGCCTGGCCATCAACGGCCTGCTGAGCGACGGTGCGGACGTGTCCTGGTGCGTGCATCCCATGGAGCACGAGCTGTCCGCGTTCTACGACATCACCCACGGCGAGGGCCTGGCCATCCTCACGCCCTGCTGGATGGAGTTCGCGCTGAACGCGGAGACCGCGTGGAGGTTCGGCGAGTACGGCCGCAACGTGTTTGGCCTGACCGGCGAGGACGACATGGAGGTCGGCCGCAGGGCCATCGAGTGCACCCGCGCGTTCTTCAAGGAGATGAAGCTGCCCGCGACGCTGGGCGAGGTCGGCATCGATGAAACGCACTTCGAGGTCATGGCCGAGAAGGCCGCGAAGGGCAGCGTCGGCAGCTTCGTGCCGCTGAGCAAGGACGACATCGTGTCGATCTATAAGGCTGCGCTGTAAGGCGGCGAGCCGTCGCTGGCTCATCGCTTCGCGGCAGGCAGGGCCTGCTGCCACAACGCTTCGCGGCAGGCAGGGCCTGCTGCCACATCGCTTCGCGGTTTGAATCACGAACCTCTGCCCCCACTGGTTCAAGGGGCAGAGGTTCTTCGCTTCTATCCTATACATAGGTTTGCTGTAAGCACGAAATCTGCCCCGGCAAGAATGGGGCAGATTTCGTGCGTCCGGTTTTAAAAATACTGCCCGGATTCGCTCTGCACCGTAGGGCGGGATGCCCTCATCCCTCCCCTGATATGCTGCCATGCAAAGCAAGGCCGCCCGGAAGCATCGCTTCCGGGCGGCTCATTGATGGAATTTGCATTAGGCAGGGCGGCGCGCCCACAGCAGGTGGGACTTGTACCAGCTGCTCAGGCTGTTGGTCTGCACCTTGCCTGCGTTCTGGGAGGCCTCAATGAAGCTGCCGCTGCCCAGATAGATGGCCGTGTGGTCGCAGGTACCGTCCTCGTCGGTGTCAAAGCAGAGGATGTCGCCCTTCTTCAGACTGGAGGTGCCAGTGATCTTGGCAAAGGAGCTGTCCGCAGCCTGGGAGGCGGCGGAGCCCTTCACGGAATAGCCGGCCTTCTCCAGACAGTACTCCACGAAGGAGGAGCAGTTGAAGCTGCTGGGCGGATTGTCGCTGACGGCGTAGGGCTTGCCGATCAGGCTCTTCGCCACCGAGATGGCCCGATCCACGCCCGTGGCGGAGCTGGAGGAACCCGAGGAGGAGTCGGACGAGGAGGAGTCCGAGCTGGTCTTGGGCTTGGTCGCGGTGAGGCAGCTGGACTTGACGTAGCCCGTGACCGAGCCGGAGCGGTTCTGGATGCGGTAGTAGCCGTCGTCCATGCCCACCACGTACACCGTGCTGCCCGTGCCCAGGGTGCCCAGCTTGCTGGACGAGGAGGAGGCGCGCTTGTACACCGGGGTGGACTTCGCCGTGTAGGCGGGCAGGCGGCTGCTCAGCGTCAGGTATTCGCATTTGACGTAGCCGGTGTAGCCCTTGTAGCTGATGCGCGCCCAGTCGCCGGAGTAGCCCGTGATGGATACGCGCAGGTCCTTTACGTCGCTGCACAGCACCTTGCTGGAGGTGGAGGCGGACTTGTAGACCTTGCAGGCGGAGGAGTTGATCTTGGCCGAATAGGACGTGGCCAGCGCTGCGGGCGCACATGCGACCAGCAGCACGATCGCGAGGATCGCGCAAATCCATTTCTGAACTGCATTTCGTTTCTTCATTCTGTCACCTGTGATTTCATAGTATTGCGCACACGGGCCTTGTCGGCACACAAAGGCCGTATTCCATACGTATTATATTACATGAATGTGTCATAATCAAGGCAAGAGGGCATATTTGCGTCTAAATTTAGCAAAAAATCCCCCGATCGTCAACATTTCCAGGGCTTTGCGGGCGCTACGACACAAAATTTGCACCGGGGCTTGTAATGTGCGTGCAGGATCGATATAATAAAACTGGATTGAGAGGGGGCGGTGACATGCCGTTACGAAGGGGAAAAATCGCGGTGGTCGGCGGCGCGAACATGGACATCGGCGGCTTTCCCAGCGCGGCGCTGGTTCCCGGGGACTCCAACCCCGGCCAGGTGCGCATGTCCGTGGGCGGCGTGGGCCGCAACATCGCGGAGAATGCGGCGCGCATGGGCCTGGAGGTGGAGCTGATCACGGCGCTGGGCGCGGATGCGAACGGTCGGGCGATCCTGGAGGACTGCGCGGCCAAGGGCATCGGCATGCGGAGCTGCCGGATCGAGGAAAACGAGCGCACCTCGGTGTACCTGTTCATCGACGATGCGAAGGGCGACATGAACTGCGCCGTCAACGACATGCAGATTCAGCGATTGCTGACACCGGAGTGGATCGAGCCGCGTCTGGAGCTGCTCAATTCCATGGACGCGGTGTGCATCGACGCGAACCTGCCGGAGGAGACCATCGCCTATCTGGCGGGGGAGTTGACTGCGCCGCTGTTTGCGGACGCGGTCTCGGCGGCGAAGGTGCAGCGGCTGCGGCCTGCGCTGCCGAAGATGCACAGCTTCAAGCCCAACCGCCTGGAGGCGGAGCTGCTCACGGGCATGAAGATCAACGACATGATCGACGCATCGGAGGCGGCGCGGCGGCTGATGGACGCGGGCGTGAAGCGGGTGTACCTCAGCATGGGCGCGATGGGCGCGCTGTGCGCGGAGGGCATGCAGTGCGCGTTCCTGCCGGGCGTGGAGCGCAATCTGGTGAACGCCACCGGTGCGGGCGACGCCTTCAGCGCGGCGCTGCTCTGGGCCCACGTGCAGGGCATGTCCCTTCAGGAGAGCGGAATCGCAGGCATGGCGGCGGCTTCCATCGCGGTGGAGTCCATCGAGACGGTGAATCCCGATATGAATGAAAAAAAGCCGGAGGTCAAGGCGGCGCTGGATGCGGGCAAGCCCGTGGTTGCCCTGGAGTCCACCATCATCTCCCACGGCATGCCCTATCCGCAGAACGTGGAGACTGCGTTAAACGTTGAGCGCATCGTCCGCGAAAACGGCGCGGTTCCGGCAACCATCGCCATCATCGGCGGTCGCCTGAAGGCGGGCCTGAGCGAGGAGGAGATCACCTACCTCGGCAAGAAGGGCTACGATGTGACCAAGGCCTCCCGCCGGGATCTGCCGGTGCTGGTTGCCAGGGGCGACGACGGTGCGACCACCGTTGCCACCACCATGATCATCGCCGAGATGGCGGGCATCCGCGTGTTTGCCACCGGCGGCATCGGCGGCGTACATCGCGGCGCGGAGACCACCATGGACATCTCCGCCGACCTGGAGGAGCTGGCCCAGACGGGCGTGCTGGTGGTGTGCGCGGGCGCGAAGTCGATCCTGGATCTGGGGCTTACGCTGGAGTACCTGGAGACCAAGGGCGTGCCGGTGATCGGCTACCAGACCGAGGAGTTGCCCGCCTTCTACACCCGCAAGAGCGGCTTCGGCGTGGACTACCGCCTGGACAACCCCGAGAGCATCGCCGCGGCCTTCCGCGCGAAGCTGGACATGGGCCTCAAGGGCGGCATGCTGGTCACCAATCCCATCCCGGAGGAGTACTCCATGGATCCCGAGGTGATCAATAAGGCCATCGACGATGCGGTGGAGGAGGCCAGGCGCCTGGGCATCCATGGCAAGCAGACCACGCCCTTCCTGCTGGCCAAGATCAAGGACATCACCGGCGGCGACAGCCTCGCCAGCAACATCCGCCTTGTGTATAATAATGCGGAGCTGGCAGCGAAGATCGCGGGGAGCCTGGCGCGCTAGGAAAATGCAGCATGAAGCCTACTATATAGGTAGGAAGATTTGAGCAGCCGGATGCAAAATGACGGAAGATTTTCGATTTTCTGAAAATCTTGGTTGACAAAATGCATCCGGCTGTGTATTATAGAAATGGTATCCAACGGGGTATACTTACTACGGAGGTATGCATTTGATGGACAGCACGGATCTCAAGATCGTCTCCATGCTCAAGAAAAACGCCCGCGTGTCGGCTTCCGCAATTGCCAAGGAGGTCGGCCTGGCCGTGTCATCAGTCACGGAGCGCATTCGCCGGTTGGAAACCCAGGGGGTCATTCTGCAGTACACCGCCATCGTGGATCAGAGCAAGATCGAGGGCGGCATCACTGCGATGATCGGCATCAAGATTGAACACACCCGCTACATCGACAAGCTGGCCAACATCATCTCCAACGATCCGCACGTGGTTTCCTTCTACCTTCTGACGGGCGATCTGGACTTCCTCGCGTCCATCTACGCGGTTTCCACCGAGGAATTCCGCCAGGTGCACCATGCCATCGCCAACATGGAGGGCGTGGCTGCCGTCAAGACCTACTACATACTGGGCACGAAGTCCAACGAACCAGCGGAATAAGACGGACGGAACGCTGATAAAGCCTGCAAACGCAAAAATACCAACCGAATGAATAAAAGCGGTTGGTATTTTTGCTTACTGCGTCAGCTGCGACTGCAAATGGCGGTCACTTACGTCTATGTAAGCTCCCTTATTTGCAGCCTTGCTTCCTTGTCTTGCGGGCTTTCTCAGTGCCCTGATTCTTCTAAAAAAATGAATTACAGCGTGCGCTGGAGCTTTACGCAGCGGCCCAGCACGCGCACCTCCGGCGCGGGGGCGATCACAGCCTCAAACTCCCGGTCGAAGGCCTGCATCTGGATGCGCATGCCGTCCATCTTCAGCAGCTTGCGCACCATGCGCTGCCCCTTGTACTCCACCAGCATCAGCGCGCCGTCCTGAGCGCGGCTCTCCGGCACGGTCAGCAGCAGATCGCCCGCGTGCACCCGGAAGCCCCGCAGGCTGTCGTCCGGCACGCGGTAGTAGAGCACCTTGTCCGGCGCGCCGCCCTCGATTTTGCCGCCGATGATGGGCGTGAGCACGTGGTCGATCACCAGACCCTTGGGGTCCATCACCGGCACGCGCTTCACCACGCCGCCCAGCGCGTCCAGCCAGGCGTCGGTGGACTCGTCCACGGCCTTCTGCTGCTCCGGCACCACATCCGGCGCGGGCATCACGTAGGCCCTCGGGCGGGGGCGCAGCTGCACCTCCGGCTCTGCGGCAACCTCCAGCTCGGTGGACACCGGGCTCTCCGCGCCCAGCAGCTTGAGTATCCGCTGGGCCTGATCGTCCGATACGATCCTGCGGCCCGATTCGATGTCCTTGATTACATTTTCCGCCATGCCGCACTTGCGGCCCAGCTGCTTTTCGGTCATTTTCTTTGCCAGGCGCGCCTTGCGGATGGCGTCTCCAAGACGACTCATGCTCTTATCCTCCGTCGAATGTCAGTTTCGCACAATTTCAAGGAATTTGCTGCCGACCCAGCCGGTCTGATCCTCGTAGGCAATCTTTGACCACACCGCGCCGCTTTGCAGCACCTGCACCGCAGCGCCGCCGGGGATCTCCGCCAGCACCGGGGACTTCACGCTCGGCTGTTCGCGCAGGTTCAGCTTGCTCTCCACCCGCACCAGCGCCACCGTGCCCGGGATCTTCGAGATGTCCGGCGTGGGCGAGGGCGTGGGAATCGGGGTCAGGGAGGGGGTTGCGATGGGTTCGGCAGTCGGAGTCGCGCTGGGTTCGGCCGTTGCGGAGGGCTCAGTCGTGACCGTCGGGCTTGCCGCAGGCCTTGCAGGCTCCGATAGAATCTTTTCCAGCTGCTCCGGGGTCACCACGCCGGTCTGTTCCAGGCCCTTGTCCGCCTGCCAGACCATCACTGCAGCCTCGGTGCGGGAGCCGAAGATGCCGTCGGCTTTGTCGTCGAGGTAGCCGGAGTCGATCAGCGCCTGCTGAAGCTCCTTCACGCTGGAGAAGCGGCTGCCCCTGGACAGGGTGCACATGCCGTTGAGGAAGTCGGCGTAGTCCAGCTCGTCGGCGGAGAAGCTGGAATTGAGCAGCAACTGCCGCAGATCCTCGTCCACCGCAGCGTCATCGAAGATGTGTACGCAGGTGCCGGGCGGGCAGTTCTCCGCGATCCACTTCGCGTCCTCGTCCCGCAGGCGCACGCAGCCGTGGGAGGCCTTGAAGCCCAGCGCGTTCACGGACGCCCGGGTGGCGTGGGTGTGGGTGTTGGGGTAGAGCACCGAGTGGAACAGGATGCCGTTGACGATGCGGCTGGCGTACTTGGCGTAGATCTCGTACTCGCCGAACCAGTACCACTCCTCGCGCTCGGATTCGTACTTCTTTTCGGGCATGAAGTAGGTGCCGGTGGGCGTGAGCGTGCCGTAGCCGGTGGAGCAGATCATCTGCCGGGCGATGTTGTCCTGGGTTCGCCCGCCGCCGTAGCCGTAGGCGGTGACGATCTGGTTGGCGATGTCCACGTCGATGTAGTAATTCGATTCCGCATGTGCCGCAGCGCTCAGCAGCATGGCCAGCATAAGCGCGATGGCCAGCGCTCTCTTGTATCCCATAATATCCCTCCGGACTGCATTTGCCCGTCTATTGTAGCAGAATGTGGGCGCGGGGTCAATCCCGCGCCGCAGAATTCGTATGAATGCTGTATTTCAGATCAGCCGCAGCCGCCGCTGCCAATCCAGAAAGCGCGCCTCCGGCGGGGCCTCGAACAGCATCTCCTCGCCCGTGCGGGGATGCACAAAGCCGATGCGGAAGGCGTGCAGCAGCTGTCCGCCCTGCACGGGGTAGGGCATCTTCTTCGGCCCGTAGAGCGGATCGCCCAGCAGTGGGTGGCCGATGGAGGCCATATGTACGCGAATCTGGTGGGTGCGCCCGGTGGTGAGCCTGCACTCCAGCAGCGTCGCGCCCTTCAAGGGCTCCAGTACCCGCCAGTGGGTCACCGCGTCCCGTCCGCCGGGCACGATGGCCATCTTTTTACGGTCGCTGGGGTGGCGGCCGATGGGCCCCTCCACGGTGCCACAATCCGCGCGCATGCCGCCCTGCACGATGGCCATGTAGGCGCGTTGCACGCTGTGGGCCTTGATCTGCTCCGAGAGCGAGGCGTGGCTGAAGTCGTTCTTCGCCACCAGCAGCAGGCCGGAGGTGTCCTTGTCGATGCGGTGCACGATGCCCGGGCGGATCTCCCCGCCGATGCCGGAGAGCTGGTCGAGGTGCTGAAGCAGCGCGTTGACCATCGTGCCGTCGGGATTGCCCGCCGCCGGGTGCACCACCATGCCGGAGGGCTTGTACACCACCGCCAGATCCGCATCCTGGTAGAGGATCTCCAGCGGGATGTCCTGGGCCTCCACGCGCGCGGGCGCGGCCTCGGGCAGCTCCACGCGCAGCTCGTCGCCGCAGCGGGGCTTGAAACCCGCCTTGGTCTGGGGCACGCCGCCCAGCTGCACCAGGCCGTCGCGGATCAGCGCGCCCGCACGGGAGCGGGTGACGTCCGCCAGCGCCGCCGTCAGCACGTCCAGGCGCTCGCCAGCCTGCGCGTCTGAAATGATTTGGGTGAAGATCTGCTTTTCAGCCATGGGCTTTCCTCCGATCCTCCGTGAGCACCGCGACCGCCACCAGCACGGCCCCCGCGCAGACGAACACGTCCGCCGGGTTGAAGATGGCGAAGTTGACGAAGTCCAAGCGGATGAAGTCGACCACGCAGCCGTAGGCCAGCCGGTCGTACAGGTTGCCCAGGCCCCCGCCCACGATCAGCCACAGCCCGGTGCGCAGCATGCTTCCCGCCTCCGGGTAGCGCAGCATCCACACCAGCAGGGCCACGATGAGCGCCAGGGTCAGCAGCGGCAGCATCGCCGCGCCGGACAGCAGGCCGAAGGCCACGCCCCGGTTGCGGGTGTAGGCCCAGCTCAGCACGCCGGGCAGCACGCTTTGAACCTCGCCGGGAACCATGGTGCGGGTGATGGCGACCTTGCAGATGCGGTCAATGGCGATGGCCGGCAGGGCCACCCACCACAGCCTACATCCTCTCCTCAATTGCATGAATGACCTCCGCGATGAATCCGCCGATGAGCGGAATGTTTTCGGTAATCAGATGCCGCAGCAGCACGATCAGCGCCGCGCCCAGCACCGTAAAGCCGAAGGAAAAGCCAACGCCCCGCAGCATGCCGTAGAACAGGTTCATCCAGATCATCCTGCGGCGGTTGGTCACGTGCTCGATGTAAGCGTCCAGGTTCATGCGCTCCAGTGTGGCGATCAGCTTTTCGATCAGTGCGCTGTCGTGCGCCTTCATGGTGAACACCTCCGCGAGGATTTTGGCCCTCTGCGGAGGAAAATATGCGAAAAGGGAGGGGCAATCAGCCCCTCCGTTTCTGATGCGCAGTCAGAAGCCTTACTTCAGAAGCGCCTCGCTGGCGGTCAGCGCCTCCAACTGCTCGTCCAGCAGCTTCTGGAAGTTGTTGCGATAGGCGTCCACAACGGCGTGCAGGCGCTCTTCCTCAGCCTTCAGCTCGCTCACGGCCTTCTCGGCGCGGGCGGTGGCGGCTTCAGCCTGCTCCGTCGCGTCGGCGATGGTCTTCTCGGCCTTGGCGGTCGCATCCGCCACGGTCTGCTGGGCCTTCTTCTTGGCTTCGGTGATGGTCTCGTCCGCGATGCGCTGCGCGCCGATCAGGGATTCGCGCATGGCGCTCTCCAGGTTGCGGAAGTAGCCGTTCTCGTTGTAGTCCGGCAGCTTCTTCTCCATGGCGGCCTTCTCCGCCTTTGCGGCGGCAAGCTCGCTCTCCAGCTGCTTGATCTGGTTGGTCAGCGCCAGGCGCTCACGAACCATGGAGCCCAGCTGCTCCGCCAGCTCGTCGAGGAAATCGTCCACCTGCTCCACGTTGTAGCCGTCCGCTGCCTGCGTGGAAAACTCCTTCTCCTGAATATCCTTCACACTGATTGCCATAGCGCATTCTCCTTTTCATTGAAGTTGATGGTTTCCATGGAAGATCGAGCGGCCCGCTCCGTTTGGCAGCCGCTCAGGCGGTATATCTGAAGATGCGCACCGCCAGGCGACCCTTGCGCGTGCGTCCCTCAAATTCGAGGATCTTCATGCGGCCGTAGCCGCGAATGGAGAGCAGGTCGCCCTCCTCCAGATGCACATCCCCGCGCAGCTCCGGCGCATGGTTGCGCTTGACGAGCCCGGATTCGATCAGCCGCTGGGCCTCGCCCCGGGACAGCTTCAGCCCCGCAGCCACCACGGCGTCCAGGCGTTCGCTGGACACGGTGGCGCGCAGCTGCGTGCCCTCCGGCTCCCGCAGTGCAGGCGGCGTGTCCATGTGTTCCACCTTCAGCGCGGCGCGCCCGGCGGATTCCAGATTCGCGCGGATGTAGTCCGCCACATCCCGGTGGACGAACAGGTAGGCGCGGCCATCCTCCACGCCAGGGGCGATGTCTCCGGTGGAATCGCGCGCAAGGCCCAGGCCCATCACCGCGCCCAGCAGGTCGCGATGTCCCGGGCTTGCGTACTTGGGATTCCATCTCAGCTCCAGGCAGGCGATGGGGAAGTCCGCTCCGGTGGGCATTTCGTCCGAATAGAAGGCGGCGATGCGGCGCTCCGCGTCGGGGTGTCCGCCCCAGAAGCAGGCGCGCACCCCTGCGGCATTGGCCGCAGACAGCGCCTCGCGCTCCATCGGCGGCTCCAGAAAGCGGGTACAGGCAACCTCGCCCGCATAGCAGGCCCGCAGCGCCAGCTCCCGCAGACGCTTGATCTCCAGCTCCTGCGATGCGCTCATGTGATCAGGCGCAGCAGGTAGTACAGCCGCCACCAGACCCAGTTGATGATCTGTAATCCGATGACCGCAAACCAGCAGGAGAAGTCCAGCGGGATGCGGGTGCGAACCATGATCCACTCGCTCAGGCGGCGAAAGGGCCGGATGAAGGGCGCGACGAAGTTGGAGAGCCAGTAGAAGAAGCGGAAGCTCGGGCGGAACCAGGACAGCACCACGTAGACCAGGATCGCGGTGTCCACGATGTGCAGGAAGTAGGAGCCGGCCTGAAAGACCCGGTACAGCGTCAGCATGTGAAAAGCCTCCCTTCAGATGGGTTCGGATGCGGCCGCGGTCGTCGAGGTTGTCCATGGTCAGCACCACGGTGTTGTTCATGATGAGGTTGTCGATCACGTCGCAGCAGTCCTCCAGATTGTGCAGCGCGAACATCACCGTCTTCTGGCGGGATGCGCCGCTGGTGCGGCTGTTGCGCGGCTGGGTCTGGGGCGCCTCGTCAGTAAAGCCCTGGGAGGCGTCGTCGAAGCGGGAGGCGGGACGGGGCGAGTAATCGTAGCGAGATGCGCTGCTGCTCGTGCTGCGGCGCTGGGTGGAGCTCTGGCTGCTCCGGGAATCGAAGCGGCTGGATGTGGAGGACGCGCTGCGGTTCATGCGCGGCGTGCGCGTGGGCTCATAGGACGAGGAATAGCGCCGGGACACTTCCTGCCGGGGCTGCTCCTGCGCGCGCTGCGTGCGCTGGGGCGCGTAGGCCTGCGGCCGTCCATAGTTGCCGGATTCGTATTCGTCATCGTAAGTCTCGCGCGGTTCTTCGTCGTCGACAAGGCCGATAAATTCCAGAACCTTGCCGAAGCCGCCGCTCTTTTTGCGCGCCATATGCGTAACCCCCTGTGTGATTTGTGGTAATGATTTTGTGCCTCAGGCCCGTGCGCCGAACAGCGCGCGGCCCAGGCGCACCATCGTGGCCCCTTCCTGGGCCGCGACGATGCAGTCGCCGGACATGCCCATGGAAAGCACGTCCATGGAGATGTTGTCCATGTCCTGATCCCGCAGCCGGTCGAACCACGCGCGCATGCGCTTAAAGTAGGGCCGAACCTCCTCGGGATCGTCTACCAGCGGCATGATGGCCATCAGCCCCCGGACGTGTATGCCCGGAAGAGATGCGCATTTCTTCAGGAAGGCGGGAAGCTCCTCCTCGGAGACGCCGCTCTTCTGAGGTTCCCGGGCGATGTTGACCTGCACCAGCACGTCCATCACCCGATCAATCGCCTCCGCGCGGCGGGAGAGCTCCTCGGCCAGCGCGTCGCGATCCAGCGACTGCACCATGTCCACCCGGTCGATGATGTACTTGACCTTGTTGGTTTGCAGGCTCCCGATCAGATGCACCTGAAAGTGCGGGTTCAGATCGTCGATCTTGCCCATCAGCTCCTGCACGCGGTTTTCGCCGATCGTGCGGATGCCTGCGTCCCAGGCCAGATTGATGGTGTCCGCATCCCGGGTCTTGGTGACGGCGCAGATCTGCGCGCCGCCCCACTTCTGCGAGGCCTCGTCGATGCGGGACTGCCACAGCTGAACATTCTGAAGGATTTCTTCGCGATTCATGCAGCAACCTCCGCTTCCGAAGATGTATTACTTGATGCGCACGCGCTGACCGATGCCCAGTGCGCCGTCCACCAGCGGCTGGATCAGCGCGTCGCTGCCGTCGCTGGAGAGCACCTCCACCGGAACGAAGGTCTCGCCGCCCAGGTCGATCAGCCACACGCCCAGCTGGCCATTCTCCTCGCTGAGCGCCTTGGAGGACACGGACAGGCCGGAGATGGTGGCCGTGAGCCGCGCGCGGCCGGTGCGCTGGTAGATCAGCGAACCGATGGGGTCGTTGATCTGGAACACGGCCAGGATCGTGCCGCTCTCCTTCTGAACACTGGTGACGAAGGCGGTGAAGGAGAGGTCGTCGAAGCCCTCCATCTGCAGGGTGTAGGGTTGGCCCACCACCGGGTTCCAGGTCTTTGCGTCGGTGACGAGGGCCACGTACCACTGGCTCTGGTTCACGATGCGGTAGATCGCGGTCTCCTTCGCGCTCAATGTGCTGCCCAGGCTGCCGCCGGCGAGCACGGTGTTCACGTCCGCGGCGGTGATGGAGGGCAGGGTTTCGGAGGACAGCGCGCCCTCGTAGCCGTCCATGTAGAAGGAGATCACGCCGCTCTGCGCGGCCTTTTCCTCCTTGCGCCAGGACTGAATGCTGTTCAGACGGGTGGTTTCCTCGTCGTAGAGCTTGCTCAGCTTCACGTCCTCGCGCTTGTTCTGGCGCAGATACTCCTGACGGTTGACCATGGCGGTCTCCAGCTGCCGCGCGGCGGTCAGCAGGCTTCCGTAGCTGTCGTGGTTCACCAGAGACTTGAACTCGGCGGCCATCATGTTCACGATGGTGTCGTAGCGCGCCAGGTTGTCGTCCTTGATATTGTTCAGGATCACAGTCTTGTGGTAGTCCTGAATCTTTGCCCGGGTATCCTCCAGATTTTGCAGCAGCTTCTCGGAGTAGCCCGCGGAGTAGACGTAGGCGACGGTGTCGCCGGTGTTCACCAGCGTGCCCTCGGTGGCGACGTACTCGATGTGGGCCGTGGATTCCGACGCGGCCACCGTCTCATCCCGGATGAGCACGCAATCCATGTTCTGCGTGAACTCGGACTGCGCCGCCATGATGACGGCCTCCTTGCTGCCAAAGTTCAGATGCGGGCGCACGATCAGAAAGGCGATGACCAGAAGAATCAATAGGAAGATGTAAAATCTTCCGGTGACCCGTTTTTTCCTGCGCATAAGCCTCGCTCCGAACGTTCAGAATGTCTTTTGTGGCAGCATTTGCCGCGAATGGGCATAGATCCACCAATGAAAAGCCTATTGTGTATTATAACCCATAATTGAAGCGGGTGCAATGATGATGTATTGACATTTTCGTGCCAAAATGATTATAATGGGTAAAGATTGCGGAGGCATGGTATGTTTGAATTGACTCGGAGCACGCTGACCATCTTCGGCTTCAGCATTCACTGGTACGGCGTGCTGATCGCCCTGGGCGTGCTGGGCGCGGTGCTGCTGGCCTGGCTCCGGGAGGAGAGGCTGGGCCTGAAGCGGGAGACCACGTTGGATCTGGCGCTGATCTGCGTGCCGGCGGGGATCGTCTGCGCGCGGCTGTACTACGTGCTCTTCTCCTGGGACTACTACGCACTCCATCCGGCGGAGATACTGGACGTCCGCGGCGGCGGGCTTGCCATCTACGGCGGCGTGATCGGCGGCGTGCTGGCGGGCTGGATCTATTCCCGGGTGAAGAAGGTTCCCTTCGGGACGCTGGCGGATCTGGTTGCGCCGGGGCTGGCCTTCGCTCAGGCCGTTGGGCGCTGGGGCAACTTCCTCAACCAGGAAGCCTACGGTGCGGCGGTGACGAAGGCGCAGTTTCAGTTCTTCCCGCTGAGCGTATATATAGAAGGAAGCGGCTGGCACTACGCCACCTTCTTCTATGAATCGCTGTGGTGTGCGCTGATCTGTGCATTCCTGCTGATCGCCGAGAAGCGGGGCTACTTCAAGCGGAAGGGGGATACCTTCCTGTGGTACCTGTTCCTCTACGCGCTGGAGCGCTGTCTGGTGGAGGGCCTGCGTACGGACAGCCTGTACATCGGGCCGCTGCGGGTGTCGCAGCTCTTGAGCCTGACCGTGCTGCTGATTTTGCAAATCGGGCTGTGCCTGCGGCTGCGGGGGAAGCAGCACCCTGTCATGTCGCTCTACCAGCTGGCCTGCGTTGTGCTGCTGGGCGCGTTTGTGGGGGCGGAAAGGCCCGTCTCCGCGCTGATCTGGGCGCTGATCGTACTCTTGAACGCCGCAATGGGCTACGGCGTGATCTATAATAATAAGAACAAAACCGACGAGGAAAGTGCATGAGGTGGAACCAATGAGAAATCTGACGATGATGACGGATCTCTACCAGCTGACGATGATGTACGGCTACTTCAAGACCGGCATGCGGGACAACCTTGCGACCTTTGACATGTTCTATCGCAGCAAGGACGCCACCACCCACTACGCCATCATGGCGGGTCTGGAGCAGCTGATCGAGTATCTGGAGAACCTGCGCTTCGACGAGGAGTCGCTGCGCTACCTGGGCAGCCTGGGCATCTTCGACGAGGACTTCCTGGACGAGCTGCGCAATTTTAAGTTCCACGGCGACGTGTACGCCGTGCCGGAGGGCACCATCGTGTTCCCGGGCGAGCCGCTGATCCGCGTGACCGCGCCCATCTTCGAGGCGCAGCTGGTGGAGACGGCGCTTCTGAACATCATCAACCACCAGACGCTGATCGCCACCAAGGCCAGCCGCGTGGTGCAGGCGGCCGAGGGCGGCACGGTGATGGAGTTCGGCCTGCGCCGTGCCCAGGGTCCCGACGCGGGCATCTACGGCGCGCGCGCGGCGATCATCGGCGGCTGCAAGAGCACCAGTAACGTGCTCACCGGTCAGATGTACAACATTCCCATCGCGGGCACCCACGCCCACAGCTGGGTGATGTCCTTCCCGGACGAGATCACCGCCTTCCGCAAGTACGCGGAGATGTTCCCCACCAGCTGCCTGCTGCTGGTGGACACCTACGACACGCTCAAGTCCGGCGTGCCCAACGCCATTCAGGTCTTTGACGAGCTGCGCGCCCAGGGCCACGAGCCGGTGGGCATCCGCCTGGACAGCGGCGATCTTGCCTACCTCTCCCGCGAGGCCCGCAAGATGCTGGACGCGGCGGGCTATCCCAACACCATCATCTGCGCCTCGGGCGACCTGGACGAGAACCTGATCCGCGATCTGAAGCTGCAGGGCGCGTGCATCGACACCTGGGGCGTGGGCACCAAGCTCATCACCAGCGAGGACTGCCCGTCGCTGGGCGGCGTGTACAAGATGAGCGCCGAGACCGTGGATGGACGGGTGATTCCCAAGATCAAGATCTCCGAAAACCCGGTGAAGATCACCAATCCGGGCGTGAAGAAGCTCTGGCGCATCTACGACAACCAGACCGGCAAGGCCACCGCCGATCTGATCGCGCTGGACTACGAGAGCTTCGACACCACGCGGCCGCTGACCATCTACGACCCGGTGAACACATGGAAGAGCATGACCCTCACCGACTACACGATGAAGGAATTGCAGGTCAAGGTGTTCGAAAACGGCAAGCGGGTGTACGATTCGCCCAGCCTGCAGGAGATTCAGCAGCACTGTCAGGAGGATCTGGACACCTTCTGGGATCAGTACAAGCGCCTGCTGAACCCCCACCGCTACAAGGTGGACCTCTCCGACAGCCTGTGGATGCTGAAGAACTCCATGCTGCAAAACTACAGAAGGGGATAAGCAGGAGATTTACCGGCGGCGGACGCTGCTCTGAGGCGCGTTTCAACCCCGCAAGATGTACCTGACGGAGACCGGCGATCTTTTTCGAGCGGATCGACCGGCAATTGGAGGAACAGCGCAATGCTGAACAGCAAGCTCATCTCAAAGTCCTTTGGTTCGCTGATGACCACCATGATGCTCACTGGTTTGGTTACCACGCTCGGCGCCTTCATCGACGGCGTCATCGTCGGCAACTACATGGGTCAGGATAGCATGGCTGCATTCGGCTATGCGTCGCCCATGTTCATATTCATCTCCTCCATCGCCGGCATCTTTGCCAACGGCGGAAAGGCGCTGTGCTCGAAGTACATCGGCGAGGAAGGGTTCGACCGGGTGCGCAGAAACTACACCCTGTCCTGCGCCGTGGCCGGGATCGTGGGCCTTGTGCTGATGCTGCTGTGCATTTTCGCGGCCAGACCCATCGCCCGCCTTCTGGGTGCGCGGGGGGAGCTGATTCAGCCCACCGCGGATTATGTGCGCGGCCTGGGCTTCGGCGCAATCCCCATCACCATGATGCAGGTGGTCACGGGCTACATCTGCCTGGACAACGCGGAGAATCTGTGCTTTCTGGGCGCTCTTGTGATGACGGCGGTCAATGTGACGCTGGACGTGCTGGTGGCCGTCGTGTGGCACAGCGGCCTGTTCGGCATGGCGCTGGCCACCTCCGCAAGCTATCTGGCGAGTCTGCTGGTGGAGCTCGTCTACTTCCGCCGAAAGGACAGGTTGCTGGTCTTCGCAAAGCCGGAGCTTTCCCTCGCGGAGCTGGGCCGGATCGTCAAGACCGGCATGCCCAGCGCGGTGAGCCACGTGTGCTACAGCGCCGCCAGCGTGCTTTTGAACATGATGCTCTTTGCCAGCATGGGCGCGATGGCCGTTTCTGCATTTTCCGTGCAGTCCACCCTGGACTCGTTCGTCAGCGCGCTCGTCGTGGGAATCACCTCCGAGGTCTCCATCTTTGCCGGAATCTTCTATGGTGAGCGGAACAGGTCGTCGCTGAAGCTGACCTTCCTGACCGCCTGCAAGTACGGCACGATCCTTGGCTTCGTCATGGGCGCGGTGATCTTCATTGCAGCGCCCCAGCTGGCGGGCCTCATTCTGAAGGCGGATTCCGAAACCCTCGCTCTGGCGACCACCAGCCTTCGCTATCTGAGCCTCAGCCTGCCCTCGCAGATCCTGACCCTGATCCCGGTCTACTACTATCTGTCCATCGAGCGGGTGAGCCTCTCCATGGTGCTGTGCGTCCTACGCAGCTTCCTGCTGATCGTCATTCCGTCGGCGATTTTGCAGAAGCTGATGGGCGTCAACGGCATCTGGATGGGCCTGCTGCTGTCGTGCTTCCTGGTGTATCCGACCATGCTCCCGCTGCTGCGCAGGAATGAGGGCAAAACGCGGCTGGAGCGCATTATGGCACTGAAGCGGGACTTTGAGCCTGCGGATCAGAAGGTCTTTGAGGCCTCCATCACCGACGACATGGATCAGGTCATGCAGACCGTGGATCGGATGCGTGCCTTCTGTCGGGAGGCGGGGATCGATGAGAACCGGGCCAGGCGAATCTGTCTCTCCATCGAGGAGATCGTGGGCAACGTGGTGCAGCACGGCTTCAAGCGCAAGGGCGGCCACTTCATCGACATCCGCTTCCTTGCGAGCGGGGAGCGCTGCTGCCTGTCCGTCCGCGACAACGGCGTGAAGTTCAATCCCCTGTCCTATCAGAACCGCGAGACGCAGTACGGCATACGGCTGATCCGCGGCATCACCAAGGAGATGCGCTACTGCTACGCGGCCGGAATGAACAACCTGAACATCGATATTTAGGGGAGCGCGGAAGCCCTTTCGGGTTGAAGACATCTGCTTTTATACGCAATGAACGCGGGGCGGACAACATTGTCCGCCCCGCGTTCATTCAATAGGGGTTTATCGCCCGCGTTCAGGCTCAGATATCCGGCTGAAGCAGGCCATAGCTGCCGTCGTGACGGCGATAGAGCACGTTCATGGTCTCGCTCTCCTCGTTCTGGAAGAGGAAGAAGTCGTGGCCCAGCAGCTCCATCTGGGTGATGGCGTCCTCCACGGACATGGGCTTGACGGCGAACTTCTTCGTGCGCACAATGTCGTAGCTCTGCTCCTCGTAGGCGGGAGCCTCCATCACCGGCTCCAGCTCGGCGGTGCGGATGCGCTTCTCCAGCTTGGTGCGGTGGCGGCGAATCTGGCTCTCCAGCTTGTCCACGGCGTGGTCGATGGAGAGGTACATATCATTGGAGGATTCCTCTGCGCGCAGGATCACGCCTGCGGCGTTGACGGTGATTTCCACGATGTTGCGGGCGCCCTTCTGAACCTTGAAGCGGATGGTCGCTTCGGGCTCCTCGCGGAAGTAGCGCTCCAGCTTGCTGAGCTTCTTTTCAACCCGGGATTTCAGGCTGTCGGAGACGGCCATGTCCTTGCTTGCATAAACAAACTTCATGATTCGATCGCTCCTTTATTTCGGAATCGGCAGGCGACCTGGGTTCCGACGGCGCAGCGGCTGTCGGATTTTGCTGCCGTATTACAAATATTCGCCATTTCTTAACGTATTCCTGCAAGCGATGCGGGCTTTTTTCAATTTATTCAAACTTTTTTTGCGCGGGGAGCCGACTTCCGGCTGGTATTTCGCGGAGCCGCCGCCTTGCGGGCCTTGGGTTTGTAGTCGCTTTCGAAGTGCACGGCGGGACTGGCGCTGCGGGCGGCGTCCACGAGGAAGATCGAAAACTTGTTGATGCCGTCCAGGAAACGCGCGGACTTGGCGTTTCTGAGCTCCACATCGTCGAAGCCGGCCATGGCCGAGAGCGCCTTCTCCCACTTGCCGGTGGTTACCGCCGAGGAAATCTGTTCCGGCACCACGGAGATCAGCTTGCGCCCCTTGTCGGTGGACACCAGGCTCTTGCCGCTGCGCTTTGCGTAGCCCACCTGAATCAGGCGCTCGATGATGGCGGCGCGGGTGGCGGGCGTGCCCAGGCCGGAGTCCTTCATCTGCTCCCGCAGAGTCTCGTCCTCGATGTCCCGCCCGGCGTTCTCCATCATCTTCAGGATGGACGCGTCGTTGTGGGGCTGCGGCGGCTTGGTCTTGCAGGCCTTGCTGCTGATCTTCTCCACCTTGCGTTCCTCGCCGGGACGGAGCTTGGGCAGCAGCACCTCGCCCTTTTCGGCCTTCTCGCCCCGATACAGCGCCCGCCAGCCCTCCTTCACCGGCGCGGAGCCGGTGGACTTGAACGTGTGCGCGCCCACCTTCGTCAGAATCTTCGCGGCTTCGTACTCGTAGGCGGGGTAATGGGCCGCGATGAGCCGCCGCGCCACCATGTCGTAGATGTTCCTCTCGTCCACGGTCAGGCTGTCCAGTCGGGGCAGCTTCTCCGTGGGCACGATGGCGTGGTGGTCGCTGATCTTGCTGTTGTCATAGAAGCGCTTGGTGTGCATGGAGAGGTTCATCTCCGGGGCGGATATGTAGGCGGCGTAGGGCTCCGGCAGCTTTTGCAGCGTGGCGCGAATCTTCGGCTGCATGTCGTCGGAGAGGTAGCGGCTGTCGGTGCGGGGGTAGGTGAGCAGCTTGTGGCGTTCGTAGAGCGCCTGGGCCAGCTTCAGCGTCTTGTCGGCGGAATAGCCGAACTTGCGGTTGGCCTCCCGCTGGAGGGTGGTCAGGTCGAACAGCTGGGGCGGCGGCATGCGCTTGATCTCCGCCTCGCTCTCGGCAACCGTTGCGGGCGTGCCCTTCTTGCATTCAGATTTCACCTGATCGGCCAGCTCCTGCGTGGGCGCGCGGGTCTCCTTCGTCTCCGGGTTGACCCACAGCCCCTCGTAATCGCCGAAGTTCGCGCGAATCTCCCAGTAATCCTGGGGCACGAAGTTCTCGATCTCCAGGTCGCGCTTGACGATCAGGTTCAGCGTGGGGGTCTGCACCCGTCCGATGGACAGGTGGGCGTTGTAGCGCAGCGAGTAGGCCCGGGAGGCGTTCATGCCCACCAGCCAGTCCGCCACGCTGCGGCAGCGGGCGGATTCGTAGAGCGCGTCGTAGCAGGACGCGGGCTTCAGCTCCTCAAAGCCCTTGCGGATGGCCGCGTCGGTCATGGAGGAGATCCACAGGCGCTCCACGGGCTTGGTGCAGCCGCAGAGCTGGTAGATGTAGCGGAAGATCAGCTCGCCCTCCCGGGCGCTGTCCGTTGCGCAGATCACGGAATCGATCTTCGGGGAGGTGAGCAGCTTTGCAACGGTCCTGTACTGATCCATGGTTGCCGGGAGCGCCTTCAGCGGGATCGTATCGGGCAGCATGGGCAGGTCGTTCATGTTCCACTTCTGCCACTGGGGGTTCACCTCGCCCGGCTCGCACAGCGACACCAGGTGGCCCAGCGCCCAGGTCACCACGTAGTCCTCGCCGTAGAGGTAGCCCTCGCCCTTGTTCTTCACGCCCAGTACCCGGGCGATGTCCTTGCCCACGGAGGGCTTCTCCGCCACGATCAGCTTCTTCATATGCACTCACACTCCAGTATGCTATGATAGCAGTTCGCAGCCAAACTTGCAAGTGCATTCGGTGAAGACAGAATGTGAACCGAAATGGTAAAATTCGGTGAATCACACGGCTGCGCTTGTAAAAACCATGCAAGCATGCTACAATAACCTCTGGTATAATGAAACGAAAACGTTTGCCCTGATGCAGATGCATCCCCAACAACCGATGGTGGTCGACATGGCCGAATGGAGGATTACAATGGATACGAGAATTATTGTTCGCAAAGCTCTGGAGAACGGTCTGGTGGTTCCTGCATTCAACATTCCGCACCCGCCGATGCTCAAGGCGATCGTGCAGGCAGTTGTGGACGAGAACAGCGTGGCCATGATTCAGGTGGCGCGCCTGGAGTGGGAGAAGTTCGAGGCGGGCAGCCTGGAGAACATCGCGGATGAGTACGCCAAGTACGCCGTGGAGGGCCACACCCTGCTGCACCTGGATCACGTTCCGGTGATCGATGAGGATCACAAGGAGGTCGACTACCTGCCGATCATCCAGCGCGCCATCAATGCGGGTTACGGCTCCGTGATGGTGGACGCATCCCGCCTGGATCTGGAGGGCAACATTGCTGCGACCCGCGCGGTTGCGGAGCTTGCACACGCCGCCGGCATCCCGGTGGAGGCCGAGCTGGGCGCGGTGATGGGCCACGAGACCAGTCAGCAGGCGATCCCCTACGAGGAGATCTTCGCCAAGAAGATGGGCTTTACCAAGGTGGACGAGGCCGTGAAGTTCGTGCGCGAGTCCGAGTGCGACTGGCTGAGCGTTGCCGTGGGCAGCGTGCACGGCGCGATCGCGGACAACCTGCTGGATAAGAAGAAGCCCGCCGCGAAGCTGGACGTGGAGCACATCGAGACCCTGCGCAACGCGCTGAACATCCCGCTGGTGCTGCACGGCGGCTCCGGCATCGAGAACGACTACATCACCCGGGGCATCAAGGCCGGCATCGCCAAGATCAACGTCGGCACCGAGCTGCGCCAGCCCTATGAGCGCGCCATGCGCGAGAAGAACGACGTGGAATACGCCCGCGAATGCGTCTACACTCGCTGCCGCGAGCTGATTCGCGACTTCCTGCACACTGCGGACGACGCGAAGATCCTCTACTGATCGAAAAACGCCTGCTCCCCGATATTCAAAGAGGGTATCGGGGAGTTTTTTGGAAAGAGAAAAGGAGGAAGTTGCATGGCGGAGGTTCGCAATTTTGAGGGAAGGGTCGCGCTGATCACCGGCGCGGGCGGCGGCATCGGCCGGGTGCTCTCCCTGCGGATGGCGAAGCTGGGCTTTCGTCTGGCGCTGCTGGGCCGCAGCATGGACAAGCTGCGCGCCACCGCAGAGGCCGCGGGTCAGGGCGAGGGCGCGCTGCTGATCTCCGGCGACCTGATGGATCCCATCTTCGTGCAGGGAGTGATCGGCAGAGTTGTGACATATTTTGGAAGATTGGATGTTTTGGTGAACAATGCGGGCATCTGCTTCGTCAAAAATATGGAGGAGACCGGCTATGACGAGTTCGACGCGATGATGCGCACGAACGTCTACGCGCCCTACCTGCTCTGCCGCGACGCCATCGCGCCGCTGCGCAGCTCCGATTGCCCGACCATCATCAACATCGGCTCGGTGGTGAGCCACAAGGGCTATCCCACCCAGTCCGCCTACGGCACCGCCAAGCACGCGCTGCTGGGCATGACCAAGGCGCTGGCGGCAGAGGTCTACAGGGACGGCATACGGGTGCACATCATCTGCCCCGGCGCAGTCAACACCGAGATGGCGCGCACCGTCTCCCGCCCGGACATCGACATGAACGCGCTGATTGGCGTGGAGGACATCGCCGACACGGCGGAGTTTCTGCTGACCCATCGCGGCAACGCGGTGATCGACGAGGTGCAGCTGCACCGCATCGGCAAGCAGCCGTTCTGACGGCGCGAAGTAACAAAGGAAAGAAGGTTGAACGCTTGAAACGATTCCTGAGCGCCCTGCTGATTGCGGCGCTGATGATCAGCTCCACCGCAGCCCTGGCCACGAGCCTGACCGGTGCGGAGGCCCTGGGTCTGGTGGACTCGGGGGAGAATTCGGGCCTGTCCGGCAACTATCCCACGCTGCACGTGGGCTCCAGGGACGGCGACGACGCGGCAGCCTATGTGGTCATGCTGCAAAACCGCCTGCAGGAGCTGGGCTACCTCTCCAGCGCCGCCGACGGCCAGTACGGCCAGCTGACGGAGTCCGCTGTGCTCGCCTTTCAGGAGGAGAACGGCCTGACCCCCACCGGCGTGGCGGACGATTCCACCCAGAGTATCCTTTACTCCAGCGCGGCCAAGACCGCGCCGGTGCGCGAGGGCATGCAGGATTCGGACGTGCTCTTGCTCCAGCAGAAGCTGGTTCTCTGGGGCTTCATGAACGGCAATGCGGACGGCATTGTGGGCGACACCACCAAGACGGCCATCTCCGAATTCAAGGAGTACATATACACCACCAACGCCGCAGCCTATGCGGCCTACGCCACGCCCGAGCCCACGCCGGAGCCCACCATGTCGCCGGATGCGCAGCCCGTGGCTGTGGACACGCCCATCGAGCCGGAGACCCAGATCGCCTCCGCCAGCGGCTACGACGGCGAGATCACCGACGAGGTGCTGAAGTTCGCCCGGGGCGAATACAGCTTCCAGATCTATCAGCGCCTGGTGCAGACCGGCGACAGGGACGCGGAGGTCTGGCGCGTGCAGCGCAGGCTGCGTTCTCTGGGCTACCTGTACAAGCCCGACGGCAGCTACGGCGCACTCACCGAGAATGCGCTGAAGTACTTCCAGAAGAAGAACGGCCTGAAGGAGAGCGGCGTGGCGGATCAGGCCACCCAGGAGAAGCTCTTCTCCGCCGACGCGATCAAGTCGGCGGAGTACGTGTTCCCCTACAAGCTCGGCATCAGCCTGGATGAGCAGCGGGTGTACGTCTACGAATGGGACGGCTCCGGCTACAACAAGCAGATCAAGAAGTTCAAGTGCTCCACCGGCATGGACGGCTACGCCACGCCCTCGGGCACCTATCAGGCCGGCGGCAGGATCACCGTTGACGAGTGGTACTACTTCAAGGACTACAATTGCTATGCGAAGTACGCCTATCGCATCGTCGGCGGCATCCTGTTCCACTCGGTGCTGTACAACTCCAGCAAGCAGGGCCCCACGAATTCGTCCGTGCGCGCCCTGGGCAGGAAGGCCTCCCACGGCTGCGTGCGCCTGGCGGTGGACGACGCGAAGTGGATTTATGACAACTGCCCCGAGGGAACCACGGTTGTGATCCGCTGAGGACAGGAATAGAGGAAACCCGGAGAAAACGTTCGTTTTCTCCGGGTTTTGTATGTATCGGGGGAGGGGATCAGTCCTCGAATTCGCGCTTCAGGGCCTCCATCATGACCTCGCGGGGGGCCTTCACGCCGGTCCAGATCTCGAAGTTCAGCGCGGCCTGGTTGACCAGCATGCCCAGGCCCGTTAGCACCTTCGCGCCCTGGGCCTCGGCCTTCTGCAGGAACACGGGCATGGCGGGGTTGAACACCACGTCGCACACCGGCATGCCGGGGCGAATCTGATCGTAGCGCACGTCCGGGAACTTGTCCACGTCGGGGTGCAGGCCCACGCAGGTGGCGTTGATGAGGATGTCCGCATCTGCGGGAATCTCCGCCGTGCCCTGCCAGGGGTGGAACTCGGCCTCCGCAGCGGTGTGCTTGCGGATGGTCTCCGCCAGTTCCTCGCCGCGCGCGACGTTGCGGTTGATGATGTGCAGCTTCTTCGCACCCTCCAGCGCGCACTCCACGCCGATGGCCTTGGCCGCGCCGCCCGCGCCCAGGATGGCGACCACCTTGCCCTCGAGGGGGATGTCTGCGTCCTTCAGGGAGCGCACGAAGCCCTTGCCGTCGGTGTTTTCGCCGATCAGCCTGCCGTCCCGCACGGCCACGGTGTTCACCGCGCCGATGATGCGCGCGGCCTCGCTCAGCTCGTCCAGGTATTCCAGCACCGCGACCTTGTGGGGCATGGTCAGGTTGATGCCCTTCATGTCCATGGCGCGCATGCCCTTCATGGCGTCCGCCAGCTTCTCCACCGGCACGCGGCAGGTGAGATAGCGCCAGTTCAGCCCGGCGGCGGCAAAGCCCGCCTCCTCAACCACGCCCGTGGGGTTTCCGTCCACGGGATCTCCGAACACGCCGACCAGCTCGGCGCGATAGTTCTTCTCAGCCATGCGGATTCAACTCCCTTTCTTTCGGCACAGCGGCCAAATCTCCGGGTAAATTATAGCAAATCTGCGCAGGGTGCGTCAAGGACGGGCGCAAAAAAGCGCCGCACCGGAGCACAGCTTCGGTACGGCTGAAGGGATGGGAGATGAGGGAACAATTGAAAGCTTGTCAGGCGCTGAGCACCCGGCGGCCCCAGCTGAACACGCGGTTGTAGTAGCCGCTGGAGAGGTTGCTGACGATGACCTTGCCCGCGCCGGAGGAGGCGTGGATGAACATGCTGCTGCCCAGGTAGATGCCGGTGTGGTCGCACAGGTCGCCGTCGGACACGGTGTTGAAGAACACCAGATCGCCGCGGCGCAGGCTGGAAATCCCGGAAAGCTTCGGGCGCTCGTCGTTGTAGCCCTCGGCATAGGCGGTGCGCTTCAGGGTCACGCCGATCTGCTTGAAGCAGTACTGGGTCAGGCCCGAGCAATCGAAGGTGGCGGTGCCGGTGGCGCCGAACACATACTTCTTGCCCAGCTGGTTCTGAGCCACGTAGATCACATGCTCCAGCTTCTGCGCGTTGGACATGCTGCTGTTGTAGCTGCTGGTGGTGGATTCCAGGCCGGCGGGCATGCCGCTGACACTGGAGGAGCCGCCGTAGGAGTTCTCCTTGTAGTCCGCAGCCTTGCTGCCGCTGGGCAGCTTGGGCGCGGAGGTGGAGTAGAGCGCGCGGATGGTTGCACTGTCGGCCACGCCGGTGGCGCTGCCGCCCGCCGCGGTCTGGAACAGCTTGATGGCCGAGGCCGTGGTGGAGCCGTAGCTGCCGTCCACGCTGGAGCTCTGGCACAGGTAGCCCAGGGCCAGCAGACGGTTCTGCACGCGGGTCACGTTCTCGCCGGAGCTGCCGCTGGTCAGGCTGGCGCTCAGCAGGGGAGAGGCCGGGGCGTTGCCGGAGTAGAGCACGCGCTGGGTGGCCACGTCGGCGACGCCGGTCTGCTCCATGCCGCAGGCCGCCTGCAGGCGCTTGAGGGCGGTGACGGTGTTGGCGGAGAAGTTGCTGGAGGGCACGCTGTCCAGGTAGCCCAGGGCCAGCAGGGCGTTCTCCAGGGTCTTGACCGCGTCGCCGCTGTCCTCATTCTTCAGCTCGGCGTAGCTGGCGGGACTCAGATCGGAGCGCAGCATGTAGCCGGTCTTGCCGCTGACCTTCACCTCGACCCACTTGGAATCGTAGCCGTAGAAATCGAGGGTGTCGCCCATGGACAGGGTGATGCTGGCGGCGGAGGTGGATTTCTTTGCGTAGGCCTTCGCGCTGGCGCTGACGACGGTGCAGCTGCCCATGGCGCTGCTGTCCGTCGCGCCGCTGTCCAGCTCGCTGTTCTTCGTGAGCGCGCTGGCGGCGCAGTAGCCGTAGTTGCCGTTGAGCTCGATGTAGGCCCAGCTGCCGGAGACCTTCAGCAGCTTGACCTCAGCGCCCTTCTTCAGCGTGCCCAGCTTCTTTGCGGAGCTGCTGGCGCTCTGGTACACGGTCACGCTGGAGGCGGTGACGGTGGCGGGAACGGCCGTGCCGGGATCGAAGGGATTCTCGGGGGTCTCCTCCGCCGCATCGCCGGACTTCTTCTGAAGTCCCTTCAGCGCGCAGAAGCCGTACTTGCCGCTCAGGCTGATGTAGGCCCAGTCGGCGGTGTAGGCGTGCACGGTGACGGCCTGTCCGGCCTTCAGCGTGCCCAGCTTCTTGGAAGAGGTGCTGGCGCTGGCGTACACGGGCAGCGTGGCGCTTTTGACCACGGCCTCCACGGTCTCGATGGTCACGGAGCCGTTGTTGGTCGTGGTGGAACCGGAGCCGGCCAGATCGCCGGTATTGTTGGAACTGTCACCGTCGGGCAGGAAGGGATCCGAATCACTTTCAGAGCTGCCGGAACCGGCGCTCTGCAGGCAGGACAGGAAGGTGTAGCCCACGTTGCCGTCCTTCTCAATCATCGCCCAGTCGCCGGAGGTGGCCAGTATGTAAACCTGGGTGCCCTGCTTCAGCGCAAGGCTCTGGCTGGTGGTATCCGGGCTCTGGTACACGCGGCCCGCAGTCTGCACGGTGGCGGCGGTGGCGAAGTCCTTCACGGCAACCAGTGCGCCGAGTCTGGTGTACATGGTGTAGCCGCCGTAGCGGATCCGCGCGACCTCGCCCTTGATTCCGGTGACGGTGACCACGTCGTAGCGCTCCAGATCACCCACCTTGCGGGTGAGGGATGCATCGGCGTAGGCGGCCACGCTGTCCGTCACGGCTGCGGAGTAGCTCTCCGCCAGCGCAGGAGCGCCGGACAGCAGCATCAGCAGCATCAGCAGAAGCGCCGTGATCCTCTTGAATTTGCAGCATTTGTTGTTCATCTGGTTTCCCTCGCATTGTGCTCGATTCCTGCGCCCCGGGGGCGCGATGCAGCGGGAGGACAGAATCCTCCCCGGATATGGGAATAAATATTCGCTGCAAAGCACAAAAAACCTGCAAAATGAAATGTAAAAGTAGTTTGGTTGAATTATGACTGTAATATGTCTGTAATAATATGCAACATCTTTGGCGCAAAAAAGGGCTGCGACGCGGCGGAAATCGCGCATCGCAGCCCTATGTACGGCAAAATGTTAAAGAATTATGCGACCGGATGGTCGATGGTCACCACGGCGAAGTAGTCGCCCTCGATGGCGCGCACCAGCCTGGAGATCTCATCCCGCACCTGCTCGTCACTCTGCGGGAATTCATAGGGAACCACCGCGTCGAAGATCACGTTGGTGTGGGTGGGGCCGGGCACCATGCGGAAGTCGTGGATGGAGATGTCCGGGCTGATCTGCGCGTGGATGCGGTCTTTCAGCAGCTCGCGGGTGGAGGTGATGAGCTGATCGTCGGTGGAGATGGGATCCATGTGGATCACGGCGCTGCAGTTCAATTCGTCCTGCAGGTCGCGCTCGATGGTGTCGATCACGTCGTGCAGGGCCATGATGTCGCCGCTGGAGGGAACCTCGGCGTGCAGCGAGATCATCACGCGGCCCGCGCCGTAGTCGTGCACGGCCAGGTCGTGAATGCCCACCACATCGGGGTAGCGGTTCACGATGTCGGCGATGCGCTGCACGAACTCGGGGTCGGGAGCCTGGCCCAGCAGGGGATCGATGGTGTCCTTGGCGGCGTTGTAGCCGGCCCAGAGGATGACCAGCGACACGATCGCACCGGCCCAGCCGTCGATGTTCACGCCGGTGAAGCGGGCGATGAGGGTGGCGGCGAGAACCATGGTGGTGGCGCAGACGTCGGAGAGGCTGTCGGTGGCGGTGGCCATCACGGCGGCGGAGTTGATGCGCTTGCCCACCGCGCGGTTGTAAAGCGCCATGTAGAGCTTGACCAGGATCGAGCCGATCAGGATGCAGATGGACAGGATGCTGAAGTCCACGGCCTCGGGGTGGAAGATCTTGGTGACGGAGCTCTTGGCCAGATCGAAGCCCATCATCAGGATGACGAAGGACACCACCAGGCCCGCGATGCACTCGAAGCGGCCGTGGCCGTAGGGATGGTCGCGGTCGGGCTTCTTTGCGGCGAGCTTGAAGCCCAGCAGGGTGATGATGGACGAGCCTGCGTCGGAGAGGTTGTTGAATGCGTCGGCGACGATGGCGATGGAGCCGGTGAGCGTGCCGGCCAGGTACTTGGCCGCGAAGAGCAGCACGTTCAAAAAGACACCCACCGCGCCGCAGAGCACGCCGTAGGCGCGGCGTACGCCGGGGTCGGAGGTCTCCGTGTGGTTCTTGATGAAGATGCGGGAGAGGATGGAAATCATGGAAATGCAAACCTTCCTTCATGCGGCGGAGAGCCGGGATAGTTTATGAAATGCGCCGATCCTCAGTTGCGTGCCCTTCGGCGGAGCTGGAAGTGCCAGCACAGCGGAATCAGGTACAAAAAACAGGCGAAGGGCAGCGAGCGAACGTCGCAGCCCAGCATGCCCAGCGGCACGCTGCAGGCGATGCACCAGGGCACCAGGCCGGAGATCGTGACCACGGAGTTCTCGATGTCGAGCATCAGATCGATGCGGCCTTGCTCGGTGTCGGGGTAGTTGCCGCCCATGCACTGGCGGCACATGATGATGCCGATGGTCTGGTTGCAGAACACGCAGGCGGTGGCGATGCTGGTGAACACCATGGCGGGGAAGCGGCCGATGCGCCCGCAGAGCCTTCGCAGCGCACCCTCCACGGAGGAGAGCATCTGCGTGCCCTCGAAGATGCCGGAGCAGCCGCTGGACAGAAGCAGGATGCACACGATCTCCAGCATGGACTTCACGCCGCCGCCGGAGAGGATGGCGGTGAGCTCCGGATCCCTCGGGACGTAGCCCAGCAGCATCATGCGCAGCGCGTCCATGAGGGAGGTATTCTGCAAAACCAGCGTGAGGATCAGCGAGACGAGCACGTCGATGGCCATCACGTACTTGATCTTCATGCCCGCGAAGGCCAGCGCCAGCAGCAGAACTGTGGGCAGCAGGCACCACAGCGAGAGCGCAAACTCCCCCTCAAAGCGGGCAAGCAGCGTGCTGTCCACCGCGCCGGGCCGGTTCCACAGCGAGAGCGCGGCGTAGATGAGCACGCACAGTCCCAGCGGCAGCAGGGCCGAGGGCATCATGCGCTTGAAGTTCTGACTCGCGTCGGTGCCGGTCTCGTTGGCCACCAGGCTTGCGCTGGAGGCGGCGGGGGAGCCACGGTCGCCGAAGTATACGCCGGAGAGGATCGCGCCGCCGGCGATCACGGTGGACACGCCGCTGGCCCGGGCGATGGTCATCAGAATCACGCCGATGGTTGCCGCCACGCCGAAGCTGGTGCCCAGCGCGTAGGACATCAGCGCGGAGAGCACGAACGCCGCCAGGATGAATGCCTGGGGCGGAATCAGCCGCACGCCGTAGTAGGTGAAGTAGGCGATGGTGCCGCTCTGCCGCCACAGCGAGGTCAGGCAGCCAATCAGCAGCATGATGACCACCACCATGCGCGACGACCACATGCCGTGTCCCACCATGCCCAGAATCGCACGCAGCGCAAAGCCCCGGCGCAGCGCCAGCGTGCCGAAGGCGATCAGGCCCACGATCAGCGGCAGGATCATCGTCACCCCGCAGGACAGGCTGAGCGCCATTGCAGCCACAAACAGGGCAAAGCAGAGCAGCAGTTCCATTTTATGCCTCCAAAATGCGTTTAACGTCCATTATAGGGCCATGGCCCGCACAATGCAAGAAGCGAAGTGTTATCTTTTTCCTGCGATGGGCCAGACAATGATGTAATGTCATGACAAAATTTTGCAAAGGGGATTGCAGGAAGCGGGAAAATGTGTCATAATGATAGCATGTAGGGGCCGCGGTGCGCGGCGGTTCAAATGAACAAAGTGAACATGGAGGGAAACGAAATGGATGTAATGGAGAGACTGAAGCGGTCGGCCATCGTGCCGGTGGTTGTACTGGACGATGCGAAGGATGCGGTCGCCACGGCCAACGCCATGGTTGCCGGCGGCGTGGACGTGATGGAGATCACCTTCCGCACGGCGGCGGCTCCGGACGCGATCCGAGCGGTGGCGGAGAACTGCCCGGACATGCTGCCCGGCGCGGGCACGGTCATTACGCTGGAGCAGTGCAAGCGCGCCATCGAGTGCGGCGCGAAGTTCATCGTCTCCCCCGGCTTTGACGAGGAAGTGGTGAAGTACTGCGTGGACAACGGCGTGGCGGTGTGCCCCGGCTGCGTGACCCCCACCGAGATCATGGCGGCGATGAAGTACGGCCTGAAGGTGGTCAAGTTCTTCCCGGCGAACGTTTACGGCGGACTTTCCGCGATGAAGGCGCTGTCCGGCCCCTTCGGCGGCGTGAAGTTCCTGCCCACCGGCGGCGTGAACGCCAAGAACATCGGCGAATACCTCGCCGCGCCCTACGTGTTCGCGGTCGGTGGCAGCTGGGTCTGCCCGAAGGCGGACATCGCGGCCGGCAATTTCGAGAAGATCACCGAGCTGTGCCGGGAATCCAAGGCGGCAATTCAGGGATAATTCCAAAAGAAAAATGGAGCTGTTTCAAAATCGTTTTGAGACAGCTCCATTTTTGTTCTGCGGCGGGGTGAGGGCGCCCCGCCCTACGGCTGTTGCGGATGGCTTCAGCGCGCGCCGTCGGGGTTGAGCAGGTAGCTGATGACGGCGCGGCGGGTGACGATGCCGATGAACACGCCGCGGTCGTCCACGATGGGCACGAAGTTCTGATCCGTCGTGCTTCTGAGCAGATGCTCCACCGGCACGGAGATGTGGCAGGGCGGATTGCGATCCTGATCGGGCAGGATGTCGGAAAGCCTGCGGCTCCCGGCGGTGCGCGCATCGGCCAGATGCAGCTGTTCGCCGTCGGTGCGGGCCAGGTAATTCAGGAAGTCGCCCTCGCGCACGGTGCGCACGTATTTTCCGTCCCGGTCGATCACCGGCACGGCGCTGTAACCGTGGCGCTGCATGAACTGGAGCGCCTGGGGCAGGAGCGTGTCGCTGTAGAGAAAGCGAACCTCGGATTTGGGCTTTAAAAAGAATGCTACGTTCATTTGTGTGTTCCTCCGCGATCATTGAAGGGAAAAGCTGTGCAAAGCCGCCGCGTTCCATCGGATGCGGCGGCCTGAACGGTTCGGGATCAGTTGTAGATGAAGGTGTAGAGCTCGCGCTGGTTGGTGGTCCAGTCCACGTCGTAGAACATGGCCTCCTCGTTGCGCACCTCCAGGGTGTAGCTGTCGTTCACGGGCACGCGGAAGGTGTCGATGGACTTCAGCTCGCCCTCCAGCACCTTCACGGTGATGTTCATGATGGTGTCGAAGTCCATGTTGGTGGAGACCTGGTTCATCATGCTTGCGCCCAGTGCCATCAGCTCGGGCAGGCTCTTTTCCTTGAGCTTCTTTGCCAGCTCAGAGAGCACCTTGCGCTGGCGCTCGGCGCGGGAGAAGTCGCTGTCGATGGAGCGCACGCGGGCGTAGGCCAGGGTCTGGTGGCCGTTGAGGTGGGTGTTGGGGCCGTAGGTGGTCATCAGGTCGTTTTCGACGGTGGGCGCGGCCTCGCCGATCTTCTTGGCGATCTTGTACTGCTCATAGAGCTTGTTGTTGATCTCGTTCATCTCGGCCTCGGAAATGTCCACGTCGATGCCGCCCAGGGCCTCGGCGATCTTCTGGAAGCCGAAGAAGTTGACCATGGCGTAATACTGGATGTTCATGCCGAAGCACTCGTTGACGGTCTTCATGGCGAACTCGGGGCCGCCGAAGTAGTTGGCGGCGTTGATGCGGTAGGTGCCGTTGTGCTCGCCCAGATCATCGTACTTCACGGCCACATCGCGCATGATGGAGGTGAGCTTGACCTCGCGGGTGCTCTGGTTGATGGAGCAGATGATCATGGTGTCGGTGCGGGCGCTCTCGCTGAGGCTGCGCTCGTCCGAGCCAAGCAGCAGGATGTTCAGCCACTCGCTGGGCAGGCTCTCGTTGATGGACAGATCGTCCACCTTCACGCGCTGCTCCTCCGGCAGCGGCTCCAGAACGGAATCCTCGTCGCCCAGCCACTGGGACAGCGTGCTGTACTGACCGCCGCTTGCGGAGGCCACGTCGATGCCTGCCGACTGGGAGGCTTCCGTCTGCGCATCGTCAGGCACGGCGGAGGAGATTGTGGCGTTGGTCAGCGCGCCGGTCTGGGGCGCGGGGGTGGGCGTGGCGATGGGCTGGGCTCCGCCCTCGCTGCCGCGTCCGCTGAGCAGCACCACCAGCAGGATCACGATCGTCAGCAGGATGGCCGCAAATACGAACAGCCGGGGCGTGGCGCGGCGACGGCGGCGCTTCACGGGCCGCCGATTCTGGGGCGGACGGCCGTTCGAGGGCCTGCGCTGCGGTTCGCGGCGAATGCCTTCCTCATAATATGAATCCCTGCGGGATGAACGGTTTTCAGGCAAGTTCAATACTCCCTTTCGTCTTGGGTATCGCATCTGAGCGCGGGACAGGCCCTGCCGGTCAGAATGTCTACATTTCATTATACATCCTTTTTCCGATGGTTTCAACCGCCGGAACAGGGCAGGTGCAGGGGGAAAACCGACAATCCTGTGAAACTTTCTTCACAAGATCGGTCCGGATCGCCAGATTGCAGCGCTGCGGCAGCGCCGGGAGAAGCTCTCCCGCATCGCTGCCGCAGCATGGGTCGGGTTGATTCGGTTGGAAAGCGGAATCTGTGCGCCGGAGCGCCGCAGCGTCACATCAGTGCCAGTCAATCGGAACCGGCGTGATGGACACCGTGGCTTTTGCGCTGCTGCAATCCACTGAGGTGAAGCCGCCGCCGCTGATGGATGTGACCTCGGCCGACAGCGTATAAGTTACAAAGGATGTTTCACCGAGGTGCGGATTCCGCACAAAAAGGGATTCGGAGGTCTTGCCTGCGGAAATGGTGACGGTTTGGTCAGCGTTTCCCACCTTCACTGTCGCCGCCGCATCCGTTGTGGGAGGGTTGGACAGGCGGATCGTGAATTTGATGAATGGGTCGCCCATTCCGACGTCGGGCCCGGTGATGCTGACGGTGGTGGTGTTGTGAATCCTCGCCGTGGCGGTGGCGCTGGAGTAGTCCACGGCCTCGAAATTGCCGCCGGTCAAGCCGGTGACTGTACCCTTCAGCGAAGCCGCACCGTTGATGGGTACGCTCACACTGCCGCTGGTTGCGTTTGCCGCGATGTTGACGAGGTAATCGGGGCCGCTCACGTTCAGCGTGACAGTCGCGTCCGTCTGGGCCGGGTTGGACAGTCTGACGGTGAAGGTGGTATACGCATCGGTCTCCAAGTAGTCGCTTGCGGAGAGGGAGACTCTGGTGGTGTCGATGGTGTCGGTGATTCTCACCGTGGTGGTGGCGCCGCTGTAGCTCACGAGATCGAAGCCGCCGCCGGAGAAGCCGGTGACGGAGGCGGTCAGCCGGGTTCCGTCGATGTATGCGTCCTCGGTGTTGGGATTGGGCACGTCGACGCTGCCGCTGGTTGCGCCTGCGGCGATTTTGACGGTGTAGTCGGTCTCGCCCACGCGCACCGTGGCCGTCGCAGCCGTCTGGGCCGGGGCAGACAGGGTGACGGTGAAGCGGACGGGAGTGCCCTCGCTGACGTCGTTCGCGGAGAGGGAGACGATGACGGGATCGCAGATGCGCACCGTGGTGCTTGCGCCGCTGACGTCCAGCTTCTCGAAGTTGCCGCCGGTCAAGCCGGGGACCCTGCCCGTCAGCGAACTCGCGCCGTTGATGGGTACGCTCAAGCTGCCGCTGGTTGCGTTTGCCGCGATGTTGACGATGTAATCGGTCTCGCCCACGCGCACCGTGGCCGTCGCAGCCGTCTGCGCCGGTTTGGACAGGGTGATGGTGAAGGTCACACTTTCAGCCTTCCTGTCAATGGCGCTGGGCGCGGAGAGGCTGACGGTGGTGGTATCGATGGTGTCGGCGATGTTCGCCGTGGCGGTGGCTTTGCTGAAGTCCACGGCTTCGAAGTCGCCGCCTTCGAAGGCGGTGACGGTGCCGGTCAGCGTTCTTGCGCCGATGTAGGGATCATTGGTGTAGGGATTGGGCACGGAAACTGTGGCGCTGGACTTTCCGGCGGGGATGGTGACGGTATGGGACTTGCCGTTTGCCTTCACCGTGGCCGTCGCAGCCGTCCGGGCCGCATTGTCCAGCGTGACGGTGAAGCTGATGTTTGCATCGCCCTCCTTGCCGTCGGTGGCGGAGAGGGAGACGGTGGTGGTATCCACGGTGTCCGCGATGTTCGCCGTGGCGCTGGCCTTGCTGAAGTCCACGGCTTCGAAGTCGCCGCCTTCGAAGTCGATGACGGAGGCGGTCAGCGTGCTTGCGCCGAGGTACACGTCCTCCGTGTTCGGATTGGGCACGCTGAGGTTGGCAGAGCTTGCGCCAGCGGGGATGGTGACGGCGTAATCGGTGCCGCCCACGCGCACCGTCGCCGTCGCAGCCGTCCGGGCCGCATTGTCCAGCGTGACGGTGAAGCTGATGTTTGCATCGCCTTCCTTGCCGTCGGTGGCGGAGAGGGAGACGGCGGTGGTATCGATGGTGTCGGAAATGTTCGCCGTGGCGGTCGCGCCGCTGTAATCCACCTTCTCGAAGTTGCCGCCGGAGAAGCCGGAGACGCTGGCGGTCAGCGCGCTTGCGTCGAGGTAAACGTCCTCGGCGTTGGGATTGGGCACGGAAACTGTGCCGCTGGACTTGCCGGCGGGGATGGTCACGGTATGGGACTTGCCGTTTGCGTTCACCGTGGCCGTCGCAGCCGTCTGCGTCGGATGGGACAGGCTGACGGTGAAGCTGATGTTTGCATCGCCCTCCTTGCCGTCGGCGGCGGAGAGGGATACGGCGGTGGCGTCGATGGTGTCGGAAATGTTCGCCGTGGCGCTGGCCTTGCTGAAGTCCACGGCTTCGAAGTCGCCGCCTTCGAAGGCGGTGACGGTGCCGGTCAGCGTTCTTGCGCCGATGTAGGCATCGTTGGCGTAGGGATTGGGGACGGAAACTGTGCCGCTGGACTTGCCGGCGGGGATGGTGACGGTATAGGACTTGCCGTTTGCCTTTACCGTGGCCGTCGCAGCCGTCCGGGCCGCATTGGACAGGCTGACGGTGAAGCGGACGGTGCTGTCGCCCTCCTTGCCGTCGGTGGCGGAGAGGGTGACGGCGGTGGTATCGGTGGTATCGGCGATGTTCGCCGTGGCGGTAGCCTTGCTGAAGTCCACCTGCTCGAAGTTACCGCCGGAGAAGCCGGTGACAGTGGCCGTCAGCGTGCTTGCGTCGAGGTACACGTCCTCCGTGTTCGGATTGGGCACGGAAACTGTGCCGCTGGACTTGCCAGTGGGGATGGTGACGGTATAGGACTTACCGTTTGCCCTGACCGTGGCTGTCGCAGCCGTCCGGGCCGCATTGGACAGGCTGACGGTGAAGCGGACGGTGCTGTCGCCCTCCTTGCCGTCGGTGACGGAGAGGGAGACGGTGGTGGCGTCGATGGTGTCGGAAATGTTCGCCGTGGCGGTCGCGCCGCTGTAATCCACCTTCTCGAAGTTGCCGCCGGAGAAGCCGGAGACGGAGGCGGTCAGCTTTCTTTCGCCGATGTAGGGATCATTGGTGTAGGGATTGGGCACGGAAACTGTGGCACTGGACTTTCCGGCGGGGATGGTGACGGTATAGGACTTGCCGTTTGCCTTCACCGTGGCCGTCGCAGCCGTCTGCGTCGGATGGGACAGGCTGACGGTGAAGCTGATGTTTGCATCGCTCTCCTTGCCGTCGGCGGCGGAGAGGGATACGGCGGTGGCGTCGATGGTGTCGGAAATGTTCGCCGTGGCGGTGGCTTTGCTGAAGTCCACCTGCTCGAAGTTACCGCCGGAGAAGCCGGTGACAGTGGCCGTCAGCGCGCTTGCGTCGAGGTAAACGTCCTCGGCGTTGGGATTGGGCACGGAAACTGTACCGCTGGACTTCCCGGCGGGGATGCTGACGGTATAGGACTTGCCGTTTGCCTTGACCGTGGCCGTCGCAGCGGTCTGCGCGGGGTTGGACAGGCTGACGGTGAAGGTCACGTAGGAATCACCCTCCTTGCCATCGGCGGCGGAGAGGGAGACTCTGGTGGTGTCGATGGTGTCGGAGATGGTCGCCGTGGCGCTGGCCTTGCTGAAGTCCACCTGCTCGAAGTTGCCGCCGGAGAAGGCGGAGACAGTGGCGGTCAGCACGCTTGCGTCGAGATATACGTCCTCGGCGTTGGGATTGGGGACGGAAACTGTGCCGCTGGATTTCCCGGCGGGGATGGTGACGGTATAGGACTTGCCGTTTGCCTTGACCGTGGCCGTCGCAGCCGTCTGCGCCGGATTGGACAGGGTGACGGTGAAGGTCACGTTTGCATCGCCCTCCCTGCCGTCGGTGGCGGAGAGGGAGACGGCGGTGGTGTCGATGGTGTCGGAAATGTTCGCCGTGGCGGATACGTCGCGGTAATACACGCGGTCAAAGCCGCCGCCGGAGAAGCCGGTGACGGTGGCGGTCAGCGTGCCCGCGTCGAGATACGGATCCTCGCCGTTGGGGTTGGCGACCAGAACGCTGCCCGAGGTGGTCCCGGCGGGGATGTCGATGGTGTAGTCGGCCTCGCCCACGCGCAGGGTAACCACCGCCTTGCGCCTTGCGGCCCTGCTCAGCGTGGCGGTGAAGGGAACGTCCGCGCCCTCGGTGACGTCCGTCGCTTCCAGAATGAGCTTTGCGGTGATCGGATTCTGGGCAAGCAGCTCCGCAAGGCTCAGGGGCACGCTGGGATCCAGCTCAAAGCTCAGCCGACGGCCCTTGTTGAGCCCCGTCTTGAACAGAACCGTGTAGCGCTCGCCGGGATAGACGATGCTGTCCGTCTTGTCGCCGCTGCCGAAGTGGATTCGGTTGCCGGAAGCATCGAACACGGCGATGCTGTCGGGATCGTCCAGGTCGGAGATGTTCAGGCCGTAGTAGGTGAAGGACGCCTTCAGCTCCTCCAGCTTCTCCGGCTCCACCAGCTCCTCGGGAAGAAGCGCATCCATCAGCGCGCCGCTGGAGAGGAAGATGTTGATCTCGCTCTCCTCGCCCATGACGATGTCGGCGATCCAGCCGCGCAGCGCGCCGTAGACGTTGATCACGGCCCTGTCCGCCAGGGTGATGACCGCGCCCGTGTCGAGGATCGTCTTTACCTCCGCAGGGTCCGTGTCGAGGATCGTTTCCTCAGCAGTGGGCTCCGCGCCGAGGATCAACTCCGCGTCCTTCAGCACGTTCAGCGTAGCTTCTTCGCCGAGGGCAATCGACGGCACCTGCTGGTACTGGTCGACCAGCTCCAGCAGCTCCTCGGCCTCCAGCAGGAAGGGCGTGGGTTCCAATATCGGCTCCGCTGCGCAGCTCAGGCCCAGGGAGAGCAGCAATGCAATCAACAGACAGAAACGCTTTTTCATACATTTCCCTCCTATGCAATATTTTCTCAACTCTATTGTCCTATATGCGGAGCGCTTTTGTCAAGCGGCGGATTGAAAAAGCCGCAAAAAAGCCCGGGAGGCGGTGTACGCGCTCCCGGGTGGTATGGCGCTACTGGAACCTGCGCTCCAGCTCCTCGAATTTCTCGTGGGTGATCAGCGCGTCGGCCTGGGTGCCCCGCAGCCGCACGATGTGGGTCCAGCGCCCGTAGGGCATGATGGAGTCGATCTGCTCCAGGTTGATGATGTAGCTGCGGTGCGCCCGGAAGAACGTTTCCGGCGGCAGGCGCTGCTCGATCTCCCCCAGGGGATCGGCGGTCAGCAGCTTGCTGCCGTCCCGCAGCAGGATGACCGTGGCGCGCTCCTCGCGCTGCACCATCAGGATGTCCTCGGGATCCACCAGCCGCACGCCCTCCTTGTGCTTGATCATCATGCGGCGCACCGCGTCCGAGCGCGCCGGAAGCGCCGCGCTCACCGCCCGGCGCTGCTCACCCAGACGCTCCCGGGCCAGGCGCAGCGTGTTCAGCGCCCGCTCCAGCGTGAAGGGCTTCACCAGATAGTCGAAGGCGTAAAGCTCGAAGGCGCTCTTCATGTACTCCTCGTGGGCGGTGGCGAAGATGATGATGGTCTTGGGCTTGCGGTCCTGAATCGCCTTGCCGCACTCGATGCCGTTCATGCCCGGCATCTCCACGTCCATCAGCACCACGTCCGGATGGGTCTGGTCGAAGAGGGCGATGATCTCGCTGCCGTCCGCAGCCTCGCCCACCAGCTCGTAGCCCTCCGCGCGCTCCGCCAGCTTGCGCATCACCAGGCGCATGCCGGGGTCGTCGTCGCCGATCAGTATGCGTATGTTCTCCATCGCGATACCTCCATGATTGGGAAAGGGGGCTGTTTCAAAACACAGAGAGTGCTTTGAGACAGCCCTCGTATAGCCGTAGGGCGGGGCGCCTTCACCCCGCCGCACAGCTATGGTCGTTCAGTAATAGCGCCTGCGCGGACGCAGGGATACGGGCTTGTCCAGGATCTCCTTCATCACCACGGCGCTGCGCAGCGCCTGCAGGTTGACCTCGGCCAGCGCCTGCTCCGCGGCGCGCTCGACGTGGATGCGCTGCTCCTCGCGCTCTGCCCGCAGGCGGTGCGCGGCGTGCTCGGTCTCGGTCTCGCCCTCCACGCTCTGCTTGGGATCCAGCGCAATGGAGCCGGTGGACATGGCGGCAGGAGCGGGCGCGGCGACGCTCTGCTGCACGGCCTGCGCCCTGCGCTTCTGCGGCGCGGGCTTGGGCGCTGCGGGCTTTGCCGCAGCCTTCTTCGCGGGCGCGGGCTTTGCCGCAGCCTCGCCTTCAGCGTCCGCGAGGAACGCTTCCCACTCCTCGCGGGTGTAGGGGATCTTCGTTGTGCCTGCCTTCGGCTGCGCGGAGGAGGGCTCTTCAGCCCTCTTTTGCGCAGCGGCGGCCTTCTTCTTTTTGTTGGATTTGCTGATGCTCGTCACCACGCCGATGATGATCAGCAGCACAATCAATCCATCCAAGTGCGTTGCCTCCCTTCATCTCAGAAGTTGTGCAGCTCACTTCTTCTGGGGATCGGCGGGCTTGGCCACGTCGCCCTTGCCGGCGATGGCTTCGCGCATGTTGGTGTCGGAGATCACGTTCTGCATCTGGTAGTAGTCCATCACGCCCAGCTTGCCGTTGCGCAGGGCCTCCGCCATGGCCTTCGGCACCTCGGCCTCGGCCTCGACCACCTTGGCGCGCATCTCCTGCACGGCGGCGATCATTTCCTGCTCATGGGCGACGGCCATCGCGCGGCGCTCCTCGGCCTTGGCCTGGGCGATGCGGCGGTCGGCCTCCGCCTGATCCATCTGCAGCTGCGCGCCCACGTTGCGGCCAACGTCCACGTCTGCGATGTCGATGGAGAGAATCTCATATGCGGTGCCGGCGTCCAGACCCTTGTTCAGCACGGTGCGGCTGATCAGGTCGGGATTCTCCAGCACGGCCTTGTGGCTCTCGGAGGAGCCGACGGTGGTGACGATGCCCTCGCCGACGCGGGCGATGATGGTTTCCTCGCCGGCGCCGCCCACCAGGCGGGAGATGTTGGCGCGCACGGTCACGCGAGCCTTGGCGCGCAGCTCGATGCCGTCCTTGGCGATGGCCGCGACCACGGGGGTCTCGATGACCTTGGGGTTGACGGACATCTTCACGGCCTCCAGCACGTTGCGGCCCGCCAGATCGATGGCGCGGCTCTGCTCAAACTCCAGCGGAATCTGGGCGCTCTGGGCGGCGATCAGCGCGTCCACCACGCGGTCCACGCTGCCGCCCGCCAGCAGATGGGCCTCCAGCTCGTTCATGTTCACCTGCAGACCGGCCTTCGTGGCCTTGATCATCGGCAGAACCACCTTGCTGGGGTTGATGCGGCGGAAGCGCATGCCCACCATGGAGAAGATCGAGATGTGCACGCCCGATGCGGCTGCGGAGATCCACAGGCCGATGGGGAAGAAGCGGAAAAATACGATCAGTAGAATGATGACGACGATTGCGATGACCGGAATGAGAACCATTTCCATCATGATGATACCATCCTTTCCAATATAACTCAATGAGCCTCGGCTCACACAGTTTCAGCTTTCATCTGGGAGACCACGATGCGCTTGCCCTCCACGCGATCCACGCGCACAGCGGCGCCCTGCTCGATGAAGTCTCCCTCGGAGACCACGTTCAGCCGCACGCCGTCGAAGTCCGCGATTCCGGCGGGGCGCAGCGGGGAGCGCGCGGTGCCGGTGCGGCCGATGAAGTAGCTCAGGTCGTTGTTCTCCGGCGCGTCCGCGTGGGTCGCCACGTCGTTGAGCACCAGGCGGGACTTCGAGAGCCGTCCCTTCGATACGGAGTGCATGCAGATCGCCAGCGCCACGCACAATAGCGCCACATAGACCACCACAATGATCAGCGCCTGCAGCGCCGTGGGCTGCAAGACCACCAGGCCGAGAATCGCCAGCACTGTGCCCGCGATGCCCGGAACGCCGAAGCCGGGGATGCACATCTCCACCACCAGCAGCACATAGCCTGCAATCATTGCGATCAGTCCCAGCGGATGATTGAGAATCAGACTGCCCATGCCGATTCCTCCTTTCTACTGTACACAGTATAGCACGCCGCCGGGCGGTATGAAAAGGGGTTTTGGACGAAAGCATCATTTTCCGGTTTGAATTGTCAGTGTTTCCTGCGCCGTCAAACGGGGTAAATATATTCACAAAGCGCCGCGTTGCTGTAATCAAAACTCAACACAACGCGCTTGCAGCGCTCACACAGAAAAGGTATAGTACAATTGGAATCAAATTCTGAGGGGAGGCCTGTGCATGGCGGACGCGCTGTTGCGGGTGGAGGGACTGAAAAAGTCCTTCGATGGGACGCAGGTTCTGCGCGATCTCAGCTTCGAGGTGGGACGCGGGGAATTCGTCACGCTGCTGGGGCCGTCGGGCTGCGGCAAGACCACCACGCTGCGCATCGTCGCGGGCCTGCTTGCGCCGGACGCGGGGCGCGTGATCCTCTCCGGCAGCGACATCACCGACGCGCCCCCGGAGAAGCGCCCGCTGAACACCGTCTTTCAGAATTACGCACTGTTCCCCCACATGAATGTGGAAAAAAACATCTCCTACGGCCTGCGCATGCGGGGCGTGAAGCGGGCCGAGTGGCGGCCCAAAGTGGAGGAAATGCTGCGGCTGGTGCAGCTGGAGGGCTGCGAAAAGCGCATGCCGTCCCAGCTCTCCGGCGGACAGTGCCAGCGCGTGGCCATCGCCCGCACGCTGATCCTTCAGCCGGAGCTGCTGTTGCTGGACGAGCCGCTGGGCGCGCTGGATCTGAAGCTGCGGCGGCAGATGCAGGTGGAGCTGAAGGACATCCAGAAGCGGCTGGGCATCGCCTTCGTCTACATCACCCATGATCAGGAGGAGGCCCTGAACATGTCCGACCGCATCGCCGTGATGCGCGGCGGCCGCTTCGAGCAGATGGGCACCCCCGAGCAGATCTACGATCATCCCGCCACCCGCTTCGCCGCGGAGTTCATCGGCCAGACGAATCTGCTGGAGTGCGATGTGGAGGCGGCGCATGGGGACGGCCTGGTGCTCTCCTACGCCGGGGAGCGCATCCCCGCGCGGCGTGCGGAGTTCGACGCGAAGGTCGGGGACAGGGTTTGCCTGAGCCTGCGCACCGAGCGGCTGGGCTTCGGCCCGGAGAGGTGCGGCGACTGCTGCCTGGAGGGCACGCTGACCGACCGGCGCTACGCCGGCGGCAGCATGCGCGCCACCATCCGCCTGCGGGACGGCCACGAGATTCTGGCCATGTGCACCTCGGCGGAGCGCGCCCGGGGCGAGGTGGGGCAGAGTGTCTATCTGAACTGGAACCCGGCGGAGGCCCCGGTGGTGCGGGCAGAGGAGGCGGAGCCGTGATGCGCGGGGCTGCAAATCGAAGGAAGAACCGCGCGGGCTGGCTGGCCATGCCGATGCTCGTCTGGTCGGCGATCTTCGTGGGCGCGGCGATCCTCTACATCATCGTGCTGAGCTTTCTGAAGCGCAACCCGGACGGAAACGGCGCGATTCTTACGTTCACGCTGGAGAACTACGCAAAGCTTGCGCAGCCGGGCTATGCAAGGGTGTTCTGGCAGACGCTGAAGCTTGCAGCGGAGACCACGGCGCTGTGTGTGCTGATCGGCTATCCCTTCGGCCTGCTGCTGGCGAAGGTGGAGGGGCGAATGCGCACCTTCCTATTATTATTGGTGATCGTGCCCTTCTGGACGAACGCGCTGGTGCGCATCTATGGCTGGAAGATCCTCTTGATGGGCACGGGCGTGGTGAACAAGCTGCTGACGGCGCTGGGGCTCATCGACAAGCCGCTGAAGCTGATCAACACCCACGGCGCGGTGGTGCTGGGCATGGTGTACGGCCTGATTCCGTTCATGATCCTTTCGACCTACTCCAGCGCGGAGAAGCTGGATAAGCGGCTGATCGACGCGGGGCGCGACCTTGGCGCGAAGCCGTGGAAGGTGTTTTTCACGGTGGAGCTTCCGCTGACGCTGCCGGGTCTCATGTCGGGCTGCGTGCTGGTGTTCGTGCCGAGCCTGGCGCTGTTCTTCATCAGCGACCTGCTGGGCGGAACCAGCGACGTATACGTGGGCAACCTGGTCAACGACCAGCTGCTCATCAGCCGGGATTGGCCCTTCGCCGCGGCGCTGTCCGTGGTGCTGCTGCTGGTCACGGCCCTCGTGATGCTGATCTACCGCAGGGCCGGGGGCAGGGCCTCCGACATGACGCTGATGTGAGGGGAGGGCGCGCATGAAGAAAAAGAATTTCGGCGCAAAGCTCTACCTCGCTCTGGTGTTGGCGCTGATGTACCTGCCGGTGATCGTGGTCATCGTCTACTCCTTCAATTCCAACGCCAGCCGCCAGCCGATCCCCTTTACGGGCTTCTCGCTGCGCAACTACGCGGCGCTGTTTCAGGACACCCGGGGCCTTGTGGCCTCGCTGAAAACGAGTTTGCTGCTGGCGCTGATGAGCGTGAGCGCGTCGGTGGTGATCGGTACGCTGGGCGCCGTGGGCATGGTTCGCAAAAAGCTCCGCCTTGGGGGGCTGATGGAGACGGTCACGGTGCTGCCGGTGATGATCCCGGAGATCATTCTGGCGGTGGCGTTCATGGCGCTGTTCTCGGCGGCGGGGCTGCGCTTCGGCATGGGCACGCTGGTGCTGGCCCACGTCACCTTCTGCACGCCCTACATCTACCTTCTGGTGAAGGGAAGGCTTGCGGGCATGGATTTAAATCTCGAGGCCGCTGCACGGGATCTGGGCGCGGGGCCTGCGAAGGCCTTTCTCAGCGTCACGCTGCCGCTGATCCTGCCGGGTGTGTTCTCCGGTGCGATGCTGGCCTTCGCCATGAGCCTGGACGATTTCGTCATCAGCTTCTTCGTCACCGGCTCGAATGTCACGCCGCTGCCGCTGCGCATCTATTCGTCGGTGAAGGCCGGCGTGTCGCTGCAGGTGAACGCGCTGTGCACGCTGATGCTGCTGTTTGTGTTTGTCATCGCCGGAGTCGCGCTTCTGCGCCCCGGCAGAAAGAATAAGGAGGTATTCAAATGAAGAGACTGTCTGTGCTGCTCGCATTGGCCCTGAGCCTTGCGCTGGTGCTGCCCTGCGCCGTCGCAGAGGAGGAGAAGGTGCTCAACATCTTCACCTGGGAGGGCTACTTTGACGAGGAATCCCTTGCCCAGTTCCAGCAGGAGACGGGCGTCAAGGTCAACTACTCCGTGTTCGCCAGCAACGAGGAGATGCTGCTCAAGCTCAGAAGCGGCAATGCGGGCGACTACGACCTGATCCTCGCCAGCGACTACGCCATCAGCGACCTGCGCAAGGCGGGCGATCTGCTGCCGCTGGACAAGTCCATCCTCACCAACTGGGACAACCTGAACCCCGACTATCTGGATCAATACTTCGATCCGGAGAACGTCTACTCCGTGCCCTACACCGCCGGCAGCCCGGTGATCGTCTACGATCCCGACCAGGTGGAGGGGGAGATCACCAGCTTCGCAGACCTGTGGGACGAGCAATTTGCCGACGGCCTGTGGATCGTGGACGACGCCCGCGTGATGATCGGCGAGACGCTGAAGATGCTGGGCTACTCCTACAACACCACCGATGAGGCCCAGCTGAACGAGGCATACGAGAAGCTCTGCGCGCTCAAGCCCAACGTGCGCGTGCTGAACTACGACTTTGACTACTATCTCGCTACCGGCGAGGTGAAGGCCGCCTACGTGTTCACCTGCTACGCCACCTTCAACTGCCTGGAGAACCCGAATCTCGTGTGCGTGTTCCCGGAGGAGGGCATCGGCTTCGGCATCGACAGCATCGCCATCCCGGCGGACGCGCAGCACCCGCAGAACGCCCATGAATTCATCAACTTCTACCTGCGCGACGATATCGCCGCCCACGTGGCCATGTGGCAGGGCTATCTCAACCCCAACGCCGCTGCCGACGCGCTGATCGATCCCGACTTCGCCGCCATGGACTGCTTCCAGATTCCCGAGGAGCTGCTGGCCACGAAGGAGTATGTGGAGGATCTGGGCGAGGGCGAGAGCGCGTTCCAGGACGTGTGGACGAACTTCAAGCTGTACTGATTGATATAATTAAGAGAGGAGCCTTCGGGTTCCTCTTTTTGCACCCGTTCTTGTCATGCGGGGAAAAGTGTGTTATAGTAGGCGGACAAGGATGGAAACTGAAATTCTGAAATATCTGTGGAGGAAGAGCCGTGTTTGCATCGGATTATCGTGAAAAGGCCCGCGAGGCGCTGCGGGGCAAGTGGAAGAGGATGGCGCTGATGCTGCTGCTCGCGACGCTGCTGGGCGCGGGCGGCGGCTTGAGCGTCAGTGGCATCCTTGACGTGAGCTCGAATTTGAACTTGAACGGCGCGGCGAACGCGCAGCTGCGCAGAATGCTGACCATCCTGGCCACTCTCAGCGCATGCAGCGGCCTGTGGGCGCTGTTCATGGGCTCCTGGGTGAACGTGGGCCTTTACGACCTGGGCTGCCGCGTGCTGGACGGCGAAACGCCCCGCACGGGCATGCTCTTCCCGAAGGGGATCTACTGGAAGTGCGTGGGCATGAGCATTCTGCGCTCGCTGATTGTGTTCGCCTGGTCGCTGCTGCTGGTGATTCCCGGCATCATCGCAGGCTACCGCTACGCCATGGCGGACTACATCCTGGTCCAGCATCCCGAAATGGGCGTGATGGAGGCGCTGAATGCGAGCAAGGAGTGCATGCAGGGCCGCAAGGGCAGGCTGTTCTGCCTGCAAATCAGCTTCATCGGCTGGATGCTGCTGACGGAGGCTCCATTCTATGCAGTGACGCTGCTTGCCGCGCCGCTTCTGGCGGTGCTGGGCCGCAACGCTGCACTGGTTGCCATGATCGTGCTCATGGTGCTGTGCCTGCTGGCGACGGCAGTCGCAAATCTCTTCCTGAGCGCCTACATGCACATGGCAAGCGTGATCTTCTTCCGCAACGCGGAACGCCCGCAGGAGTGGCAGCGGCAGGCCCGGCAGGGCTGGGACGAGAATGACGGCGACAGCGATCCCGAAGCCGAGGACGCCTACGATGAAGCGCCCGCAGGGGATCCCGACCGACGCGTGACCAGCCTCACCGCCGACGAGACCGTGGCCAGGGACGTGTTCATGCAGCACGGCTGCAGCCGCAAGCGCCTGCGCGACGAGGGCGTGCTGGAGGAGTACGAGGCGCTGCGCGTGGATTCCTCCTTCGAGCTGCGCTGGCTTCGGGAGTATGCCAACGCGCTGATGCTGCGCTTCAGCCGGGAGCCGGAGGCGCTGGACGAGATTCTGGAGCTGGCTGCGGAGTACGCCATGGACGATTTGCTCACCCGCGCGCTGGAGCGCATCGACCGCCACATTCGCCAGCAGAGCCTGTCCGATGTGGAAATTTTGAACATGGCGGGTCGGGTGCTGGCGCTGGTGGTGTCCGGAACCTTCGACGAGCATCCCGACTACGTGCGGCGCAGGCGGGAGCAGGTCTCGGACATGGCCGACCGCCTGGAGGCGCGCCTGCGGGAGCAGAATCCCGACGGCGACTGGCAGCGCCCGCTTCAGCTGGTGCGGAGCATGTGCGGTTAAGGCCTGACGGATACTAAAAAATCCAACCGAGGGAAATCGGTTGGATCCACCCCCTCCAGATTTTGCTTGAATTGCAAGCAATTCCGGCCGCAAAATCTGCAAGGAGGCGATTTTCTGACGAAAATCAGCTGCGTGATCGCCGTGCACGCCGCCGATCACGATTTGAATGCGAAAGGTCTGCGGACCTCTCGCGCTCTCTTGGGGTTTTTCGACAGTCTGATCCAACCGAGGGAAATCGGTTGGTTTTTTGTTTCAGCGGCTGATTTCCAGCGTGTGGGCAAGGCCCATGCGCAGGTCGTATGCGGCGCGCCAGCCCAAGCCCATCAGCTTGCCGGGGTCGAGCACCGCCCGGGTCACGGCGGAGTAGCCCGCGCGCTCGGCCTCGGGGGGCAGATCGAACACAAGCTGCACGCCCGCGAGATCGGCAAGGGTCTGGGCATACTCGCGGATGGAGACGCTGCAATCCGGGTTGGCCACGTTGTAGGCCTCGCCGCTTGCACCCTTCAACAGCAGCGTCAGCAGCGCCGAGGCGCTGTCGGCGGCGTAGCAGTAGGAGCGCACTTGGCTGCCGGGGCTCTTGAGCACGATGTCCCGGCCTTCCAGGGCGCACCTCAGGAACTGCGCGTCGGCGCGGCTGTTCTCTTTGGTGATCGTCGGCCCGTAGGTGTAGGTGAGTCGGGCAACGAGCGCATCCACGCTGTACTGCTGGACGTAGCTGGCGCACAGCGTCTCGGCGGCGCGCTTGCTCTCCGGGTAGCAGGCGCGGAAGCGCATGGGATCGACGCTGCCGAAGCTGTGCTCGTCGAAGCTTGCAAGCGCCGGATTCTCGCCGTAGATTTCGCCGGTGGAGAGGAACAACAGCCGCCCGCCGGTGGCGCGGACGCGCTCCAGCAACTGCATCGTGCCCAGCAGGTTGGCCTGCATGGTGCCCACCGGGTCGGTGGAGAAGGCCAGCGGATGGGCGTTCGACGCGGCGTGTACCACATAGTCCGCACGGAAGTCCGCATCCAGCGGCGCGCATGCGTCGTAGGGCAGAATGCTCAGGTTTTCCATGCCGGACAGGCGCTCCCTCGCGGCCTCCGGCTTCCGGCACAGCGCGATCAGGCGAAGCTTCAGGCTGTGCGCCCGGTCGATCGCGTCCAGCGCGCGCAGCAGATAGCTGCCCACCAGCCCGGTTGCGCCGGTGACGGCCACGGTCTTGCCCGCCAGATCATCCCAGGGCAGGTTCAGCGCAGCGATGTTGTTCAGTTCCTCCGCCAGCAGCGGGTGATGGATGTTCACAGTTAACCTCCTCAGCGCCCGTTCAGGCTCAGCAGCGCCCGGAAGATGTCGATGTCCTCCGGCGTGGTGAGCTTGATGTTCTTTTCGGAGCCGTGGGAGAAGTAGATCGTGCGCCCCAGCTCCACCATCAGCGTGCAGGACGCGATGGAGTTGGTGATGCCCTTTTCCAGCGCCTCGCGGTGCGCGTCGGCCAGCACCCCGATGGGGAAGGCCTGGGGGGTCTGGGTGCGCTTCAGGTTCTGCCGGGGGTAGCTTGCGCAGGTGGAAACCTGGTCGGTGGTCTCCAGCATGGCCTCCTGGCAGGGCACCACGGCGATGGCCGAGCCGTACTGGGTGGCGGTGGCGATGCAGTCGGAGATGATGTCCGCCGAGAGCATGGGCCGGATCGCGTCGTGCACCAGCACCAGATCGTCCCGATCATAGTGCTTCTCCAGCTCCAGCACGCCGTTGCGGATGGAATCCTGTCCGTTTTCGCCGCCGGGGATGATGTGCTTGAGCTTCGTGACGCCGTACTGCCGGGCGTAGGCGGAGAGGATGTTCTCCCAGCCCGCGATGCACACCACGGCGATGGCGTCGATATCCGCGTGCTTCTGGAACGCCTCCATGGTGTAGACGATGACCGGCTTTTCGTTCACGGTCAAAAACTGCTTGGGGATCTCCTGATGCATGCGCATGCCCTTGCCGCCCGCGATGATCAGCGCGATGTTCATATATGACGCACCTTCCTTTGGTTCACTTGCGCTCCAGAGCCTCGCGCAGCTGGGTGCTGCTGGTGCCCTGGGTGTAGGGGAAGTAGATGATCTTAACGCCCAGCGGGGTCAGTTCGCGCTCGTAGCGATTGAAGCGCTCCGTGCCCTTGTAGTCGCTGCCCACGAAGAGGTAGTCGTAGGGGTAGAGCTGGTACATCTCGTCGTCCTCGTCCAGGGTGACGACCACCTTGTCCACGTACTTGATGCTGCCCACGATCTCCATGCGTTCCTCCAGGGGGATGAAGGTCGGCTTGTTCTTGTGGGAGGATCCCGGCGGGTGCACGCCCACGATCAGATAGTCGCAGTACTGCTTCGCCCGGCGCAAGAGGTTCAGATGGCCGATGTGGAACAGGTCGAAGGTGCCGCTGAGGAAGCCCACCTTCCCCTTTGGCTTGTCCGACGCGCGGCCGCTCTGCTGCTTGTATTGCCAGCTCTCCACGCCGAAGGCCTCCGGGTCGGCACGGTAGCGGGCCAGCACCTCGCGGTAGGTCTCCTCGTATTTGGGAATCCACAGCATCTCGCGCTTGCGCATGCGAGAGACGATCTCCTCCGCCAGCGCGCGGGTCTTGTCGGGATCGTCCGCGCCGCCGTAGAAGCCGGTGCCCGCGATGGCTCCGGGGGACACGTTCAGCACCCGGTTGGGACTTCCCTGGGCGATCAGTTCGGCGTTGACGGACTCGCACAGGCTGGCCACGGCGGCCTTGCTGGCCCCGTAGCCTGCGAACATGGGCGAGGAGATCAGCCCTGCGATGGAACCGAGCACCGAGCAGTAAAACGGCCTTGCCTCCAGCAGCCGCGGCTGAAACAGGTTGAGCACCCGCGCGAAGCCCTCCGCATTGGTGCGGAACAGGGTTGTGATCTCCATGTCGGTGAGCTGCTCGTAGGGGGCGATGCGCCCCAGACCCGCCGCGTAGACCAGCGCGTCCGCATCCTTGTGGGCTTCGAGGGCGGCGAAGTCGTCGCACAGCAGGTTGAAGCGCCGGTATTCGATGTTTTCTTCGGGCGTGTCGGGCAGGCTGCGGCCATAGACCGTGACCTGCGCGCCCCCGGCGGCGAGTACACGGGCGATGGCGCGCCCCACGCCGCTGGTTCCGCCGATCACCACGGCGGTGCGAATCTCGTTCATTTGTGTCCCTTTCCGGCGGGTTCCAGCTTGGATATGATGTATTCGGCCACGGACTGCGCCGCGTGGCCGGTCTCCGCCTCGCCGTAGAAGCGCAGGATCGCGTCGCAGTTCTCCCGGGCGCGCTCCGGCGTGGTGGCGCGAATCAGCGCGTCCATTTCCTCCGGCGTGGCGGCCACCCAGTAGGGCGAGTCCTTCATGTCGAAGTACAGCGCGCGGTTGTTGGTCTGGTAGTCCTCCAGATCGTCCTGATACAGCCAGATCGGCCTGCGCGTCAGGGCGAAGTCCCCGGCGCAGGAGGAGTAGTCCGTGATCAGCGCATCGGAGATCTTGAGCAGCTCCGCCATCTCGGGGTGGGCGCTGGCGGCGATCAAGCGTCCGCTGCCGTCGTCGAAGGGGATGCCCCGGGTCATGTAGTGGGCGCGCACCAGGCACTGCCACTTTTCGCCCGTGCTCTCCTCCAGCACGTCCAGCACGTGGTTGAGATCTAGCCGCACCTTCTGCACCTCGTGATTCTTCTGCTCGGTATCGCGGAAGGTGGGGGCGTAGAGCAGGAGCTTTACGTCCGGGGAGAGGTGCAGCTTCTCCCGGATCGCTCGTCCCTCGGCGGGATCGTCCCTGAGCAGGATGTCGTTTCTGGGATAGCCCACCTTCATCAGCTCGCCCTTGTAGTGGAAGGCCGAGCGGAACTGCATGTCGCCGTAATCGGAGCCGGTCACGCCCAGCGTGCACTTCTCCTCCAGCATGCGGTTGAAGCGGGTGTACTGATGGGGGTTGTCGTAGCCCACCTTCTTGAAGGCGCGGTCGCCGTGCCAGGTCTGGATGTAGATCTGGCCCTCGGCGGGGAATTTCAGATAGAAGCGCTTGTTGAAGTTGTCCACCGTCACCCGGGCGCGGGCCTGGGCCTCCACGCCGTCGCGGTCGATGGAGTTCAGCGCGCGCACGTAGGGCGGGATGTTGAACTTCTTCCTTGCGGCGTCCTTGTCCCGGAACAGCCACACGATGTCCGTCTCCGGGCGCAGCTCGTGCAGCTTCTCGGAGATGTAGCGGGGGTTGTCGTTGTAGGAGCGGAAGTCGAAGGAGCTGAACACCACCAGGTTGCCGTCGATGCCGCGTTTGCGGCGGGCGCGGGCCATGATGTGGTTGCGGTAGGTTCCGAACAGGGGCGCGACGAAGAGATAGAACATCCGGTTCTGCTTGAAGTAGCCCTTGATTGCCTCAAATCCCATGTGATGAAACGCCTCGCTGTTGGTTTTTCTTCAGTATAGCATTCTGCGCTGGGCTTGTCAATCAGCGCGCCACATAGCGTATTTCGCCGGGATAGAGCAGGTTCAGCTCCCTGCGGGCGACTTCCTCGATATATGCGTCCGTCTGCACCTCGCTGAGCCGTTCGGTGAGCGCCTCCACGCGCTGTTCGGCCGCGTCGCGTTCGAGCTGCACCTGCGCAAGGTGGGCGCAGCAGCGGCGGTACTTCAGCTCCGACGAGAGCACGCACGCGCCGAAGATCAGCATCAGCAGCAGGATCATGAAGCGCCAGAAGCGGGGCAGCACGCGGATGTGGTGCAGGTGAAGCTGTGCATGCAGCTGCGCAGCAGCGCTGTGGCCAGAGATACAGATTCGGCGCATGGTTGTTCCTTCCTATTTGAAAATGATTTGCAGGAAGCGACTTGCACGCAAGCGTTTGATGACGGCCTGGCCCAGGCGCGACATCCATCGCCCCAGCGCGCGCAGCGGCGGCAGCACGGCGCAGAGGCAGATCAGCGCGCCGCAGACCGCTCCCAGCAGCTCGAAGGGCCGCAGCGCACCGTAACTGCCCGCCACCAGGAACGCGCAGAGGATCACCGCGCAGCCCGCGCCGAAGAGCAGATCGCAGCAGAGCGTCAGCCAGAAGCCCGCCTGAATCAACCGCCGCAGCCCCAGCGTCAGGGCGTACCACAGGCCGATGAGCACCCCGGCGGCCATCATCCACAGGAACAGCAGGCCCTGGTGGATCGTGGAAAACAGCATGCTAGCGCAGGATGCGGCCGAAGAATCCGCCCTTTGCGGCGCGGGTCTTGCCGGAGTATTCGATGGCGTCAAACTCGCCGTCCACCACCAGCCGCCCCTCATCCTGATTGAGATGGGAGATGTTCAGGCCGCTGCCGCTGATGGTCATGGTGCCCAGGGTGGTGGACAGCACCACCACCTGCTCGTTGAAGCAATCCACATCGGTCACACCGCTGATTTCCGCATGGCTGCGGTTTGTCAGCACGAGGCCGTGGTTCCCCTGTTCGCCCGCCTGCATGGCGCTCCCTCCCCGTTCCATACTGCTGCATTGTATGCGGGGGATGCGCCGGACTATGCAGGGAGCGGGAATCATGGTATAATGGAAGCGCGGAAGGAGGCGGCGTATGCGGTACTTTACGCGGGAGTGGTATGAGAGCATCCAGGAGGACGCGATGATTTTCGATGTGCGCGGCGACCGTCGGGCGGCGGCGTTCTCGGAGGCGTTCTTCCAGAGCCTGTATGACCAGAAGCAGCGGGAGTGGCTGGCTTCTGCACAGGAAAGGGCAATGGAAATCTTCGGAGAGGAGTGGCCGGAGGAATTTCAGGCATCGCCGGCGATGTACAGAAGGACGAAGGCATTCAAGAAGGCGCGACAGGTGTACTTGCGGGTTCGCAATAAGGTGCTGAAAGGAATCCGGAGGGATGTCAACGAGGCGGCGCTGAAGGCGGGGTTTGCGGACTGGTATCAGCGTGAACTGGATCAGATTGAAGAGAACTATCCGAGGGAGATTCTGGACGGGGTTGCGGATGTGCGGGTTCTGGCGCTGGGCGTGGTTTCGCCGGAGGTGAAGAAGCAGATTGACAGATTTGTCCAGGAACTGGAGGAGCGGAATCAGGAGCCGCATCGCAGCTACGCCCGCCATCGTACGGAGCTGCTGGAAAAATACCCCGGCTCCTTCATTGAGGAGTTTGGCTTTCACGATGCCGTCCTGGAGCGCTTGGAGCAGAGCGGACAGGAACTGGTTCTCGATCTGATGCGCAATTACGAGGATGCGGAACGGGTTCGCCTGCGCTTCTCTGACTGCGAGATCGTGCGCATGGACGAGGGACTGGAGGGCGCGGACTGGCTCTATGAGGAGATTTATGAGGGCGAGTCCGATGGCTGGGAGATTCATGTGCTGTTCTTCGACTGCGATGCTTGCGAGGACGATCCGCTGCGGGAGCTGATCCTGCGCGCGTCGGACGTCGTCATCGAATAGGAATGAAAAAATCCCGGTGCAAATGCACCGGGAATATATTTTGGATTGTCTTACTTGCGCATGGCCTGGCCGAACTGGGAGAAGGCGGCGATGCGGTCGTTGAGATTGGGCCACTTTTCGATGCTCTTTTCGGAGAAGAAGCCGTCCTCGGGATTCTCAGTGGCGCGCCACTCGTGGGCAATCAGCGCCCAGGTGGCGTCGTAGAGGTTGCTGAACTCCGGATCGCGCTGGGCCTCGCAGACGAAGCTCTGGCGGGGCTGGTTGATGTCCTCGCCGCTGATCTGGAAGAGGTTGTACTTCTCGCACAGCGCGCGCAGGCGGTGGAGCTGGGCCTTGGTGTTGCGGCTGGGCATGTAGGTGATGGCCTTGTAGCCCAGCTTGGCCACGTACTCCACCAGCTCGTCCAGGAAGTCGTCCTCGAACTTCTGGGCGCGCTTGTCGCCGGTCACGCTGTCGCCAACGTCGCCCAGGTAGGCGTAGGCCGAGATCGCGCCCACGCGGTCGGACAGGGCCAGCACGTCGCGCACGTCGGGGCACTCGTCAGTGGCGTCGATGTAGAACTTGGAGATCAGCTGGCTCTTGATCCAGCCCAACAGGTCGTACATCATGTGGGGGTTGTTTTCATCGGTGAGGAAGCCCTCGATCTTGCCGGACAGGGGAAGCTGAAGCTCCTCGTGGATGAACTTGACCAGCTTGTCGCCCCTGCCGATGACCTCCAGCATCTTATAGGCCAGGGCGCTGGAGAGGTGGCGCTCGGTGACGGAGCCGCCCTTGGCGAAGTTGGACAGCGGCAGCACGTCCTTTTCAAAGTCGATGGTCACGCCGTACTTGCCCATCATCTCGTTGATGGCGGCGACCATCTTGCGGTTGCGCTCGTTGCGCTTCTCGCGGTAGGGCGCGAAGAACTCGTTGATCTCGGCGGCCTTGTTGTGGGGCACGCCGTGCAGCGCCATGTAGACCACGCCCTTCTGGTCGGGGTTGTTGAGCTTGCGGTCAGCAAAGGGGGTGTTTGCGAAGCTCACGCGGCACTCGATGCCGATGGTGGCGCTCATGTGGGCGGCCTCGGCGGCGGCGAGGAACTCCTCCGCGCCGGCGATGGAATCGTGGTCCATCAGGCCGCAGGTGCACAGACCGGCGGCGCGGGCGAACCACACCGCGGCGGTGGGGGAGTAGGGGGAGAAGGAGTAGGTGGTGTGAATGTGGTTGTTCACATCGCGACCGGTCTCCGGCTGGGGCTCGGTCTTCATCAGTTCCTTGAGGTTCTCAAGTCCCTCGGGGCAGTTGAGCAGCTGAAGCAGCTCTTCGCGGGATTTTGCCATGGTGAAAACATCCTTTCCATAAACGCATGCGCTGCGAGGTTCTCCGCCGCGCGTCACGATTT
>SFNY01000065.1 GCA_004554085.1 Clostridiales bacterium | reverse complement strand
CCTCCTTGCTTTATTCTCGTGGTTGCCACACCGCTTTCAGTATAGCATTGGAGGCCTTTTTCTCTAAGTCTTTTTCTTCACCCCCAGTTGAACTGGGGGTTCATCTTGCCTGTTCGGCGCACAAAAAAACGGCGGCCTCCGGCAAATACCGGTGACCGCCTTATTTTCTCGGAAGCTGCGTGCTTTTCACCCGGGCCATGCTGTTGCGCCCCGGCCGCCGCCTCCTGCTTCAGACTTGTATCCAAATCGCGCCTCGATCGTTGAAAACCACTCTGTCAAAAATTTGATTTGCTTTGCGGCGGACAATCGTCCGCCAGATCTATGTCAACGCTTTTCAGCTATATTGTTTGGCTCAGGCCGCGTTCATCATGTAGTTCATCATGATGGGATAGTCGCGAACGTCGGTGAGCGAGAGATCCAGGCCCTTGCCGTTAAGCTTCATCATGCGAAGCATCTGCAGCGCAGTGTGATCCTCCTTCAGGTTGCATACCGTGCCGTCCGGCAGGTGCAGCAGCACATCGCCGTGGCAGCTATTTACTTTCTCGAGAAACTTCTCCATATCGGAAATCAGCATGATCTTCAGCATGTTAACCTTCCTTTCTGAGTGACTTCTCATTTCAACGATCCTGGCATTCGCAGCGGATCCGCGCGATGGCGTCCGCCGCCGTCTGGGCGATGCGCCCTGCGGAACAGCCCCGCAAATGCGCTCTCGCTTTTGACGCGGTCATTATAGTCCGCCGTCCTGCATCCGTCAAGCAATTTGCACGTCATTTTACATTTTTTACCGCCATTTTGCATGACAAAAGCTCCAGTCCTTCAAATTTTGAACTTGATGTGACAGCGCGGTAAAGCTGCGTCCTCGTTCTTAACATCTGCAAACCCGGACTTCATTTTTCGCCGTCGGGGACGCTTGCAGGGCGACATTGTGCGCATTTTGCGGACACTCCATTTGGATTAAAGGATATTTTACGCAAAAAGCATTGCCAAACAGGAGTTTCTATGGTATAGTCATTACGTCTGCGGGTGATGATGATTGGGTCCCGTGCGGCGTCATGCTGTGAATCTTGTCAGGGCCGGAAGGCAGCAGCAATAAGCAGAGTGTTGACGCGCGCCGCGGGGTATACCTGGTTTGAACCCGCAGATTTTTTGCATTCCCCTCCCCACAGGAGGCGAATGCGGCGCAGGTTCAACAAAAAATTCACATGCAGCGCCAAAAAAGGGCCTGGAATGCTGGAATTTTCCCGAAACCTATGCTATAATAAAGTGTCTTAGTAGAGACTGACGGAGGCATATTCAAATGGAACGCTGCAAGCGACTGATGCGCGAGCTGGAAAAGCGTGGGCTGGACGCCGCGCTGCTCCACCGCAGTGAAAACATGCGCTACCTCACCGAGGGCTACACCGGCGAGGGCTGCGTGTTCGTCTGCAAGGACGAGACCGTGATCGTCACCGACTTCCGCTATGTGGAGCAGGCCGGTCGCCAGGCTCCTGCCTGCCGGGTGGTATCCACGGACGCAAAGCATCGCGAAATCAGCCGTGTGCAGGAGCTGACCGACGCCCACGGCGTGAAGGCCATGGCCGTGGAGACGGACTTCCTCAGCTACGACAGCGTGGAGGAAATGAAGAAGCAGCTGCCCTTCGTGAAGCTCGAGGGCATGAAGGGCATTCCCGAGGAGCTGCGTCTGATCAAGGACGCGGGCGAGATCGAGAGCATGCGCGCCGCCGCCGCCATCTCCTGCCGTGCCTTCGGGAACATCCTGGATAAGATTCATCCGGGCATGACGGAGAAGCAGGTTCAGATCATGCTGGACTTCGAGATGCTCTCCCTGGGCAGCGAGGGCAACGCCTTCGACACCATCGCCGCCACCGGCGTCAACGGCTCCCTGTGCCACGCCATCCCCTCGGACACCGCGATTCAGTCGGGCGATTTGCTGACGCTGGACTTCGGCGCGACGGTCAACGGCTACTGCGCCGACATGACCCGCACCATCGGCTTCGGCAAGGTAAAGCCGGAACTGAAAGAGATGTACAACCTGGTGCTCGAGGCCCAGCTGGCAGCGCTGGATGCGGTCAGGCCCGGCGCGCTCTGCGGCGACCTCGACAAGATTGCGCGCGACATCCTGGAGGCGCGCTACCCCGGCGCATTCGGCCACAGCCTTGGCCACGGCGTTGGACTCTTTATTCATGAACAGCCCCGGGTCGCATCCGGATCGACGACCGTGCTTCAGCCCGGCCACGTGATCACGATCGAACCCGGCGTATATATCCCCGGTCTCGGCGGGTGCCGAATTGAGGACATGGCGATGCTGACTTCGGAAGGTTACGTAAACCCGATTACTTCCCCGAAGCAGTTGATCGAGCTGTAACCATCTACACTATTTGAGGAGGCACTATCCCCATGATTAACGCAAGTGATTTCAGAAACGGCGTGACCTTTGAGATGGACGGCGGCGTTTGGACCATCGTGGAGTTCCTGCACGTGAAGCCCGGCAAGGGCGCGGCCTTCGTTCGCACCAAGATCAAGAACGTCGTCACCGGCGCCGTGCTGGAGCGCACCTTCAACCCCACCGAGAAGTTCGCCCGCGCGTACATCGAGACCAAGGAGATGGAATATCTCTACAACGACGGCGACTTCTACTACTTCATGGATCAGGAGACCTTTGAGCAGCTGCCGCTGACCCACGATCAGGTGGCCGACGCCATCCCCTTCGTGAAGGAGAACACCAACGTGACCGTCCGCTTCTTCAAGGGCAGCGCCTTCTCCGTGCAGGCGCCCAACTTCGTGGAGCTGGAGGTTGTGGACACCGAGCCCGGCTTCAAGGGCGACACCGCCACCAACACCTACAAGCCCGCAACGCTGGAGACCGGCTTCGTGCTTCAAGTGCCGCTGTTCATCAACGTCGGCGACAAGCTGAAGATCGACACCCGCGAGGGCGGCGAGTACCTCGGGAAGGTCGGCTACCTGAAAGGACTGATGGAGGGCTTGGATTTTTCGGATGATCCCTCCAAGGGCAGGCTGCTCACCGCCATGGTGGAGCTGCTGGGCGATCTCAGCGACCGCGTGGAGGGCGTTGAGGAGCTGATGGACGATCTCAACGACTATGTCGAGAGCATCGACGACGATCTGGCTGAGCTGGAGGGCAGCGGCGGCGATGACTTCCACAGCATCAACGATGACGAATACGAGGATGAATACTACGACGAAATGGAGGGCGGCGAGGATCATCTGCACCTGCTCGGCGGCAAGGCCGACCGCGACGCGGACGATCCCGAGACGCTGGCGGGCAGCATCTGCCCCGCGTGCAGCCGAATGTTCTTCATCTCTCTGGACGATCCCGACGACGCACAATACGACTGTCCCCACTGCGGCAAGCGCGTGACCCCCACGCCCCTCACCCCCGAAAACGCGCCCATCGCACGCCCCGTGGAGGACTGAGTTCCGCCCCGGTTCGCAACACAAATACCGATTACAACCTTCGCCGGAAGCCGACGCGCTTCCGGCGTTTTCTCGCCCGATATTCCTATTTTTCCGGTCGTTTTTTCATCCAATTGAAAATTGTTGTTGACAAAATGAGATAATAAACCTATAATATAAGAGGTTCAAAAAGACATGCGAATTTCCAAAGAAATTTGCGCATGCTTATAGATAGCTACATATTTATTAAGAAGTATGCAGAATCCATTTCGTCAATAGCGGGTGGCGACATCCGTTATAAATAATAAGGAGGTTCTTATTATGAAGAAAGTTCTCGTACTCGTGCTGGCCCTGGCTATGGTGCTGGGCTGCACCGCCATCGCGGAAGGCAACCTGATTGGTTACACCTGCATGGACGGCACCAACCCCTTCTTTGTGACCCTCGAGGCCGCAATCCGTGAGGTCGTCGAAGCCAACGGCGACGAGCTGATCTCCCTGGATCCCCAGAACAGCAATGAGAAGCAGATCTCCCAGATCGAGGACCTGATCTCCCGCGGCGTCGTTGCCATGTTCGTCAACCCCGTTGACCGTGACGGCATCATCCCCGCACTGGACAAGCTGCAGGAAGCTGGCATCCCGATGTTCGGTTTCGACACCGAGGTCGCCGAGATGTCCTACCTGGTCTCCTACGCTGGCTCCGATAACTACAACGCGGGCTATGTCTGCGGCGTGGATCTGTGCGAGAAGATCCCCGAGGGCGGCCCCATCATCGTTCTGGATTCTCCCACGATGCAGTCTGTTGTTGACCGCACCGACGGCTTCCTGGCCGCCATCGAAGGCAAGGGCTTCGAGGTTGTCTCCCAGATCGACTGCATGGGCAACCAGGAGCAGGGCAACCTGAACGGCACCGACGCTCTGACCGCGCATCCCGATGCAGTGGCCATCTTCGGCGGCAACGACCCGACCGCTCTGGGCGCCTACGCTGCAGCTGAGGCAGCCGGCTCCTCCGCGCTGATCTACGGCGTTGACGGCTCCCCCGACATCAAGGCCCTGATCGCTGACGGCAAGGTCACCGGCACCGGCGCTCAGTCTCCTCTGAGCATCGGCAAGACCATTGCTGAAGTGTACTACAAGTGGGCTGCTGGCGAAGAGGTTGAGGCCCGCTATCCCATCAACACCTTCATGATCAATGCTGACAACGTCGCCGAGTTCGGCACCGACGGCTGGCAGTAATCTGACGGCAGGATTTCACAGAGGCTGCGAAAGCGGCTAAAATGAAATAGCGAAAAAGCGGCTTTGTTCTTTCAGAGCAAAGCCCTTTTTCAAATCAGCCCCACAAAGTAGAAACGGTGGTGAAACTCAGTGAGCGAATACTTGCTCGAAATGAAGAACATCTGCAAATCATTTCCGGGCGTCAAGGCACTGCAGAAGGTGGACTTCCAGCTCAAGGCCGGTGAAATCCACGCGCTGCTGGGCGAAAACGGCGCAGGAAAATCGACGCTGATCAAGGTTCTGGGTGGCATCTACCACCCGGAGGAGGGTCAGATCTGGATTGACGGCAAGGAAGTCGCCATTACGGGCGTCAACTCCGCCCGCGACAACGGCATTTCGATCATCCATCAGGAGCTTGTTCTGGTTCCCCACATGACGGTTGCGGAAAACATCTTCCTCGGCCGTGAACCCATGGGCAAATTCGGCGTGAACTTTGGAAAGATGATCGCCGACGCGCAGAAGATGCTGGATCAGTTCGATCTGGGCATCGATGCGGAAACGCAGATTGCCAATCTGAGCATTGCGCAGCAGCAGATGGTCGAAATCGTCAAAGCAATCTCCTTCAACTGCCGCATCCTGGTCATGGACGAGCCCACCTCCTCCATCTCCGACCGCGAGGTTGCCCATCTGTTCGAGATCATGCGCAATCTGGCGAAGCAGGGCGTCGGCATCATCTACATCTCCCATAAGATGAGCGAGCTGAACGAGGTCTGCGACCGCGTGACCGTCCTGCGCGACGGCACCTACGTCGGCACCCGCGAGGTTGCCATCACGCCCAAGGACGATCTGATCGCCATGATGGTCGGTCGCGAGCTGGATCAGTACTACACCCGCGACCACGTCAAGTCCGACGAGGTGGTGCTCAAGTGCGTCAACATCAACGACGGCAAGAAGAACCACCAGCGCGTCAAGGACGTCAGCTTTGAGGTGCACAGGGGCGAAATCGTGGGCTTCGCCGGACTGGTCGGCGCAGGCCGCAGCGAGACCATGCAGTGCATCTTCGGTCTGACCCCCGGCTCCACCGGCGAGATCTACCTCGAGGGCAAGCAGGTGCACATCCGCAATGCCGTGGAAGCCATGAAGCAGGGCATCGCCATGGTTCCCGAAAACCGCAAGCTGGAGGGCCTGTACCACGTGCAGAGCGTGCGCTTCAATTCCACCATCGAGGTGCTGGATCAGTTCATCAATCACCTCAACGTGAACAGCAAGCGCGAGGCGGAAATCACGCAGGAATTCATCGACAAGATGAACACCAAGACCCCCAGTCAGGAGCAGGCCGTTACCAACCTGTCGGGCGGTAACCAGCAGAAGGTTATGATCGGCCGCTGGCTGGCCACCAACCCGAAGATACTGATTCTGGACGAGCCTACCCGTGGCGTGGACGTCGGTGCAAAGGCGGAAATCTACGAGATCATGAACGAACTGACCAAGCAGGGCGTTTCCATCATTATGATTTCCTCTGAGCTGCCCGAGATCATCAACATGAGTGACCGCGTTTATGTCATGTATGAAGGCAAGATGACCGGCTGCATCAGCTACGACGAAGGCTTGAGTCAGGAAGCGATTATGAAGCTCGCAACCCTAGAATCGGTAGGAGGTAAAGCCCAATGAAAGCAGTAAAGCGTTACTTGAAGGACAACCTGGGCATTCTGTGCGCCCTGGCCGTCATGATTATCTTCCTTTACGTCTACCCCACCACGCACAGCACCTTTCTGACCAAGACGAACATCTTCAACGTTCTGCGCCAGAATGCGCCGAACCTGCTGCTCTCCTGCGGCATGACGATGGTCATCATCCTGGGCGGCATTGATCTTTCCGTCGGCTCCATCATCGCCATGTCCGGCTGCTTCGCCGCAGGCGCCGTGGTCTGGGGTGGCATGCCCGAGATCGTCGGCATCCTGATCGGTATCTCCTCCGGTCTGCTGTTCGGCCTGTTCAACGGCTTCATGATCGCAAAGACCACCATCCCGCCGTTCATCGTCACCCTGGCCTCCATGAACATCGCCAAGGGCATCGCCTACGTGTTCTCCGGCGGCAAGCCGATCCGCTGCATGACCGACGCCTGGAAGTTCCTGGGCGCAGGCTACATCGCCGGCATCCCCACCCCGGTGGTCACGATGATCATCATCTTCATCATCTCGGTGCTGTTCCTGAACCGCACAAGGATCGGCCGCCACATCTACGCCGTCGGCGGCAACGACACCGCTGCCAAGTTCTCCGGTATCAACACCGCGAAGGTCAAGTTCGTGGTCTACAGCTTCAGCGGCCTGATGGCCGGTCTGGCCGGCATCACCATCGCCTCCCGCCTGTACTCCGGTACCTGCACCTCCGGCGATGCGGCTGAGATGGACGCCATCGCGGCGGTCGTCATCGGCGGCACCTCCATGTCCGGCGGCTCCGGTCGCCTGGGCGGCACCCTGATCGGCGCGCTGATCATCGGCATCCTGAACAACGGTCTGAACCTGATGGGCGTCAACTCCGACTGGCAGTACATCGTCAAGGGCGCGGTCATCCTGCTGGCGGTCTACATGGACTTCATCCGCAGCAGCAAGAAGGCCAAGTAAGACGCTTTCAACCCATAAGAAAACCCGGTGCATCGAATGCATCGGGTTTTTCTTCTGTTGTGGCAGTCATCCGTTGCGTCAGCCCTTCAGCAACGCGCACACGCCCTCCATGGCCTGTCGCTCATCCGCGCCGTCCGTGACCACGCGCACCTTCGTGCCCTGGCGCAGGTTCAGCGCCAGAATTCCAATGAGGGAGTCCACGCACAGCCGCACGCTGCCGCGCTCCAGATAGACCTCCGCCTCAAACTGGGAGGCGCACTGGGCTAGCCGCGCCGCAAAGTCCGGCGTGATCGTCGGGCAGGCCCCAAATACGGTTTCGTTCGTCAGCATTACCTTGATCCTTTCACTTCAATTCAATTTCCTCCCCGCAGCGCAGCTTCTGCGCGATTTCGGAGATGCGGCGCAAACGCGCATTGACCCCCGACTTTCCAATCGGAGGCTCCATCATCTCCCCGAGTCCGGCCAGGGAAGTGGCGGCGTTGTTCACCCGCGCTTCGGCGATGTCCCGCAGGGGCAGGGGCAGCTTTTCCAGACCAATCTCCTGTTCGATATAGCGAATGTCCTCGATCTGCTTCAGCGCCGTCTCCATCACCCGATTGATGTTGGAGGAATCGCAGTTCACCTGCCGGTTGACCCGATTGCTCACATCCTTCTTGATGCGAACATTTTGCAGCGCCAACACCGATTGGGACGCGCCCATCAGCGTCAGCACATCGGAAACATCGTCACTCTTCTTTAAGTATACCACAAACTTTGCTTTTCTGCACGCTTTTTTTGCGCCAATTTCATAATAATTGAGATTTTTTATAACGAAATCGGCGAAATCCTCGCTGGGGGCGGCGATCTCAATATGATATGCGATCTCTGGATTGGACATTCCGCCGCAGACCATGAAGGCGCTCTTCAAAAACGCCTTCTTGCAGCAGGCGTAGTTCAGCAGCGCGTCCGGCGGCACGGCGCGCAGGCCGAAGGGCGCGTCCGGATCATACAGGGCGGCCTCGTGCAGCAGCGCCATGGAGTCTTCCTCCGGGATCACCAGCTGGTAGCGCGTCATGCCGTTCAGCGAGTTGCTGCGCAGCGTGCGGATCTGGGCCGTCACGCCGAAGTGGCGCTTGAGCAGCTGAAAGTAGTGGCGCACCACCGCCGCCTCCGCCGCCGTGATGGACAGCGCATAGCCCGCCTCGCGACCGAAGCGATAAGAAATGCCGCCCGAAGCCAGCAGCGCAGCCGCCAGCTCCGCGCGGGAACAGCATTTTTCGGTACACAGCTCCCGCGCCATCTCCGCGCGGGCATTTGATGCAAAGGACATTCAGTTTTCCCCCAGTATGCGCACTTCCGTCTCCAGCAGCACGCCGGTTTGCGCCTGCACGACGCGCTGCACATGCTCAATGAGCCGCAGGATGTCCGCTGCGGTGGCGTCACCCACGTTCACGATGAAGCCCGCGTGCTTTTCGCTCACCTGTGCGCCGCCGATGGTGCAGCCCTTGAGTTCGCACTGCTCGATCAGCGCCCCGGCGAAGTGGCCCTCCGGGCGCTTGAAGGTGGAGCCTGCGCTGGGCAGGTTCAGCGGCTGCTTCGCTCGGCGGCGGTTTGCCAGATCCCGCATGCGCTCCTGTATGGCCTCGGGATCATCTCGGCGCAGCTCGAAGCAGGCCGAGACCACGATGGCTCCCCGTCGCAGCGGCATCGTGCTGCGATAGCCCATCTCCATCTCATCGCGGCACAGGCGGCGCAGCTCGCCGTCCAGCAGCACGTCCGCCCAGAGCAGCACGTCCTTCAGCTCCCCGCCGTAGGCCCCCGCGTTCATGGCGCAGCCGCCGCCCAGGGTGCCCGGAATGCCGCTGGCGAACTCCAGGCCCGTCAGGCCCGCGCGCTGGGCCGCAGCTGCCACCGCGGACAGCCGTGCGCCCGCCTGCGCCCAGACCTGCGCGCCCTCCACCCGAAGCTCGGAGAAGGGCTCGCCCAGGGCGATCACCAGGCCGCGAATGCCGCCGTCGCGCACGATGAGATTCGAGCCGTTGCCGATCAGGCAGACTTGGATTCCCTGCGCCTTCGCCGCCGCCAGCGCCCTCTGAAGCTCCTCCACGCTCGCCGGAAAGAACAGCGCATCGGCGGGGCCGCCCACGCGGAAGGTGGTGTAGCGGGACATCGGCGCGTTTTCCAGCACGCGATCCGGCGCGATGTTGCGAAGCGTATTCAACAGATGCTGCATATGCATCCTCCTGTCCTCAGAAATTGAAGTAGATGAAGGGGTTGTAGCCGTTGACGGCGATGTAGCTGACGGAGATGCCGAACAGCGCCACCAGCGCCACCGCGCCCGCAACGCGCACCAGGTTCTCGTTCACGCGCAGCTTGCCCACGATGAAGTCCCGCACCGGCAGGCCGCAGACCAGCGCCGCCAGGAAGAACCAGCCGTACTCCCGGCAGAGCACGGTGGTGACGCTGTTCCACAGCGCCGCGCCGTTCACGCCCAGGAGCGAACCGTACATCGTCCAGGCGTGGGGCAGGTTGTCGCAACGGATCATCACCGTGAAGAACACCACCATCAGCATGGCGTAGAGGTGGCCGACGGGGTGCTTCTCCATCCACTTGCCCAGTCCGGTGAAGCGCTCGATCACCAGCATGACGAAGAAGCCGCAGCCCCAGAGCACGTAGGTCCAGGCCGCGCCGTGCCAGAGGCCCGTGCAGAACCAGACCATGAACATGTTGAACAGCAGGCGCGGGGTTTTGACCCGGCTGCCGCCCAGCGGGATGTAGAGGTAATCCTGGAACCAGCTGGTCATGGAGATGTGCCAGCGCTTCCAGAAGCCCGCCACCGACTTGGCGATGAAGGGGAAGCGGAAGTTCTCCAGAAAGTGGAAGCCGAACATGCGGCCCAGGCCGATGGCCATGTCCGAATAGCCGGAGAAATCGTAGTACACCTGCATGAGATACGCCGCCGCGGCGATCCATGCGCCGCCCACCGACAGGTTCGCGTGGTCCAGGCCGAACAGCGTATCCACCAGCAGGCCCAGGTTGTTTGCCAGGATCGTCTTTTTGCAGAAGCCCAGCATGAAGCGGTGCACGCCCTCCACGAAGTCCGGCAGGTTCTCCCGGCGATTCTCGATCTCGTCCGCGATGGTCTGGTAGCGCACGATGGGGCCGGCGATCAGCTGCGGGAAGAAGGAGATGTACAGGCAGACATTCACAAAATTGTGCTGCACCTTGCCGTCGCCGCGATAGACGTCGATCACGTAGCTCATCGCCTGGAAGGTGAAGAAGGAGATGCCGATGGGAAGCGCGATCTCCGGCACCGGGAAGGACAGCTTGAACCAGGCGTTTACGTTGTCCAGCAGCCAGCTCAGGTACTTGAACACGCCCAGCAGCCCCAGGTTCAGCACGATGGCCAGCGTCAGCGCCAGCTTCGCATGTCCCCGCTCCGGCTTGCGCTTCTCGCGGTCGATCCACAGCGCCAGCAGCCAGTTGCAGGCGATGGAGGCGACCATCACGGCCACGAACTTCGGCTGGCCCCAGGCGTAGAAGCCCAGCGAGACCAGGGTCAGAAACAGATTGCTCCACCTGCGCCAGCGGTGCAGCAGGAAGTAGCCCACGAGAGTGATCGTGAGGAAGAAGTACAGAAATTGATTGCTGGAAAAAACCATAGGGACTCCTTTGTAGCTTATGCGGCACATTTGAAAAACCGCACACTTTCACAGTTTTTATTATAACACCCTTTCCCTCCCCGCGCAAGCGCACCCTGGCCCTCCCCGACCTTCCACGTGGGACTTTTGTGTGACAGGGATGAAAAGGGCATTTGTGGCGCGACTTCCATGCCCGTTCAAACAATCCCTCAGTCGGCTTCGCCGACAGCTCCCTTACGCACCGAAACCGTAGCGCCTTCGCGCAGGTTTCGGCAGCGCCGCCTGAATCCTGCGGATTCCAAGGCGGGCTGGTCGCAACCCGCTTCGCGGGGAGCGACTGCTGTTTACACAAGGGAGGCGTCCGAGGAGGCTGTCTCAACCGGCAGAAATGCGCGATGCCCCGGCGCACATGCGCCGGGGCATCCTGGAGGAGAAGAAGATGTGTTTTTCAGTTTACCAGTTCAGATACTCAGCCTTGGTGTAGCCATCACCGTAGGGCTCGCTGGCGATCATCACCAGCAGCGCGTCGCGGCAACCCTGCACCATGGTCGCCTGATCCTCGGGCGCCTTGTCCACCATCTGCGCGGTGGAGCCAGTGTAGAACCACAGACCCTCGCCCTCGGCAAGACCGTTGCCCTGAGAATCGGTGATCGCCGCCGGATCCAGACCCATCGCGGCCAGCTCATCCTGGGTATAGAACACCCACTTCTCTTCCGGCAGCGTGTTCTCCCACTTGCAGGCCTCGATGCTGCCGTCCGCGGACTTGCCGCCGCTGTACACCTCGATGGTGTAGGCGTGGATGTTCAGGCGGCCGTAGGCGTAGTCGATCAGCTCCGCGCTGGTGGGATAATCCTCATAGGAGGACTTGGAGTAGAAGCCGCGTCCGGTGGTCTCCTGGAAGGCTGCGGCCATCTCCGCCGCCACGCCCTGCATGTAGGGGATGTCGTCGGAATCCACCTCCGGATCGTAGGCGCGATAGCACCAGGGGTAGAGCACGCACTGGATGCCGGTGTGCAGCGTGGCCATTGCGTCGATCTCGTTGTTGAGCAGGAAGTTCTGGATCGCCTTCACCTCGGGCTCGGTGGCCGGGGCCGTGCCCGCATTCTTCCAGGCGTTCGCGCCGATCACGCCGGTCTCAACGGTCTCCACATCGAAGCGGTTCCACTGATAGTCGAAGGTGCGGTTCATGTCGATGCCACTGTTGCGCGGATCGTCGCCCAGGACGCCGTTACCGTCCCAGTCCGGGCTCTCCATGCCGAAGCTCGGCGTGGCCTTGCGGTCGGGCTGCGCATCGGCGGTGCCGCGATAGAGCGTGGCGATGTAGCCGTCGCCGTCAATGTCGGTGTAGGGATCGGAGAAGGCCGTGCCGTCGCCGTTCAGGTCGCGGGGACGCAGGTTCTGGCGGGTGTTGTAGATGAAGGACTGCTCGTAGCCGTCGGCGTTGATCACCGGCACGATGTAGACCACGTAGTTGTCCAGAATCTGCTGCACCTGCTCGGTCGCGGACTCGGTGGCCAGCCACCAGGCGAAGTACATCGCGCTGGACGCGGACTCGCGCTCGCCGCCGTGGATGTTCGCAACGACTGCGATCCCGGTCTTGTCGGCCTCGTCAATCGCCGGGTTGGTCAGCTCCATGCACCACAGTGTGCGCTCCTGATAGGTGGTTCCGATGGGATAGAGCGCGGTCACGTCCGGGTAGGTCTCCGCAATCGCCTGCAGCTGATCCTCCAGCTCCGCGTAGGTGTAGCGCGCGTTCCAGTCGATGGCCGCAAGGTCCACCGCCTCGGCAAGACCCGTGGAGACGATCAGCATCGCGGCAAGCACAAGCAGGGCAATCACTTTCATCCAATTTGCTTTCATGTTCATCTTCCTCGCTTTACTGGTTTAGCACTTTAGTTTGGTAATTTGCAGATACATCGTACATCCGCTTTTGTGAAGATTCAAGCACCTCCGCGAAACTTAACAAAATGAAGTGTTACAATCCCTCCGACACGGCTACGCCGTGCCACCTCCCTTTACACAAGGGTGGCTCGATGCGGGCGTGGATAATGTAAAAGGAGCAGGGCATAACAAAGGAGCCGTCTCAAAACGAAATCGCTTTGAGGCAGCTCCCATTTGTTTTGCGGCGGGGTGAGGGCACCCTGCCCTACTTTTTCATCTTTGCAGCGAGCTCCTTCACGCCCTTGCCCACCAGGGAAAGCGCGTGGGGCGCGGTGAGGATGCGCTGCATCAGCTCGTTGGTGGAATCGAAGTCGATGGCGTTGACGCGGTCGATGACCTCGCTCTCGGTGCGGGTCTCGTTCAGCAGCAGCAGGCGGCGTCCGTTGGACTGCATGCGCGAGGAGGTGGACTCGCTGCCCATGATGAAGCTGGCCTTAAGCTGCTCCCGGGCCATGTCAAACTCCGTGCGGGTCAGGCCGCCCTCGGCGATTTTGCGGGTCTCCTCGAGGATCTGGTCATAGACCTCCACGGCCGTGTCGGGGTTGGTGGCCGCGTACACGGACAGCATGCCGCAGTCGGTGTAGGCGTTGGGATAGCTGTACACGGTGTAGGCCATGCCGCTCTCCTCGCGAATCTTCTGGAACAGGCGCGAGGACATGGCTCCGCCGTAGACGCTGTTGAACAGAGACAGCTCGTAGCTGCGCTCGTCGCCGATGGGCAGGCCCGGGAAGCCCAGACAGATGTGCACCTGCTCGATCTCCTTCTCCTTGGTGATCACCGTGGGCGGCATGGGATGGGTGACGCACTTCACCTCGCGCAGTCCGTCCTGCGTCCACGCGCCCAGGTGCTTCTCCAGTAGCTCCTGCACCCGCGCCCAGTCGTAGTTGCCCGCGATGGAGAACACGCAGTTCTCGGGCCGGTAGCGGGCGCTCCAGTAGTTCACCAGATCCTGCCGTGCGTAGCCGGAGATGCGCTCCTCGCTGCCCAGAATCGGGCGGGCGATGGGCTGGTCGCCGTAGTAGGCCAGCATCAGCAGCTCGTGCACCAGATCCTCCGGGGTGTCCTCGGACATGGAAATCTCCTCCAGCACCACGCCCTTCTCCTTCTCCATCTCCTTGGCGTCGAAGCTGGGATGCACCGCCAGGTCGCAGACCACGTCCATGGCCAGCGGCAGGTGCTCGTCCACGGTCTTGGCGTAGAAGCAGGTGCACTCCTTGGAGGTGAAGGCGTTCAGCTGACCGCCGACGGCGTCCATCTCCTCGGCGATCTGCCGGGCGGTGCGCTTCTCGGTGCCCTTGAACACCATGTGCTCCAGAAAGTGGCTCAGACCGGCCTCGGCGGGCGTTTCGTGCTGCGAACCGGTGCCGACCCACAGGCCCACGGACGCGCTGCGGAAGTGGGGAATGCGCTCCCCGATCACCCGCAGGCCATTGGGCATCGTCATAAGATCAAAAGGCATAATTTCTCCTCATTCAAACAAACGGGCGCATTTCCTCGCCCGAAACATCCAGCTATGATTTGGGATTGGACACACATCAGTGTATCCAATCCCATGCATTCTATGAATTCGTCTTAGTCGCGGTCGCGCCTGCGTCCGCCGCGGTCGCCGCCGCGGCCACCGCGATCACCGTCGCGGCGCGGGGGACGGCGCACCGGCATGGATTCGTCCTCATAGACGATATCCGTGCGCAGCAGGTTGATGCGGCCCTGGGAGTCGATCTCCGCGATCTTGCAGGGAATCTCGTCGCCGATGTTCATCACATCCTCGACCTTCTCCACGCGCTCGTTGGCCATCTTGGAGATGTGCAGCATGCCGTCCTTGCCCGGAGCGTACTCG
>SFNY01000118.1 GCA_004554085.1 Clostridiales bacterium | reverse complement strand
GGTGGACAACATCGCGCGCGGTCTCCTTCGTCAGTGGCATCTGGCCGACGCGGACAGCCTGCCGCGCGACGGCAGCGTCACGCTGCTGGACACGCGGACGCCGGGCGAATACAGCGCCGGTCACATCGAGGGCTTCATCAACATTCCCGTGGACGATCTGCGGGAACGGCTTCATGAGCTGGATCGCACCAAGCCCGTCTACGTCATCTGCCAGAGCGGCCTGCGCAGCTATATTGCCTGCCGGATTCTCGCCGGGCACGGCTTTGACTGCTACAACTTCTCCGGCGGCTATCGGTTCTACGATGCGGTGACGCATGAGCGTTGCCTGATTCGCACGGCCGCAGCCTGCGGGCTGGAGCAGGAATAAGGAGCAGCCCCTTCCTTCGCTCCCCTGTGAGCGCCTGGAAGGGGCTGCTTTCATGCGAACAGCATGCCCAGCAAGGCGGATGCAACAATCAGCGCGATGGGCGACAGCTTCTTCTTTCGGATGTGCCGGTAACCGTGCAGGCCGATCAGCAGCAGCGCGGTGATCAGCAGAGCGCGGGAATCCACCGCGCCGGCCTGCGAAAGCGGCAGGCAGCTGCGCAGCGTCATGTACACGCCGGTTGCCAGGATGATGCCGGTCATGCACGGCTTGATTCCCTGCAGCACCGCCTGAACAGCGCGGTGCCTGAGCAGGCTGCCGAGCAGATTCATGGCGAGAAGGATCACAAAGAACGAGGGCAGAACGACAGCCAGCGTAGCCAGCGCTGCGCCGCCCAGCCCCGCCTGACTGCTGCCGACATAGGTCGCCAGATTGACCATGATGGGCCCCGGCGTACTCTCGCTGATGGCGATCATGGTGCCAAGCGCCTCGTCCGTCAGCCAGCCATAGGAGAGCACGACGTCACGGATCAGCGCAATGGCGCTGTACGCGCCGCCAAAGGAGAAGAAGCCGACCTTCAGGAAGCCTGCAAACAGCTCTGCATAGATCAATTCCCTGCACCGCCCTTCCTGCCCGCTGCCTGCCGGGCGGCATACAGCGCCAGGCTGACGGCTCCGGCGGCGAGCATCAGAACGATGGAGGAGATACGCATCCCGAGCAGATTGCCCGCCAGCATCAGCACAAACGCTCCGCCTGCGATGAGGCAGGGCTGCCGCTTCCCCTTGATCCTGCGGAGCATCGCCAGCCCCGCATCCAGGATCAGCAGCCCTGCACCAATCCGGATGCCCCGGCATGCGGCTGCAATGCGCGGAATCTCCAGCACCCGATCCAGATACAAGGATATGAAGAAGAGAATGGCGAACGACGGGAGAATGAGCCCCAGCGTTGCCCATATCGCCCCCATCATCCCTGCCGCCTTGTAGCCCACATAGGTGGCACAGTTGATGGCAATGGGGCCTGGGGTGGATTCGGCAACCACAGTCAGATTCATCATCTCATCCTGCGTCAGCCACCGCTTTTTCTCCACACAGGTATTTGTGAGGACAGAAATCATGGCATAGCCGCCGCCGAAGGTGAACAGTCCCACCTTCATCATGCTCAGAAACAGCTCTGCCAGAATGGCGGATCGCTTATGCATCCCCCAGCGCCTCCAATCCGCTCCTGTCTGTGATCTGCAGGCTGCCCCGGGAGAGGCGCACCAGCCCCTCGCTCTGGAAGTAGCGCAGCATCCGGGTGACGACCTCCCGCGCGGTGCCCAGGTGGTTGGCGATGGTCTCGTGCGTGAGATGGAGCACGGCGGTTCCTTCGAGTGCGCTCTCGTCAAGCAGAAAGCGCGCCAGCCGCCTGTCAAAGCTCTTCCACATGATCTGCTCCATCAGCCACATCACATCCGAAAAGCGTGCGGCCATGATTTCCGTGGTGAAGTTCGCCGCTGGGGCGGATTGCTGGGCTACGCTCTGATACACATCGGCGGGAATAATGAACAGCTCCGTGTCCTTCTCCGCTGCGATCATGATCTCAAACTGCATGGAGCGAAGCATACAGGACGCGGAAAACAGGCAGATGTCCCGCTCAAACAGACGGTAGAGGGTGATCTCCCGCCCTTCGTCGGACAGGATGAACGCGCGCAGCTGCCCGCTGCACACGAGCAGCAGCCCTGTGCATTCCGTGCTGCCGCTATGCAGCATCGTTCCCTTTGGGATACTTCGGCGGATGGCGCTCTGCGTCAAGATTTGCTGATGCGGCGGCATCAGCTGTGCCCAAATGGGGAAAAAGTCCTGTACATCCATGATGAACACCTCTTTCCGACAGTATATCTATATTTACGGCATATGTCAATTATCATTGTTGACATATGCCGATAATTTTTGCTATACTGGACGCAGAATCAGGAAGGAAGGAGCTGAGCCATCTGGCAAGACCGAGAAAATGCCGCCGGGTGTGCGACTATCCCCGGACGCTGGCCTTTTCGCCGGAGGAAAGCGGCGCATGTCAGCCGCCCGTCATTCTGACCGTGGATGAATACGAGGCCATCCGCCTCATCGACAAAGAAGGGCTTTCGCAGGAGCAGTGCGGCGAGCAGATGCAGGTGGCCCGCACCACGGTACAGCAGATCTACGCCAGCGCGCGCAAAAAGCTGGCGGATGTGCTGGTGGACGGCCTGCCCCTGCGGATCGAGGGCGGCGACGTGACGCTGTGCGGCGGAGGCAATCCGGGCTGCAGCGGCTGCTACAAACAAAAAATCATGGAGCAATACGCAAAATCGAAAGGAGAAACCATCATGAGAATTGCGGTCACCTACGAAAATGGAGAGATCTTTCAGCACTTTGGCCACACGGAGCAGTTTGGGCTCTACGACGTGGAAGACGGACAAATCGTATCCTCCGAGGTGGTGGATACAGCGGGCAGCGGACACGGCGCACTCGCGGGGATGCTCAGCGCGCTGCATGTGGATGCGCTGATCTGCGGCGGCATCGGCGGCGGCGCACAGCAGGCGCTGGCGGCAGCTGGCATCCGGCTCTATGCCGGCGTAAC
>SFNY01000064.1 GCA_004554085.1 Clostridiales bacterium | reverse complement strand
CGGGCCCAGGCCGGTGACCAGCACGCGGTCGTTGCCGGAGATGCCGATCTTCATCAGCGCCTCGTAGCAGGTGCCGAAGCCGCAGGCGACCTGCGCGCCGTCCTCGTAGCTCAGCTCGTCGGGCAGGGCGATCAGATCCTTCTCGTCGCAGAGCACGTAGGGAGCCATGCCGCCGTTGCGCTGCCAGCCGTAGGCCGCGCGCAGGGGGCTCTTGCAGGAGATGTAGTAACCGCGGCGGCAGTCGTAGCACACGCCGCAGCCGGAGATGTGGTACACGATGACGCGGTCGCCCTTCTTGAAGCGCTTCAGACCCTCGCCCTCCTCGACGATGATGCCGCAGGGCTCGTGACCGGCGACCATGCCCGGCTGATAGCCCTCGGGGCCCTTGCCGACGTGCGCGCGGTAGATGCAGCGGATGTCCGAACCGCAGATCGTGGAGGCCTTCGTCTTGACCAGCACCTGGCCGTGACCCGGCTTCGGTACATCAAACTGCTTCAGCTCAACGGTGCTGTTGCCGGGCAGAATTGCGCCCAACATCTTCGGATTCATATGGTTTCCTCCTTTAATTCAACGTAGAATTTCGTCTACCCATTGGATTTCAACTTACTCCGCCGCCACCGCCAGGATCTCCTCCCGAGTGGCGGTGCCGGTGGTACCGATCTTGCGCACCGTCACCGCCGATGCAAGGCAGGCGATGCGCGCGGCCGTCTCCAGATCGTGTCCCGCCGCAAGGGCCGTGCCCATGGCGGAGATGAAGGTGTCGCCCGCGCCCACGATGTCCACTGGGGGCTTGGTCGGGTGCGCCGGGCAGTGAATCGCCTCGCCGTCGTACACCATGCAGCCCTGGCTGCCCAGCGTGATGACCGCGCGCTCGCCGTTGCGTGCGGCAATTCTGCCGATGATGCGCTGCGCAAAGTCATGGATGGACTGGGCGTCGTTGTTGGGCTTGACGATGACCTTGCGGTAGTCCGCCGCGTGGTCGCGGCTGTCCACCAGCACGATCTTTCCGGACTCGGCGATGCGGCTGATGTGCTCGCGGATGCGTGGCGTGATGCAGCCGTACTTCATCTGGTCGCTGACCACCAGCACATCAAATTCCGCGCGATCCAGCGCCTCGATGAGTTTGTCCGCCAGCGCGTCGCTCAGCGGCTTGCGGTTCTCGAAATCGATGCGCGGATCCTCGTAGGCCACGTCGGAGATTCCCCGGCGGATAACCTTGACGTAGGTGTTGGTGGTGACCTCGGCGCTGCGGATCACGTTCGCATCGTCCACGCCGTTGTCCCGCAGCGCCCGCAGCAGCAGGTCGCCGCGCCAGTCGTCGCCCACCAGACCGATGGCCGTGAAGGACGCAGGCTTCAGCGCCGCGATGTTGTTCGCCACGTTGCCGGCTCCGCCGGGATTGTAGCGCTCCGAGACCACCGGGATCGGAAAGTGAGGGGTCTCGCGGGACAGCTCACTCAGGCGCATGTCGCCGAAAATGTACAGATCCAGGCAGAGGTCGCCGATCATGGCGACGCGCGCCCTGGAAAGCTCGTTCAGCGCCGCTTCCAGCGCCTTCAGTTCAAGATTTGGACTGACTCTCATGGGAGCCTCCTTATGCTTCTGTTTCTGTCCGGCGCGTCATTCGCCGCCCTTGCAGCACACCAGCTGCATGCTTCCGGAGACCTCGCACTTCCCCGCAGCCTGGGGCAGGAAGAAGTAGTCGCCGCGCTTCATGGCGCGCGCAAACTCGCCGCAGCGCACCTCGCCCTCGCCCTCCACGGCAATGTAGATGCAAGCAGCCTTTTCCAGCACCGTGCAGCCGTTCTCCAGCGTGATGCGATCCATGCTAAAGCAAGGGGTGTCATCGGGCCCGATCAGCTCCTCCAGCTTCACACCGCCCTCCTCGCGCAGCACGCGCGGGGCCTTGCGGCCCATGCGCACCACTTCCTCGCCATAGAGACTGAAGTCGAAGCAGGAGTTTGCGTCCTCGCGGGGCAAGCCGAGGTACATCTCGGTGTCATTCAGGTGATAGTCGCCGCACCAGTGCTCCGGCTGGATGGTGAAATCCGTGGGTTCCTGGGCCTCCAGCAACAGACAGCCCGCGCCGATGGCGTGAATCACGCCCGCGGGCACGAAGAACACGTCGCCCGTCTGCACTGGGATGCGGTTGACGAAGGCGGTCATGCACTCTTTATCGTTCTCGGAGGCGTCCACGGCGCGCTCAAATTCCTCGCGGCTGACCTCCCGGGAGAAGCCAAAGTAGAGGCAGGCGTCGGGACGGGTGGCCAGGATCAGCCAGGACTCCGCCTTGCCGTAGGGGCTATTGAACAGCCGTCGAGAGTCCGCGCGGGTGGGATGCACCTGCATCGGCAGGCGGATGGCACTGTCCAGAAACTTGACCAGCACGCCAAGATCCTCGCGCTCGCCCAGGCACTCCTCTTTGTAGGTGGAGAGCAGCTCATTGAAGGGCATGCCGTTCTCCTCGCAGATGGAGATGCCCTCCAGCGGATCGGTGTGGCCCGGATTGATGGCGCGCACCGATGAGGCGATCCACTCCTCGGGATAGAAGCCATCCTCGGGCGCGTCGCCCATGAAGTCGTGGAACAGCTTGCCGCCCAGATAGACGCGGAACACCCTGTTCCTGCGGAAAAAGATCGGATGATCGTAAATTGCCATGGTCGTTGCTCCTTCGGTTACTGTGTGATGGTTCCGTCCAGGTCCCAGAGGTCCTCCCAGTGGGTGGCGCCGGGCCAGAGGAACACCTGACCCTTGACCAGACGGCAGTTGCGATCCAGCGTGGACAGCACCTGCATCTCCGCGTCGGTCAGCGGATCGCCGGTCACGCAAGCGAGGTTGGAGACGTAGTTCTTCTCGCGCACGGAGAAGGGAATGACCACTTCACCCCGCTGAACGCCCCATTTGAGGCAGACGGCCGCGGGATGAATGCCGTGCGCCTCGGCGATTTTCACAAGTTCAGGCATTTCCATGTCCGCCACATCGTCGGCGGTGCGGTCGCGCTCGGGCCGCTTGGGGGAACCCAGCGGGCAGAAGCCGATGACCTGGATGCCGCGCTCCATGCAATAGTCGTAGAGCGCCTGCTGCTGGAAGGAGGGATGAAGCTCCATTTCAATCATGGCGGGCTGAATTCTGCACAGCGGCAGCACCGCCTCGAGCTTCGGTATGGTCATGTTGGACATGCCGATGCGCTTGGTAAGGCCCATGTCCACCAGTCGCTCCATCTGCCGCCAGGTGGCCATGAAGCGCTCGACCGAGAAGGGCTTGGAATTCGGGTTGCGGCTGTCGCCGTCGCAGCCCGGCGCATGGTAATTCGGGAAGGGCCAGTGGAGGAAGTAGATGTCCAGGCTGTCCAGGCCCAGGTCGCGCAGCGTCTTTGCGCAGGACAGAAGCACATCGCCCTTGCCGTGCATGTCGTTCCAGACCTTCGAGGTAATGAACATCTCGTCGCGCGTCACCACGCCCTCGTCGAACAGCTCCGCAAACACCTTGCCGATGTCCGCCTCGTTGCCGTAGACGCTGGCACAGTCGATGAAGCGATAACCGGATCGAATTGCACCGCGCACCGCCTCTGCAACCACATCGGCGGTGTAATTGTCGGACGCAAACGTGCCGATGCCGACGGCGGGAACGAGCGCGCCATCCGCCAGACGTACCTTGGGAACCAGATTCGGATCAACCATGATGAACAGCTCCTTTGTGTGGATTGGTTTATGAGGCAGAGCGCCAGAAAAAGAAGAACGGCTGCGCTTAATGCGCAGCCGTTTGAACATCAACGCGGACAACCACGCTTTGCGAATAAATCCGCGTTCAAGCTGTAAACCGTTTCTTTTGAATTAGTTGTACAGGTTGACGGCGATGTCCTCGTCGTTCATGTTCTCAGCGGTGTACCACTGGCAGCCGGTGTCGACGTCGGCAACGGTCTCGCCGTTGGCGGCAGCAACGCACAGCTCGACGACAGCAGCGCCCATCGCGAAGGGAGCCTGGGTGATTGCGCCCAGCATCACGCCGTCAGCAACAGCGGCCTTGATCACAGCGCCGGAGTCGAAGCCAGCAGCGATGACGTCGGTCTCGCCGGTGCCGCAAACCTGCAGGTTCTCGTTGGCGGAGATGATCGCCTCAGCGGAGTGCTGGTTGGAGCCGTAGATGGCGATGGTGTCTTCCTTGGACAGCAGGGTGTTGCAGTCGATCAGGGACAGCTCGGAGGTAACCTGAGCGGGAACCAGGGTCTCGATGATGACCTTCGCGGCATCGTCGGAACCGCAGGTGGCATGCTCGCAGTAGAAGGTATCGCCTTCCAGCTTGACGGAGCCGCACAGCTCGGCCATCTTGTCGATGAAGCCCAGGCCGCGCAGGGTCACGGACTCGGAAACGTTGTCCTGAGCGGACACGCCGATGCGGACGGTGCCTTCAGCAGCCTCGATGCGGGCAGCGATGGCTTCGTAGACCATCTCAGCGGCCATGGCGCCGGCGGCGTAGTTGTCGGTGGCAGCATTGGCCAGGATCGCGCCTTCGGGAGCGCCCGGAACGCCGGAGTCGAAGCCGATGATCGGGATGTTCTTGGACTGGGCGTCAGCGATGGCGTCCAGGCAGGTCTCGGTGGACAGAGCGGCCAGGCCGATGGCGGACGGAGCGGCGTCGATGGCAGCCTTCAGCTGCTCCAGCTGCTCAGCATACTCAGACTCGGAAGCGGGGCCAACGAAGTTGACGGTCACGCCAAGCTCTTCAGCCTTGGCTTCGGCGCCCTTCTTGACGGCCTGCCAGTACTCGTGCTGGAAGCCCTTGGAGACGATTTCGATGTGCTCGCCTTCGGCGATAGCAGCGGTCATGCCGACGACCATCAGCATGGCGAGAACGAGAGCCAGGATCTTCTTCATAGAAAGTTCCTCCTTGAAAAGTGTTTTATGTTTACCGCTTTTCGCGGTAATCATCGTTTTGGTGCAGTTAACATTATACGCTTAAAACCATACAACGTCAACCATCTTTTAACAATTGCCGCAATAATTCCCGCCGTTTGCCTTACGCCTTCTTGCGGTTCTTGATTACGTCGAACCAGATGGCGGCGATCAGGATGATGCCGGTGATGACGTGCTGCCAGTCGCCGGTGAGGCCGATCTTCGGCAGGCCGTTCTTCAGCAGCGCCAGGATCAGAATACCGATCATTGAGCCGATGATGCTGCCGGAGCCGCCGGTCATGGACGTGCCGCCGATGATCGCGCCGCCGATGGCGTCCAGCTCAAGTCCGAGACCGGACGAGGCCGTGATCGAGGAGGCGTTGCTGGCCGCGAAGGCGATGCCCGCGATGCCGGCGAACAGGCCGGAGATGATGTAGGCAGACATCTGATACTTCACCACGTTCACGCCGGACAGGCGCGCGGCCTCCTTGTTGGAGCCGATGGCGATGATGTAGCGGCCGATGCGGGTCTTGTTCAGGATGATGGACATGATGATGATCGCGATCAGCACGACGATCAGTCCTGTGGGAATGGGCGTCTTTTTGCCGAGGGCGTTGGGCATCATGTACTTGAAGATGTTGCGGAACCAGCCCTCCTCAGAGGCGCGGGCCGGCCAGGAGATGGACGCGCCGCCGCAGGCAACCGAGCTAAGACCGCGGGTAATCAGCATGGTGCACAGGGTTGCGATGAAGGCGGGCAGGTTCATGATGGCGACCATCACGCCGTTGAGTGTGCCGAAGATGAGGCCCAGCACAACGGCGACGATCATGCCGACCCAGACCGGGCAGCCGAAGTCCTTGACCAGCATGCCGGCGATCATTGCGTAGCACACCATGCCGGTACCGACGGACAGGTCGTTGCCGCCGGAGATCAGACAGAAGGTGACGCCGATGGACATGAAGGCGAAGTAGTAGAAGGAGTCAAGCAGCGTGACGATGGTCGTATACTGACGGAACTCCTTGCTTGCAATGCTGAATACCGCAGCCAGCACGATCGCGACAGCCAGAACAACGATTCGCTGAAGATCAAACTTGCGGGTGCGCCCGCTCTTATTTAATGTTTGCATATTCTGTCCTCCTGTTCCTCTAGTTGTCACTTTTTGCGTGCGCGGCTGCGAATGTCCGCGAATACGCACAGCGCCACGATGACGCCGGTGATGATGTACTGCCAGTCGGGGCTGAACTTCATCGCGGTGATGCCGACGCGCAGCATGGAGATGATGAAGATACCGATCAGGCTGCCGGCGATGGAGGCCGTGCCGCCCGCCATGGAGGTGCCGCCCATGACGCAGGCTGCGATGGCGTTGTTGTTGAACACGTCGCCCTGACCGGCCGCGAACTTGGTGATCGCGCCCGCGTACATGATGGCGGCGACGCCGGCCAGCAGGCCGCAGAATACATAGGCCAGCGCTTCCCACCTGCGGGTATCCACGCCGGAGAGGCGAACCGCCTCGCGGTTGGAGCCGATGCAGAGGATGTAGCGACCGATGCGGGTCTTGTTCAGAACGATGGCGCAGACGATCGCCGTGACGAGCAGGATGATCAGGCCGACCGGCACGCCGTTGCAGCTGACCAGATTGCGGTACCAGTCGTTCTCAGCGCCGCTGGAGGGCCAGCTGACGCCGGCGGAGTTGGTCGCCAGCAGGCCGATGCCCTTGGCGATGCGCATGGAGGCCATGGAGGAGATGAAGGACGGGAGCTTCATGTAGGCGACCATCACGCCGTTGGCGACGCCGAAGGCGAGGCCGACGAGGATGGTGACGAGCAGGGCCGTCCAGAGCGGCCAGCCGTGAACCACCAGAAGCTGTCCGCCAACCAGGCCGGAGCAGAACATCACCGGGCCGATGGAGAAGTCGATGCCGCCGGTGGCGATGACGAAGGTCACGCCCAGCGCCAGGAAGCCCATGAAGTCAACGGTATTGAGCACGTTGCCCATGTCCAGGGGACGGCCGCTGACCACGGAGAACAGGAAGTACAATAGAACCATGATTACAACCAGCACGATGCGGTTGAATCCCAATTTCTTGACAATTGGTAAATTCTTGAATTTTTCCATAATTACCCTCCTGTCAGCGCAGCGTCGCAGCGTGCATAATGCTTTCCTGAGTAGCCCCGGCAATATCGATCTCAGCGGTCTTCTTGCCCTCGCACATGACCACGATGCGGTCGCTCATGCGCAGAATCTCCGTCATTTCGGAGGAGATCATGATGATGGACTTGCCCTGTGCGACCAGTTCGTTCATCAGGTGATAGATCTCGCTCTTCGCGCCGACGTCGATGCCGCGGGTCGGTTCGTCAAAGATCAGGATGTCGCAGTCCTTGACCAGCCACTTGGCCAGAACGACCTTCTGCTGATTGCCGCCGGACAGGTTGACGACGAGCTGATCGGTGCTCGGCGTCTTGGTGTTCAGACGCTTGATGTAATCCTCGGTGGCCGCAACTTCCTTCTTCTTGTCGATGAAGAGGCCCTTGACGAAGTTTTTGAGGTGGGCCATGGTGGAGTTCTCGGCCACGCTCTTGTCCACGACGATGCCGTAGCGCTTTCTGTCCTCGGACAGATAGCCGATGCCCAGCGCAACCGCGTCCTTGGGGCTCTTGATGTCCACCTTCTTGCCGTTGACGTAGATGTCGCCGCTCTCCTTGGGATCCGCGCCGAACAGCGCGCGCGCCGTCTCGGTGCGTCCCGCGCCCATCAGGCCGGAGAAGCCCAGAATCTCGCCCTTGTGCAGCTCAAAGCTCACGTCCTGCACCATCTTGCCCGCGTTGAGGTGCTCGACCTTCAGCACCACCGGCGCATCCGGCGGAACCATGCTCTTGGTCTTGGGATCCTCATAGATCACGCGGCCGACCATCATGTTGATGATGTCGTCCTTGGTGCAATCCTTGGTGATGAGCGTGCCAACGTAACCGCCGTCGCGCATGACGGTGACGCGGTCGGTGATGACCTTGATCTCGTCCATGCGGTGCGAGATGTAGACGATGCCCAGCTGCTTGTCGCGCAGGTCGCGGATGATCTTGAACAGCTCCTCGATTTCCGCCTCGGTCAGCGCGGCGGAGGGCTCGTCGAAGATGATGACCTTGGCCTTGTGGGAGATGGCCTTGGCAATCTCGCACATCTGCTGCTTGCCGACGGTCAGGTTGCCCATCTTCTCGGTGGGATCGATGTTGATGCCCAGCTGCTCGAAGAGCTTCTTGGACTCCTCGTTCATCCTTCATGAATTCGCGGCCGATGAAGATGTTCTGCGCAACGGTCAGGTGGTTCATCATGTTCAGCTCCTGGTGAACGATGACGATGCCCGCCTCCTGCGCTTCCTTCGGGCCGTGGAATTCGACCTCCTTGCCCTCATAGGTGATGGTACCGGAATCCTTGGTGTAGATGCCCGTGAGCACCTTCATCAGCGTAGACTTGCCGGCGCCGTTCTCGCCCATCAGCGCGTGTACCTCGCCCCTGCGAACCTCCAGATTGACATGATCCAGCGCGTGCACGCCCGGGAAGGATTTGTCAATTCCTTCCATCGTCAGAATGACTTCGTGCGAAAGATTATTCTCTGCCATTCAATTCCCTTCCTCCCTCGCTGCTGCGCCGCCCGGCGCAATTTACAGTTGGATCTCTACGACGGCGGTACAATCTGGACGGAAATTCCTCATGCACACGCCCATAATATTACATGGTTCTATTTTATCCTTTTACTGTCACTTTGTCAATTATTTTTTCAAAGACGCAGTTTTGCATAAAATATGTGCTGTCCAATGCCACAAAATGCCATGCGAACGCTGCAAACATCGGTTTGCCGATAACATTTCATTAAAGGAATGTCATCACATTTACCTCCAAAAAATTGTTCGTTCTTCACCTCCCAACGTTTGAAAATCTGCAAATTTACGCATTTTAAGTACAATCCAGCCCGCCCATTTCTCGCTCACGGGCAATGAGACGGTACAGCTGCCGCGCCCCGGAATGCGTCTCCAGGCGGTTTCTGCTGAAAAAGACAGCTTTAATCCATACAAAAACGCCGCAATTCCTTTGAATTGCGACGCATCTTTTTGCCAGTCTCTATTTTTGTTCCCTGCACCAGGCCAGCAAGCCGGACAGGTTCTCCTCAGACACGCAGCTGCCGCCCTCCTTCAGCAGCCGCAGCATATCCCTCTCCTCCGGGCTGAGATTCGGCTTCTGCGAGAGGCGCTTGCCCATGGTCTTTCCCATGATCGTCATCATGAATTTATACACGCCATGCAGCCGCTTCATGTCGAAGCCGCCCTGCATAGTGTACACGGGAAGCTCCGACGGCAGCGCGTTTGTCTTGCGCACATCCTCGATCTGCGATCCGGTCTGCCCCATGCACACGCCGCAGACCGCGCAGATTTTGAAGCGCTTCTGCGCCTTCTTCAGGCCCTTCACCTGACCAGCCATCAGCCAGCCCAGATAGAGCACCGGGGTGTCTTTTTCCAGCGCGCCCCAGGCCTCGTCCAGGGAATGGGCCTTCCATCCGGTGCGCTCCTCCAGCATGCGCGCGTACTGCGCGGTGTAGCCGGTGTTGGACGTGTATACGATCGCCTTGGGTTTCATCCGCATGTTCCTCCTGAAAACTTGCTCCGCATGTCAAGTTCTATGCTTCCGACCAATGCACAGGTTCAGCAGCACGTAGACCGCGATCAGCGCCGCAGCCGCGCCCGCAAGAATCAGATACATGGCTCCGATCTCCACCCTGCTTCCGAAGAAGTAGAGGTTGCAGTCCATGGAGTCCTTGATGGCTTCCACCACCGGCTCCGGAAAGCCCTGGCGCGCCATCTCGGCAAAGGTTCCGCCCAGCCAGTGGTTGCGCAAAAGCGAGGTGCCGTAGGTGCCGGGCAGCAGGGAGATGAGCTTCTGCAGGCCCTCGGAGAACTGGGAGATGGGCATGTACGCGCCGCAAAGGAAGCCGTAGCCCGCGCTGACGATGGTTCCCACCGCCGACATCTGGCCCTGGCTGCGGATGAAGACGTTGATGACGCTGGAGAGCGCCGAGCCGAAGATCACCAGCAGCAGCACGTCCAGCAGAATCCGCAGCACGTCCTGCGCCGTGAGGTACCAGCCCACACGGGAGACATAGATCAGGCAGAGTCCCACCGCACAGAAGCACACCAGCAGCGTGGAGATCAGGTTGGCGATGTAGTAGCCCAGCGCCAGCGTGCCGCGCCCCACCGGGGAGACGGTCAGATCCCGCCGCGCGCCGCCGACCTTATCCTGCACCATCAGAAAGTTGGAGCAGAAGGCCACGGTGATGCAGCAAACCGCCAGCAGCGACGAGGTCAGCTCCCCGCCCACGCAGCCGCCGATGAGCTTGTCCGGCACGGCAGCTCCGGCAGCCTCCAGCGCACCGCGGAAGCTGTCCTCGTAGACGTTTCCGAGGAAGGTTCCGTAGAGCACCAGCAGGATCAGCGGGGTGATCAGCGAGGTGAAGAACATGCCCTTGTCCTTGAAGTAGAGCTTCACATTGCGCCGGATCAGCGCACAGAGCTGGGTCATTTTTCCGCACCTCCCGTCAGCTTCTTGCCGGTCACGGCCAGGAACACGTCGTCCATCTTGCCCTTGGTGATCTCATAGTCCCGGAACAGCTCCGGCCTTCGCAGGATCAGCTCCGTGGCCGCAGCCGTATCGGACACGGCGATGCGGTAGGCGTCCCGCATGCGGATAAAGGGCCGGTTCAGCGACCGCACCTCCTCCTCGCTGGCGCCGTAGAGGGTGATGAAGTCGCCGGTGTATGCGTTCTTCAGCATCAGCGGCGTGCCCTCGGCGGCGATCCTGCCGCTGTCCAGGATTACCACGTAGTCTGCGTCGGCGGCCTCCTCCATGTAGTGGGTGGTGAGGAACACCGTCATCTGCCGCTCGCGGCGCATGCGCTGCACCGCGTCCCACATCAGCTTGCGGGTCTGGGGATCCAGACCGGTGGTGGGCTCGTCCAGAATCAGGATCTTCGGATCGTGCACCAGCGCCCGGGCGATGTCGATGCGCCGCCGCTGTCCGCCGGAGAGCTTGCCCAGCGTGCGCTTGAGCAGGTCGCCGAAGTCCAAAAGCTCCGCAAGCTCGTCGAGCCGCTGTGCAAATTCCTTTCCGGTGATGCCGTACAGCGCCGCGCGGCTGGCCAGGTTGTCCCGCACCGTCAGGCTCCTGTCCAGCGCGGAGCTCTGGAACACCACGCCCAGCTTGCTCCGCAGTTGCCGGTCGCCCGCATCCAGCTCGGTTCCGCAGATGCGCACGCTGCCGCTGTCCCGCTCGAGCTGGCCGCAGATGATGTTGATGGTGGTGGACTTGCCCGCGCCGTTCACGCCCAGAAAGGCGAACAGCTCGCCCTCCCGCACCTGAAAGCTCAGGTCCTGCACCGCCTGCACGTCGCCGAAGCGCTTGCAGAGGTGCGAAATTTCCAGTACGTTTTCCATGGTTTCCTCCCGATGCGCGCTCAGCAGCCCAGCGGCCTGCGCGGCATGATGATGGTTGCGATCAGATAGGCCAGCGCGCCGCTGCCGCCCAGGATGCAGAATACAATCCATCCCAGCCGCACCAGCGCGGGGTCGATGTCAAAATATTCGGCGATGCCGCCGCACACGCCACAGAGCATCTTGTTTCGATTGGATCTGTAAAGCCGCTTGTTCATGTAATTCATCCTCCAATGGGTTTTCGTCTTTGTTCTCTTGACGCTCCCCATTGTAAGGCAAAATCCCCGCAGCCGATAGTCCGGTTTTGCAGGGAAATGTGTCAATTTTCCAGATCATTCCTCCGGCGCTTCAAAGAAGCGGCCCCGGAAGAAGTTTTCATTGCCCAGCGGCGTGGCGGTCATGCGGAACAGCACGCACCCGTCGGGACACACCACGTCCTTGCAATATTTTCCACTGCCGCCGATGTTTCGAAGATCGCCGCCGCTGCGCACGGCCTCCATGATGGGAAACATCGTAATCATCGCCTTCGAGCAGATGCCCTGACCGTCCTGATTGACCGGACAGCCGTAGGTGCAGTGATATTTGTCTCCGATCTCCTCGCCGTTGCGGCAGTAGTGCTCCGTGCGCTCGCCCCGCAGAAAGCCGATGACCTCGATCTCCCAGGCATACTCCTCGTCGAACCATTTCTTCACGCTTCAATCCTCCTTTGAATTTCTCGCCGCACGGATGTGCAGCCACAGCTCGTGCGAGGACGAGATCAGGGCCATCACTGCGACCCCGTGGCACAGCGGCACGGCTGCGGGCAGCGCCAGCATCCCGGGAACCAGGAACACCAGCAGTCCCGTAAGCTTGTTGAGTATGGTGTGCAGTGCGGAAAACCTGTGCTGGGTGACTGCGGCCACGCCATAGGCGCACAGGCGGATGAACACAGCCGCGCCCACGATCCACCACACGCTCGCCGGCATGCGCTCCAGCAGGATCGGCATCAGCTTGCCCATCATCACGCCGTAGAACATCAGATCGGCGATACTGTCCAGCTGCGCGCCAAAGCGGCTCGACGCATGCAGCGCCCGGGCGAACGCGCCGTCCAGCGCGTCCGTCAGCCCGCAGAAGATGTGGAGCAGGTAGAACGGCAGCGTGAGCGGCTTTGTCAGCAGCAGCAAAACTGCGCCCAGCATTCTGAGCGTCGTGAGAATATTGGGAATGTAGTTTCGTTTCATATGCTCTCCGATCTGCATACTCTCTCCTGCCTCAGTGCGCGCCATCCAGGAACTCCCGCCGGTACTGGGAGGGGGTCACGCCCTCGGCCTTCTTGAAGGACTTGGTGAACACGCGGTAGTCCGCATAGCCCGCGCGCTCGGCAACCTCGGCCACGGACAGCTGCGTGGACAAAAGCAGCTTCTTCGCCTTCTCCATGCGGATGTTGGTCAGGTAGGCCAGGAAGCCCACGCCGATCTCGTTTTTGAAGAGCTGGCTCACGTACTGGGCGCTCAGGTGGAACTCCTCCGCCAGCACGCCCAGGCTCAGCTCCTCGGCAAGGTGCGCCTGCAAAAAGCGGGTCATGCGGGTGATGAGCCGCTCCTCCTGCTGCTCAGCCTCCCGGGATACGCTCTGCTCGAAGAGGGAAATCTTCAGATTGTCGATGCAGCTGCCGAACTCCTCGTAGTTCACGGGCTTGAGGATGTAATCGGTGATTTGCATCCGCAGCGCCTGCTGGCAGTAGGAAAAGTCGTCGTAGCCGGAGACGATCACGAAGGCGGTCTGCGGGTGCTTCACCCGCGCCGTCTGGATCACCTTCAGGCCGTTCATGATGGGAATGTTGATGTCCATGATGACGATGTCGGGCCGGAGCGCGTCGATCTGTCCCAGCGCCTCCATGCCGTCGGCGGCCTCCCCCACCACCTCGCAGCCGTGAGCCTCCCAGTCGAACAGGCGCTTGAAGCCCTCGCGGATCATGATCTCGTCGTCCACCAGCAGCACACGCAGCTTCTTCATCGCTCATCCTCCTTGCCAATGCGCAGCAGCAGGTGCGCCGTCACGCCGCCGTCCGGGTTCTCCGTGTAGGAAAGGCCGCAGTCCCTGCCGCAGAGCAGCTTGATGCGCTTCTGCACGTTCAGAATGCCGATGCTGTTGCCCTCCAGCCTGGGCGCCTGGCGGTCGTAGTGCAACAGCAGCTCGTCCACGCGCGCCTTGCTCTCTTCGCTGAAGCCGCTGCCGGTGTCGCGCACCTGAATCTCGAACCTCTCCTTGCCCATTCTCCTGGCGGAGATGGCCACCTCGCCCTTGTAGCCCCGGTTCTTCAGGCCGTGCAGCAGGCTGTTTTCCACGATAGGCTGGAGAATGAAGTTGGGCACCAGCGCGCCGCCCAGATCGGGATCGATGTCGTAGCGCACCAGCAGCTCCGGATAGCGGTGGCACATCAGCTCCATGTAGGCCTCCAGCAACTCCAGCTCGTCGTCCAGCGCCACCATCTGCTGGTTCACCTTCACGCTCAGACGGAAGAAGTCCACCAGGCGCATCAGCAGGTCGGCAACCTTCCGATCGCCGTTGAGCTGCGCCTGAATGCGGATGGTGTCCAGCGTATTGTACAAAAAGTGGGGATTGACCTGGCTCTTGAGGTAGAGCATGCCCATCTTCTGCTCCGTAAGCTCGGCGCGCAGGATGTCCGGGTTCTCCAGCGTCAGATAGAAGGAAATCGTCATCAGCGTAAGGCCCATTCCGCTGATCAGCCAGGTGGGGTTGAACGCCTGCAGCACCGCCCCGAGCAGCTCAATGGCCAGCGCCACGGAGATGGTGCGTTTCTTCTTGGGATTGATCTTACCCCAATTGCGCAGCAGGATCCCCGTGCACAGCAGCAGATACACCGCGACCGAGGTGTAGCACACCTGCACATGGATTCCGTCAGAGTAGTTGCCCTGGGGCGAGATCGCGTAGTGCACCGGCAGCAGCAGTACGCCCAGCATGGCAACCGCCAGATAGATCCTCGCCGCCAGGTTATGGCGGCGCGGCTTGCCCGTCTCCTCCTCCACCAGCAGCGAGATGTACTCGTAGAACAGGTACACCGCAACCACCATCGAGCCGATGAAGATGCGGTGCAGAACCTCGTTCAGCAGCCACGGCACCGCGTCCAGATGGTTCACCGTGTAGACCGTCACGCCGTCAAAGACCAGGTTCACCAGCACCGTCACCAGCAGCAGTGCAAAGGTTCGGTGCAGCCGGCTGTACCTGCGCTCCGCGGTAAAGTAGTTCATCGCCACAAACGCCAGCACCAGAAACAAGGCAATTTCCATCCGTATCATGTCCGCTCACCCCTGTTCCTTCATTATATATGATTCGCGGCATTCTGAATAGAGGGAGATTCGTGCCGGATGTGTCAATTTTGTAGATGAAGCACGGAAAAGCCCCGCAGCAACGGAGGCTGCAGGGCATGAATCGTGCTGCTCTTACTTGACCACGATCAGCTCGTACTCCCGGGAGCCCAGGCCGATCTTCTCGCCGTGCTCCAGGCAGCTCTTCCACTCGGATTCCGGCTTGTTGTTGGTGAAGTGGTCGCAGAAATCGTGGAAGTCGCTCCTCTTCATGTTGTCGGAGAGCTGGCTGTTGGGCATGGGCGCGGCCTTCTGGCAGAGGTCGGCGCAGGCCTGATCCAGCGCGATGGGATCGAAGGAGGCCAGCATGCCGATGTCCGGCAGGATGGGCGCGTCGTTCTCGGAGTGGCAGTCGCAGTTCGGGGACACGTCCACGATCAGGGAGACGTGGAAGCTCGGGCGACCGTCCACCACGGCCTTGGCGTACTCCGCCATGCGGCAGTTCAGGTCGCGGGGCGCGTTGTTCTGCACGAAGTGGATCGCGTCGAAATTGCAGGCGCCCAGGCAGCGTCCGCAGCCCACGCAGTTGTCGGAATTGACGCGCATCTTCCTGGTATCAGGATCGAACTCCAGGCCGTTGTTGGCGCACTCGCGCTGGCAGCGGCGGCAGCCGCGGCACAGGGGCGCGCTGACGGTGGGCTTGCCGCTGCTGTGCTGGTCCTTCTTGCCCGCGCGGGAGCCGCAGCCCATGCCGATGTTCTTGATGGTTCCGCCGAAGCCGGTCATCTCGTGGCCCTTGAAGTGGGTCAGACTGATGAACACGTCCGCATCCATGATGGCGCGGCCGATGTAGGCCTCCTTGACGTACTCGCCGCCGACAACCGGCACCGCGATGTCGTCCGTGCCCTTCAGGCCGTCGCCGATGAGAATCGGGCAACCAACCGTCAGCGGCGTGAAGCCGTTCTCCCAGGCGCACTCCAGGTGCTCCAGGGCGTTCTTGCGGCTGCCGGGATACATGGTGTTGCAGTCGGTCAGGAAGGGATGTCCGCCCATTTCCTTCACCAGATCCGCCACCGCGCGGGCATAGTTCGGGCGCAGAAAGCTCAGATTGCCCAGCTCGCCGAAGTGCATCTTGATGGCGACAAACTTGCCGTCCATGTCAATCTGGCCGATCCCGGCCTTCTCCATCAGCTTCTTCAGCTTGCCCACGAGGCCGCTGCTGCCCACTGCGACGCGGAAATCCGAGAAATAAACCTTCGATTTTTCCATTTTTATCCTCCAAAATGAAATATGTATCAGACAGGTATGCTACCATTATATTCTTTTTGTCCCGTCCGCGCAAGCCTTTCCCCTTCCGATCCCTCCCCCGCCGCCTGTTAAAGCTTTGCAATCTTCCCCCGCGAACGATTGACAGCCGCCCATGGGCATGGTATTATATTCATGTTTTTCATATCTGTTTAATAGGTATTGTGGAGGGCACAGGGAGAAATGTATGGCCAATATCATCGTTGGGATGTCGGGCGGCGTGGATTCCTCGGTGGCCGCGCTGCTTTTGAAGCGCGCCGGGCACGAGGTTACGGGCGTGTTCATGAACAACTGGGAGGAGAAGGACGATTGCGGCGTTTGCACCTCGGAGCCGGACTGGGCGGACGTGCGCCGGGTGTGCTACGCCATCGGCATCCGCTGCTACAGCGTGAACTTTGCCCGGGAGTACCGGGAGCGTGTGTTTGCCCACTTTCTGGAGGAGTATCGCAGGGGACGCACGCCGAACCCGGACGTGCTGTGCAACCGGGAGATCAAGTTCGGCGTGTTTCTGGACCTCGCGGAGAAGCTGGGCGCGGACAAGCTGGCCACGGGCCACTTCGCCCGGCTGGACGAATCGGAAGGAGCTTACCGCCTGCTGCGGGCGAAGGACGAGAACAAGGATCAGACCTACTTTCTGTACATGCTGAACCAGCGCGCGCTCTCCAGGGCGATGTTCCCGGTGGGAAATCTCACCAAGGCGGAGATTCGCCATATCGCCCGGGACGAGGGCCTTCCGGTGAGCGAAAAGAAGGACTCCACCGGCGTGTGCTTCATCGGCGAGCGCAACTTCAGGCAGTTTCTCTCCGGCTACCTTCCGGCACAGCCCGGGGACATCGTGGCGGTGGACGGCAGGATCGTCGGACGGCACGACGGCCTGATGTACTACACGCCGGGCCAGCGCCGGGGCCTGGGCATCGGCGGCAGCGGGGACGGCAGGCGCTGGTTCGTGGTAGAAAAGGATCTGAAGCGCAACCGGCTGATCGTGGATCAGGGCGAGGATTCGCCGCTGCTGTTCAGCGACTATGCCGAGGGCAGTGAATGCACCTGGCTGGCGTGCCATCCGCCGGTTGAAGATGGCGTTCCCCTGCGCTGTCAGGTGCGCCTGCGCCACCGCCAGCCCTTGCAGGATTGCACCATCACCTTAAAGGACGGAAATGTTCGCATGGCCTTCGATACACCCCAGCGCGCGGTGACGGCGGGCCAGTCCGCGGTGTTCTACGACGGCGAGGTCTGCCTGGGCGGCGCGATCGTGGATTCGGCGGCAAAAAACAACGCAAAGGAGCATGCATACGATGCAGAGCAAGCTGACGATTGAGGAAAAATATCAGGCATTACAGGAGTACCTGCGCGAATTGGGCAGCGTGGTGGTGGCCTTCTCCGGCGGCGTGGATTCCACCTTCCTGCTGCGTGTGGCCCACGATGTGTTGGGGGCGCGCGCCATCGCCGTGACGGCCTCCTCCTGCTCCTTCCCTGAGCGGGAGCTGAAGGAGGCGCAGACCTTCTGCCGGGAGAACGGCATCGAGCACGTGGTGTGCCGGTCGGAGGAGCTGGACATCGAGGGTTTCCGCAAGAATCCCACGAACCGCTGCTACCTCTGCAAGCACGAGCTGTTCGAGAAGATCTGGAGCATCGCCCGGGAGCGGAACCTCGCCGCGGTGGCGGAGGGCTCCAATCTGGACGACGAGGGCGACTACCGTCCCGGCCTGATCGCGGTGAAGGAGCTGGGCGTAAAGAGTCCGCTTCGGGCGGCGGGGCTCAACAAGGCGGACGTCCGCGCGCTCTCGAGGGAGCTGGGCCTGCCCACCTGGAACAAGCAGTCCTTCGCCTGCCTGTCGTCGCGCTTCGTGTACGGCGAGACCATCAGCGAGGAGAAGCTGCACATGGTGGACGCGGCGGAGCAGTACCTGCTGGATCTGGGCTTTCATCAGCTGCGTGTGCGCATCCACGGCGACGTGGCCCGCATCGAGCTGCTTCCCGCCGAATTCGGAAGGTTCATGGAGGAAACTACCCGCCTGAGGGTGTACAAGCGCCTGAAGGAGCTGGGCTTCCACTACGTCACGCTGGATCTGGCAGGCTACCGCACGGGCAGCATGAACGAGGTGCTGCCGAAGCCTGCGCCGGAGGGAACCAACCGGGCCTGAACCCACATACCATACTGTGGCAGAGGAGGTGTCTGCATGGACTGGACATTCGTTCAGAAATTCACGCCGATGTACGTGAAGGCGGCGGGGCTCACGCTGCGCATCGCGGCGATCGGCATTGTGCTCTCGATGGTGGTGGGCCTGCTGTGCTGCATCGTGCAGAGCCTCCGCATACCGGTGCTGCGGCGCGTCGCGGCCATCTACATTGAGCTGGCCCGGAACACGCCGCTGCTGGTGCAGCTGTTCTTTCTGTACTTCGGACTGCCGAAGGTGGGGATCAAACTGGATTCGGAGTCCTGCGCGATCATCGGCCTCAGCTTTCTGGGCGGAGCCTACATGGCGGAGGCGCTGCGCAGCGGCCTAGAGGCGGTGGAGGTCTCCCAGCGGGAGGCCGGCGCCTGCATCGGACTGACAAATCTGCAAAATCTGCGCTACGTGATCCTGCCTCAGGCGCTGGCTACGGCCATTCCGGCGCTGTGCGCCAACGTGATCTTCCTGATCAAGGAAACCAGCGTGTTCAGCGCCGTGGCGCTGGCGGATCTGATGTACGTGGCCAAGGATCTGATCGGCATGTACTACAAGACGGACGAGGCGCTGATGATGCTGGTGGCGGCGTATCTGGTGCTGCTGCTGCCGGTGTCTCTGCTATTCAGCTGGATTGAAAGGAGGCTGCGCTATGCAGGATTTGGGGATACGCGTACTGTTTAAGGGCAAGAACCTGGTGCGCCTGCTGGGCGGCCTGGGCGTGACGCTGGAGCTCTCGGCGGCGTCCATCGCGCTCTCCATCGCCCTGGGACTGGTGCTGGGCATGGTGATGACTCTGAAGAACCCGCTGATCCGGCTGCTGTGCCGCATCCATCTGGAGATCATCCGCATCGTTCCCCAGCTGGTGCTGCTGTTTCTGTGCTACTTCGGACTGGCGAAGGCCTTCGACATCCAGATCTCCGGCGAGGCCGCGGCGGTGCTGGTGTTCACCTACTGGGGCGCGGGCGAGATGGGCGATCTGGTGCGCGGCGCGCTGACCTCCATCCCCCGGCATCAGATCGAGAGCGCCCAGGCGCTGGGACTCACGAAGCTGCAAATCTACCGCCACATCCTGATCCCCCAGACCCTGCGGCGGTTGATCCCCCAGTCCATCAACCTGGCCACCCGCATGATCAAGACCACGTCGCTGGTGATGCTCATCGGCGTGATCGAGGTGCTGAAGGTGGGCCAGCAGATTATCGACGCCTCGCGCTACGATTCGCCCGGCGCGGCGATCTGGATCTACGCGGTGATCTTCTTTCTGTATTTCTTCATCTGCTGGCCCATTTCCCTCCTGGCGCGGAAGCTGGAGGCGAGGTGGCAGAATCAGGAGGGATAGGCTATGGCGGAAAAGCTGTTGGAGCTGCGCAATCTCACCAAGCGCTTCGATCAGGCGCAGATTTTGAACGGAATTTCCTTTGACGTGGCCCAGGGCGAGGTCGTGGTGGTCGTCGGGCCCTCCGGCTGCGGCAAGAGCACGCTGCTGCGCTGCATCAACGGCCTGGAGCGCATCGATTCCGGCGAAATTCTGCTGCGCGGCGAGGTCATCAGCGGCCAGACGAAGAACCTGCACCGGATTCGCCAGCGCATCGGCATGGTGTTTCAGAGCTACGACCTCTTTCCCCACATGAACGTGATGGAAAACCTGCTGCTGGGCCCCACGAAGGCGCTGGGGCGCACACGTGACGCGGTGATTCCCGAGGCGGAGGCCGCGCTGAAGCGCGTGGGACTGCTCGAGAAGCGCGACGCCCTGCCCCGCCAGCTCTCCGGCGGTCAGAAGCAGCGCGTGGCCATCGTGCGGGCGCTGCTGATGCACCCCGAGATGCTGCTGCTGGACGAAATCACCGCCGCGCTGGA
>SFNY01000063.1 GCA_004554085.1 Clostridiales bacterium | reverse complement strand
GCCAGCGCCGTGGAGAACATGGCGAAGTTGATGAACTTGCCGAAGGGCTGCTTCTTGATCAGGGAGTAGACGAAGGTGCCCAGGATGAAGGGCAGGATGGTCAGCAGGTTGATGCCGTAGGAGCAGTAGCCCACGGTGAGCATGTAGGCCGCGACGGTGCCGCTGCCCACAACCGCGCCGGGAAGGTACATCATCAGGCAGCAGACCGCGCCCACCAGCGCCGCGTTCAGCATTGCGCCGGAGATGCTGCCGATCTCGATGAAGAAGTAATCCTTGGTCAACTGCGACGGCTTGGTGATGATGCGCCACAGGCCGCTCAGCATCTCCGTGCGATCCGGCGCACAGATCGCAGCGATCAGGAAGGCAATCGTAAAGGCCGAAAGCACATAGCGCAGAATTGCGCTGTCGCTCTGCTTGCGCAGCTTCTCAACACGCATTTGTTTTCCTCCTATCCCCCTGCCGGAGCAGGATCTTTTTCAGCTTACAGGCCGGCCTTGCGGGCAGCAGCCTCCACCACGTGGCCGATGAGCACGGAGGTGGTCACGGAGCCAACGCCGCCCGGAACGGGGGTGATGGCCTCGACGATGGGCTCGATCTCGTCAAACTTGGCGTCGCCGGCGATTGCGCCCTTGCCGCCCTTGGAGTTGATCTTCTCGGGATCCCAGTTGATGGACACGTCGATCACGATCTGGCCCGGGCGCACGAAGTCCTTGGTCAGGGAGCCCAGCACGCCGGCTGCGGACACCAGGATGTCTGCGCTGCGGGCGACCTCGGCGGTGTTGACCGTCTTGGTGTGGCAGATGGTGACGGTGGCGTTCTTCTTCATCAGCATCATGGCTGCGGGCTTGCCCACGACCAGGGAGCGGCCGATGACCACAGCGCTCTTGCCCTTGCAGTCGATGCCGTAGTAGTCCAGGATCTCCATGCAGGCCTGGGGGGTGCAGGGCGCGAAGCCCAGATCCTTGCGGTCCTCAAACACGCCTGCGTTGGACAGGTCGGTCATGCAGTCCACATCCTTGGCCGGATCCAGCTTGTTGCAGATCTCGTTCTGATCCGCCTTCAGGTGCTTGGGCAGGGGGCGGAACATCAGCACGCCGTGGATGCTGTCGTTGGCGTTGAGCTCCTCGATCTTGGCGATCAGAGCCTCCTTGGTCACGTCCTCGGGCAGCACAAACTTCTCCACCTCAACGCCGATCAGCTCCGCGCGGGCCACAGCGCCCTTCTCATAGGACAGATCCGACGGGTTCTCACCGCAGCGAAGAATGCCCAGCTTCGGGGAGATGCCCTTTTCCTTCAGTTCTGCAACCTGCGCCTGGAGCTTTGCGTTCAGCGCGGCGGTGACTTCCTTGCCCAGTAACTGCTTTGCCATTGTTGTTTCCTCCGAATCCTTTGGGTTTTTGAATCTCTTAGAAGTTCGCACGGACGGCGGCGAAGATCTCGTCGGCCATCGCGCAGTACTTGTCCAGCATGCCGTTCGCCTTGGCGTTCATCTCCTCGGCCACCTCGCGGTTCTTGAGGGACTTGGTGTTGATAAACACGTTCAGGCTGGCCGCCTGCAGGGCCGCCTTGCAGCACACCGCGCCGCAGCCCGCGTCGGACACCGCCAGGCGGGAGCCCTTCTCGGCGAACACGGCGATGGCTTCGATGGCCTCGCAGCACAGCTCCATGATGTGCATGGGAGTGGAGCAGGCGATGATGGTGGCTTCCTCCATCACCTTGTCGCGGTTGGGATCATCCTTCGGGATGCCGTAGGCCTTGGCCAGGGGCAGGAAGTTTACCTCGTCCGCCTCCACCTGATCCAGCAGCTGCTTCTGCAGATCGTCGCACTTTGCCTTCAGGGCGATGATCTCCTCCTCAACCGCGGCATACTTCTTCTTGCCCACGGTGAGGGAGCCGACCATGTTGCCCAGCGCGGTGCCGATTGCGCCGACCAGCGCGGCTGCGCCGCCGCCGCCCGGAGCGGGCGCATCGGAGGCCAGAACGGTAACGAATTCACGGCAGGATGCCAAAGTCATATCCATAGTTCAATTCTCCTAAACTTGCGGTATTTCTATAACGGGAAATATGGGTGACATTTCTGCCACCCATATATTCAATATGCGCCGATTAGAACAGGCCGGAGACCTTGCCGGTTTCCACGTCCACGTCAACGCGGCGATATGCCGGGTCGGCAGCGGTGCCGGGCATCATGGAGATGGTGCCGGCCATGGGGCACAGGAACTTGGCTCCGCCGTACTCCAGGATGTCGCGCACAGCCAGACGCCAGCCCTTCGGCACGCCCTTCAGAGTCGGGTTGTCGGACAGGGACAGGTGGGTCTTGACCATCATGGTGCAATAGTCGGCGTACTTGGGATCGTTCTCGAAGCGCTCGGCCTTCTGAACCGCCAGAGGCGCCCAGTCAACGCCGTCCGCACCGTAGACTTCCTTGGCGATGCGCTCAACGCGCTCACGCAGCGGCATATCCAGGTCGTACAGGAACTTGACCTCCACCGGATCCTCGCAGGCTTCCACAACCACGCGGGCCAGCTCGGCAGCGCCTTCGCCGCCATAGCGCCAGTGGTTGGACTCCGCGCAGCGCACGCCCTTCTCGGCGCACAGCTTCTTCAGCAGAGCGATTTCCTCGTCGGTGTCAGTGTAGAAGCGGTTGATGCACACGACGGGGTTGATGCCAGACTTCTTGATGGTGTTCACATGATGGAACAGGTTGCAGGTACCCTTCTCAAGCAGCTCCAGGTTCTCCTCGGTATACTCCTTCGGCAGGGGTGCGCCGGGGGTGACCTTGGGTCCGCCGCCGTGCATCTTCAGTGCGCGGACGGTGGCGACCAGCACGGAGACGTTCGGGGTCAGGCCGGACAGGCGGGTCTTGACGTTCCAGAACTTCTCGAAGCCGATGTCTGCAGCGAAGCCGGACTCGGTGACGTGGTAGTCGAACAGCTTCAGCGCCAGGCGGTCAGCGATGACGGAGGACTGGCCGATGGCGATGTTGGCGAAGGGGCCGGCGTGGATCAGCACGGGCTGATGCTCGACGGAGTAGCACATGGTGGGATTGATGGCGTTGCGCATCCAGGCGGTCATGGCGCCGGCAACCTCCAGATCCTCACAGGTCACAGGCTCGCCGGAGCGGCTGTAGGCGACGACAACCTTGCCAATGCGCTCGCGCAGATCCTTCAGATCGCGGGCGACGGCCAGGATGGCCATCAGCTCGGAACCAACGGCGATGCCGAACTTGGACTCCATCATGAAGCCGTCCAGGCGGCCGCCGATGCCGATGATGATGTTGCGCAGGGACTGCGCGCAGAAGTCGATGACCCAGCCCATCTCGATGCGCTTGGGGTCGATGTCCAGGCGCTTGAGGCCCTTCTTGGCCAGCCACTCATCGTTGTTGTATGTCGTTGATGTCGCCGGTCAGGCCCAGGGAGAACTCGGTCATGGGCATCAGCAGGGCGTTGCCGCCGCCTGCCGCGGTACCCTTGACGTTCATGGTGGGGCCGCCGGAGGGCTGACGCAGCGCGCCGCCGGCGTTCTTGCCGATGTAGCCAAGGCCCTCGATCAGGCCCAGAGAAACGGTGGACTTGCCCTCGCCGAAGGGGGTGGGCGTGATGGCGGTAACCTCGATGAACTTGCCGTCAGGCTTGTCCTTCAGGCGCTCCATGACCTTGATGAAGTCGATTTTCGGGGTCTTGCCGTAGGGGATGATCTCATCGGGCAGCAGGCCGAGCTTCTCACGGAAATATTCTACCGGAGGCAGGGACTTCTCAGCTTCCTCAGCGATCTGCCAGTCCTTGTAGATGGTGGGGTCGAGCTTCACGCGGCCGTTCTCATCCACATACTTGCCATCAACGAAATTGATTGCCATGGTAGGATTCCTCCTCTAAATTAGTCTGGTATGTACAGTGTCTGTCCTTGTACTATCGGAGCACTTCCGACTCCTTCGGCGACCGGATTGTACTGCAAACCGGCGCGTCGCTCTTACAGTTGAAAGTGTATCACAATTATTCAATTCTGTCAATAAATAACTCGCAAATTATTACTATTAAGTTTTGGATTTGCCAGCCCTATCGACACGATTTCACGCACATTTTCTGCGGGACAGACTGGACATAGCGCGCAGAAAACGCTATAATAGTACAAAGTAATTTTATCATAACAAAACTGAGGTGTCAATAAAATGTTGAATTATAAGGGCCTGAAGGCCGTGCGCGAGCGCATTCTTGTTCCCGATGCCCAGGTGGACCGCCAGATCGATTCCATTTTGCAGAGTCAGATGAAAAATGTGCCCGTCACAGGCCGCCCCGCCCAGGCGGGCGACGAGGTGGTTCTGGACTATGCGGGCGAGACCGCAGAGGGCTACTTCGAGGGCGGCAGCGCGGACGGACAGGCGCTGGTGCTGGGCAGCGGCACGTTCATCCCCGGCTTTGAGGAGCAGCTGATCGGCCACAGCGTGGGCGAGGAGGTGGACGTGCACGTCACCTTCCCCGAGAAGTACCACGCGCCGCAGCTGGCGGGTAAGGCGGTGGTGTTTCACTGCAAGCTGCACGAGATTCGCGTAAAGGAGCGCTACAAGGCCGACGATGAATTCGCCCGGGAGGTGGGCGGCTGCGAAACCTTCGCCGAATTCCGCGAGAGCATGAAGGAGGCCATGCAGGCCTACGCCGACCAGCAGGCCGAAAACGAGCTCAAGGAGCAGCTGCTCAACCAGGTGTGCGACAGCGCCAGCTTCGAGATCACCGAGGAGCAGGTCAACGCCGCGCTGGATCTGATGATGCAGAGTCTGGAGAACCAGCTGGCGCGCCAGGGCCTGAACCTGGACATGTACTGCCAGTTCATGAACACCAATAAGGAGGCTCTGCGCGAGGACAACCGCAACGAGGCCCGCCGCAACGTGGAGCGCCAGTTTGCCATCGCCGAGATCGCCATGGCGGAGAGCATTGCGCCCGACGAGGAGAGCGTGGCGCGCGCCCTCCAGCAGATCGCCCGGGACAACAAGATGACCATCGAGCAGCTCCAGCCCCACATGGACGAGGCCTTCCAGGCCGCCGTGGCCCAGAGCGTGATCACCGAAAAGGTGCTGGACTTCCTGGTGGCAAGCAGCGAGGTCGAGACCATCGTCAAGGAGGTCTGAGTCCATCATACACAAAGGGGGCGTCTCAAAACCCAATGCGTTTTGAGACGCCCCCTCGTTCTTCCAAGCCTTTCGGGACAGTGCCCCAACGTATGCCTCCCTTGTGTAAAGGGAGGTGGCACGGCGAAGACGTGTCGGAGGGATTGTCTCAAAACAGGAAGTATGCTTGGAGAAACCTCTATGTCGCTGTCTATTATGCCAGCTGCGCCTTCAGCTCCTTCAGCATCTCGGTGGACACCGGGCAGACGCGGGAGCCGCTGTGCATCAGCGCCTTGTCCACAAGCTCCCGGGCGCGCGCAAGATTTCCGTCCTCCCGGGCAAAGTTGGCCAGAGCGTAGAGCGTGGTGATCTGGCCGGGCTTCTGCTTGTGAGCGCGCTCGTAGTAGTCCACGGCGGACTTGCGCAGCTCGGCCTTCCGCTGCGGATCCGTTTCGCGCAGGCTCAGCTGGCGGTAGTACTCGCCGTAGTTGTCCAGCGTGGGCGCATCCTCGTCGTCGTAGTCCATCGCCTCGTCCAGCAGCGCGCGCGCGGCCTCGAAATCCGCGTCCGCACCGCTCTGGGCGGCACGCTCCACGTAATAGGTGCAGATGGAGCTGTAATACGCGCTGTTCTTGGCGTACTTGCCCGCGTATTCGATGGTTTCGATGGCCTTGTCCAGGATGCCCAGCCGCCACAGGCAGATGGAGTAGTTGATGCGCAGCTCGAAGTGCACCTCCTTGCTCATGCCGCCGATGGCGCTGACCTCCTTCATCAGCTCCCGGGCCTCGGCGAACATGCCGTTGCGCATCATCAGCACCGAATAGGACATCAGGATGCCCGTCTTGCGACAGCCCGCGTCGTAGGCCTGCTTGTACATTCCCAGCGCCTCGTCGTACTTGGCCTTCGCATCGGCCACCTTGCCCCGACGCTGCAAATCGTTGGCCTGTACGTGGGCATTGTAGGCCTGCTTGCCCAGCTTTTCGGTCTTCATACTGTCAAAAAAACCCATGCTCGTCTTTCCTCCCGTTCTCCTTGTTCAATTTGGCACGGAGCCGGTCGCGGCGGCGGTTCAGCGCCTCCATCTCCCCCAGCTCCACATAGCGCGCAGCCAGATCCGCATAGCGGAGCGCGCGCCGGTAATTTTTGTAGCGATGCTCGTGGAGCTTGGACAGCTCCACATAGATTCTGTCCCGCAGCTGCCGCCGCAGCGCCATCTGCTCCAGAATCTGCCGCATGCCCTCCGCGTCCCGGTTCCTCCGGGCCAAGAGATACATGCGCCAGGCGGCCTCCGCAGCCACGCTGCTGCCCGTCAGCGCCGAGATGCTGCCCGCGGGCGCGGGGATCGCCGCGATGCGGTACAGTTCCCGCGCCGCACCCAGCTCCCCCTGGTTCTCCAGCGACCTGCCCATGCTGAATAGATCCGCGCGGTTCTGCTCCTGCTCCGGATGGGCGTACAGCGCGCACAGGTGGGCCAGCAGCGCGCCCAGGGTGATCACATCCTGCCGGTTGTGCTCCACCACCTCGGTCAGCAGCTCCATCTCCCCGGTGCGCAGGAATTCAAAGTAGCGCCGCGGAGCCTCGCTGCCCGGCAGATCGCCCTCCCGGGGCTGATTCAGGATCAGCTCCTCCACGCGGGCGAGCCTGCAGCTGCCGATGCGCTTCTTCCAGGTGCGCCGCGCCGGATACAGGAGGTCCAGCTGCTCCATGTCCCGCCAGCGATCCCGCATGCGGCACATCGTAAAGCGCGTCTGAAGCAGCGGCAGATCAAAATTCCTTCCATTAAATGTGCATACCGCGTCGAAGCGCTCCATGCGCCGGGCGAGCTGGTCGAGCATGTCCGCCTCGTCGGCGTAGTCCTTCATCAGGTACTGCTCCACCACGAAGTCATCGCCCTCCGCGTAGCCGATGCCCACCAGAAAGGCCACCGTGCCCGCGCCGCCGGAGAGCCCCGTGGTCTCTGTGTCGAGAAACAGGCAGCGTTCCAGCGCAAAGCGTCCGCCCTGCCAGCCGATGCGCCGCAGGCCGTCGCCATCCAGATCGCGCAGCCGAAGATCCAGCGGGAAGCGATGGGCATAGCAGTCCACGCCGCCCGCGCGCGGGGGCTTCTTCTCCACCCGGGGCGCAGCCGCAGCCATCGCGTTCAGCCTTGCCCGCAGACCCGACGCCATATTCGCTCACCTCTTTTCCATTGTAGGCATTCCACCGTCGCTTGTCAAGGGCGCGAATTTGTCAGATTCCCTTGACAACAAATTTGTCCTCAATTATGATAAGAGCAGCATAAATATTTCCTCACAGGAGGTCCTTTCCTTGGAAACCACTCAGAAGAAGCGCTCTCCGCTGCAAAGTCTGCGGGTTTTTCAGCGCTTCATGCCCTACTTTAAGCCCTACATGGGCGTGATGCTGCTGGATCTGTTCTGTGCCACGCTGACCACCGTCTGCGACCTGGTGCTGCCGCTGATCGTGCGCTTCATCACCAGCACCGTGACCAGCGACGCCGCCGCGCTGACCATATCGGTGGTGCTGCGCCTGGGCGCGGTGTACCTGCTGCTGCGGGTGATCGACACCGCCGCCTACTATTATATGCAGTCCATCGGCCACGTCATGGGTTCGCGCATCGAGTCCGACCTGCGGCGCGACCTGTTCTCCCATTATCAGGAGCTGTCCAACGACTTCTACGACAACACGAAGATCGGCCAGCTGATGTCCCGCATCACCACCGACCTCAACGACATCACCGAATTCGCCCACCACATGCCCGAGGAGCTGCTGATCGTGGTGCTGAAGGTGGTCGTGGCCTTCGTGATTCTCTGCGGCTCCAGCGTGCTGCTGACGGTGATCATCTTCGCGGTACTGCCGCTGATGGTGTACTTCTCCAACAAGTTCGCCAAGAAGATGCGCGCCAGCTTCAAGGCCTCCCGCCACGAGCTGGGCGAACTCAACGCCCAGGTGGAGGACAGCCTCTCCGGCATCCGCGTGGTGAAATCCTTCGCCAACGAGGAACTGGAGAAGGAGAAATTTGCCGAGCGCAACGGCATCTTCCTGAAGATCAAGAAGGGCATGTACCACAACATGGCCGGCTTCCACTCGGTCACGCGCCTGTTCGACGGCGTGATGTACATCCTGGTGGTGGTGCTGGGCGCGGTGTTCATGATTCACGACAGGATCAGCGCCCCGGACTTCGTGGCCTACCTGCTCTACGTGCAGACGCTTCTGACCTCCATCCGCCGCTTCGTGGAGTTCACCGAGCAGCTCCAGCGGGGCATAACCAGCTTCGAGCGCTTCGACGAGGTGATGCACGAGCCGGTGACCATTCAGGAGAAACCCGATGCAATCGAGCTTGACGGGGTGCGCGGCGAGATCGAGTTTGACGACGTGTCCTTCGCCTACGAATCCACCCGCGAGCAGGTGCTCACCAACATCAGTCTGACGGTGCGGCCCGGTGAAAGCGTTGCGCTGGTCGGACCCTCCGGCAGCGGCAAGACCACGCTGTGCAGCCTGATCCCCCGCTTCTACGACGTGACCTCCGGCGCAATCCGCATCGACGGCCACGACGTGCGCGACTTCACGCTCAAATCCCTGCGCAGCCACATCGGCGTGGTGCAGCAGGACGTGTACATGTTCTCCGGCACGGTGCTGAACAACATCGAGTACGGCAAGCCCGGCGCGAGCCGCGAGGAGATCATACGGGCGGCAAAGCTGGCCGGGGCCCACGAGTTCATCTCCGAGCTGGAGAACGGCTACGACACCTACGTGGGCGAGCACGGCCTGAAGCTCTCCGGCGGCCAGAAGCAGCGCATCTCCATCGCCCGGGTGTTCCTGAAGAACCCGCCCATCCTGATCCTGGACGAGGCCACCAGCGCCCTGGACAACGAGTCCGAGCGCCTGGTGCAGCAGTCGCTGGAGAAGCTGATGCATGGCCGCACCACCTTCACCATCGCCCACCGGCTCACCACCATCCGCTCCGCCGACAAGATCCTGGTGCTGACGGACGAGCGTTGAAAAACTACCGTTTTTCAACGCGAAGGGCCGGTTGCCTAAAATTCTGCGGAATTTCCGGGCGGCAACCGGAACGGGAATGCATTTTTCTCCACAAACGCAAGCGTTTGTTCTCGAAAAATGCCGGAAGTGACGTACACGCCGTCACTTCCGATTTTACAGGCTGCTCTGCGATACTTTGTCAACGGTCTGAACCCCTGCAAGCCAACGCTTGCAGGGGTTCCCTATGTCTCAGCAGAAGCCCTCCACGAACTCGGCGATCTCCTCCACGTCGCCGGTGATGCGCAGCATGTCCATCTCCTCGCCGCCGACGAAGCCTGCGTCGATCATGTTCAGGATCAGCTGCCGCACCGGCTCATAGAAGCCCCGGGTGTTCACCAGCACGCAGGGCTTGCGAATCAGCTGCAGGCGGTTCAGGCAGAGGATGTCAGAGATCTCGTCCAGCGTGCCAAAGCCGCCGGGCAGCGCGATGTACGCGTCGGAAAGCTGGATCATCTTATCCTTGCGCGCGGACATGCTGTCCATCAGGTAGTATTCGCTCAGGCCCGGATGCCTGCGCTCGTGAATGAGCGGCACGTCCGGCAGCACGCCGATGACCTTCCCATTGTGCGCAAGCACCGCGTCCGCCACCGCGCCCATCAGGCCGGTGTTGGAGCCGCCGTACACCAGCGTGTGACCGTTTCTGCCGATCCAGTCGCCCAGCGCACGGGCAACAGCCATGTATTCCGGCTCAGTGCCGCAGGCCGAGCCGCAGTAGACCGCAATCTTCATATTCCGTCTCCTCTTTCTTTCGCAACCATATGCAAGGCCCCGCATCCGCGCAGGATGCAGGGCCGATTTCATTTCACGCAGCCTTCAGGAGCGCCTCAGCCCTGTGCGGGCGCAGCCTCCGCAGCCTCCGCCGCAGCAGGCTCCTTCACCTCGTCCAGCGCGAACTGCTGGCGGAACTGCTCGTAGAGCACGCTGTACTCGGCGCGGTTGGCCTTCACGTCGTTCAGATAGCCGTGCACGTCCAGGCTGTTGTTGGCGATCTCGATGATCGCGACGGCCAGGTTCGAGCAGTGGTCCGAAACGCGCTCCAGGTTGGTCAGGATGTCGTTGAGGATGAAGCCCAGCTCGATGGTGCAGTTGCCCCGGGTCAGGCGGTCGATGTGACGGGCGCGGATAGCCTTGTTCAGCAGATCGATGACCTGCTCCAGCGGCTCCACGCGCGCGGCGATGCTCAGATCCTCGCGGTGCATGGCGCGCAGGGTGTAGTCCAGAATCTGGCGGATGGCGGCGGTGATGGTGCCGATCTCGCCGGTGGCCTCCTTCGAGAAGGAGAGCTGCTTGTCGTTGAGCTCCTGCGCGGACTCCATGATGTTGATGGCGTGGTCGCTGATGCGCTCCAGATCGCCGATCATGTGCAGGTACTTGGTCATCTCGTGGCTGTCCTGCTCACCCATGGAGTGGCTGGAGAGCTGCACGAGGTAGGAGCCCAGCTTGTCCTCGTACATGTCCGCCCGGTTCTCCGCCTCCACGACCTCCTCGGCCTTGCGCGGGTCGAACTCGTTCAGCAGATCCAGCGAGGTGTACAGCGCGCTGATGCTCAGATCCGCCATCTCCAGCAGGATCGTGTGGGCGCGCTCCAGCGCGATGGAGGGGGTCACGAACAGGCGCTCGTCCAGCATCGGCAGCACGTCGGCCTGCTTGCCGTCGCGCACGGTAAAGCGCGCCAGCTTCTCCAGCTGCGGGCCGAAGGGCATCAGCACCGCCGTGGAGAGCAGCTTGAAGGCCGTGTGCACAACCGCGATGCCAAAGGGCGTTGCGTGCATGTCCACGAAGGAGAAGTGGAAGAAGGCGTTGAGCACATAGAACACCGTCATCCAGATGATCATGCCGATGACGTTGAAGTACAGGTGGATCATCGAGGCGCGGCGCGCGTCCTTGGAGGTGCCCACCGAGGAGATCACCGCCGTGATGCAGGTGCCGATGTTCTGGCCCATGATGACCGGAATCGCAACCGCGTAGGACACGCCGCCCGTGAGCGACAGCGCCTGCAGAATACCGACCGAGGCCGAGGACGACTGGATCACCGCCGTCAGCACCGCGCCGGCAATCACGCCCAGGAAGGGATTGGAGAAGGTGGTCATCAGCTGGGTGAACTGGGGAACGTTCGCCAGCGGCGCCACGGAATCGGACATCATCTCCATGCCGAACATCAGCACCGCGAAGCCCAGCAGGATGGTCGCCATGTCCTTCTTCTTCTGCTTCTTGGAGGACAGATAGATGAAGATGCCGATCAGCGCGATCACCGGTGTGAAGGTGGAGGGCTTGAACAGGGTGATGTACCATGCGTCGCCGCTGATGCCCGTCAAGCTCAGAATCCACGACGTGACCGCCGTGCCGACATTCGCGCCCATGATGATGTAGATCGACTGGGACAGCGTCATGATGCCGGAGTTGACGAAGCCGACCACCATGACGGTCGTGGCCGAGGAGGACTGGATCACCGCCGTGACCACAACGCCCAGCAAAAAGCCGTTCAGACGGCTGGAGGTCAGCTTGGTGAGGATGGACTTGAGTCGGTTGCCCGCGCACTTTTCCAGAGCCGATCCCATGATGCTCATGCCGTAGAGGAACAGTGCCAGTCCTCCCACGAGCGCCAATACATTGGATATACTCATACGAACCCTCTCATCTACTGTGTTTTTTTGTAATTCTCCAGGCTTTCCTGATTTTAAGGATAGCATGCGGCGGTAAAGCGCCCCTCATTAAATTCTCAAATTCACGTTAACAAATATCTGATCTTCCCCTGATGATTCCCATACATTCAAATTTAACATAAATCTGATGTGCTCCGTATAAAAACAATCATTTCGATGGTCAAATTCATGCAACATGCAGATTCTCAACCGTTTTCTGCGACCGCATTGACATTATTGTTAAAAAATGGTATGATATTTGTCAAGGAAACCATCCGGTTTCAAAATTGATCTTGGAGGGAAAAAAATGAAAAAGGTATTGGCATGCATCCTGGTTCTGACTCTGCTGTGCGGCTGCGCGCTGGCGGAAGGTTCCCTGGTTCTGTATTACTCCCACGCCTCCGACTGGTCCGATCCGATCATTCAGGGCTTTGCCGAGAAGTACGACGTGGATGTTGAGCTGGTCGGTCTGGGCACCGGCGAGCTGATCTCCCGAATCATCGCCGAATCCGCAAATCCGCAGGCCGACATCCTCTGGGGCGGCGTGGTGGAATCCTACATCCCGATCGAGGAGTATCTGGCCTCCTACGAGTCCCCGCAGATCCCCAACCTGCAGGCGGGCACCTGGGACGAGGACAACTTCAAGTGGTATCCCTTCGACCTGGAGCCCATGGTCATGATCTACAACACCGAGATGGTTGAGGAAGCCCCCACGGCCTGGGCCGACCTGCTCCGCGAGGAGTTCAAGGGCACCATCGCCTCCGCCGACCCGGTGCAGTCCTCCTCCGCCTTCGGCGTGATCCAGTCCATCATCGCGGCCTACGGCCAGGAGGATGGCGGCGGATACGAGTTCCTGGAGAAGCTCGTTCCCCAGCTGGACGGCAAGCTGACCTCCGGCTCCTCCGCAGTTTACAAGGGCGTTTCCAACGGCGAATACGCGGTCGGCCTCACCTATGAGGAAGCCGCGCTGAAGTACATCGCCGCCGGCGCGACCATCGACGTGGTGTATCCCAGCGAGGGCACCGGCATCCTCATCAGCCCCGTGGCCATGGTCAACGGCGCGCCCAACGCGGAGAATGCCAAGCTCTTCATCGACTACGTGCTCTCCGAGGAGGCCCAGTCCCAGCTGGCCGCGGTCAACCGCCGCTCCAGCCGCACCGACATCGCGCTGCCCGACAACTTTGTGCCCACCGCCGAGATTCCGAAGGCGGATTACAGCACCGAGTGGGTCGTGGAGCACACCGAGGAGTTCAACGAGGTCTGGGAGGACCTGATCACCGAATAAGCGCTGATCCAATAGAATTGTGCATACCGGATGGCCGGGTTCGTATCATGCGGGCCCGGCCTTCCTGAAAATGAGCGAAAAAGAGTGAGAATAAAATGAGCAAGAGAATAGTCATCGACCACACCGACAAATATTACGGCAAGGTCAAGGCCATCGACGACGTGTCTCTGGAGATCAACCCCGGCGAATTCTTCACGCTGCTGGGCCCCTCCGGCTGCGGCAAGACCACGCTGCTGCGCATGATCGCCGGCTTCAACACCATCGAGCGCGGCGAGATCCGCTTCGACGATCAGGTCATCAACAACGTGCCCTCCTACCGCCGCAACATCGGCATGGTGTTCCAAAGCTACGCCATCTTCCCCCACATGACCGTGGAGCAGAACGTGGCCTACGGCCTGAAGGCGCGCAAGATTCCCAAGGATGAGATGAAGAAGCGCGTGGAGTGGGCCATGGACATGACCAAGATCACCCCCTACCGCGACCGCCAGCCCCAGAAGCTCTCCGGCGGCCAGCAGCAGCGCGTGGCGCTGGCCCGCGCCATGGTCATCAACCCCGACCTGCTGCTGATGGACGAGCCGCTGTCCAACCTGGACGCGAAGCTGCGCGTGGAGATGCGCACCGGCATCCGCGAGCTGCAGCGGGAGATGGGCATCACCACCATCTACGTCACCCACGATCAGGAGGAGGCCCTGGCGGTGTCCGACCGCATCGCGGTGATGAACATGGGCGTGGTGGAGCAGGTGGGCATGCCCTACGACATCTATGCCCATCCGGTGAACGCCTTCGTGGCCAACTTTATCGGCACCAGCAACTTCCTGGAGGCCGAGGCCACCGCAGAGGGCGTGCGGGTGATGGGTGCCGCGCCGATCCCCGCAAAGCTCAAGGACGGCCGCACCGGCAAGGTGCAGGTGGCCGTGCGCCCCGAGCACATCACGCTGAACGCGCCCCAGCCCGGCAAGCTGGAGGGCGAGATCAAGATCTTCACCTTCCTGGGCGACTACATCAACTACGAGGTGCAGCTCGCAAACGGACAGGTGATCCAGGCCAACCAGTACCTGAACCAGAAGACCGGCTTCCATCAGAAGGGCGAGAAGGTCTCCATCGAGTTCTCCACCATGAACGTCTTTGATGCGGAGGGAAAGGAAGCGCTGCTATGATCGGAAACAAATCCGGGCGCACGCGCCAGAGGAAGGTCCGGCATGAGTTTGGCTTCTGGTCCATCGTCATCATCGTGCTTCTGGTGCTGGCTGCGATCTTCATCGTCTATCCCTTTGCCAAGCTGTTCTACCAGAGCTTCTTCCCCAAGGGCGGCGCGTTCTCGCTGAGCAACTACGCCAAGTTCTTCTCGAAAAAGTACTACATGATGGGCCTGCGCAACAGCATGCTCATCTGCGTGTGCACCACCATACTGGGCACGCTCATCGGCATCCCCATGGCCTACATCTCCACGCGCTTCAACATCTGGGGCAAGCGGATCATCAACATGGCCGTGGTGCTGTCCATGCTCTCCCCGCCCTTCATCGGCGCGTACAGCTGGATCCTGCTGCTGGGCCGCGCGGGCTTCATCACCAAGCTGCTGGAGAAGATCGGCATCGAGATCGGCTCCATCTACGGCTTCCAGGGCATTTTGCTGGTGTTCACGCTGAAGCTCTTCCCCTACGTGTACATGTATGTGTCCACGGCGCTCAAGAACTTCGACTCCTCCCTGGAGGAGGCCAGCGAGAGCCTGGGCGTGCACGGCTTCAAGCGCATCTGGCACGTCACGCTGCCGGTCATCATGCCCACCATCCTGTCCGCGGCGCTGATCGTGTTCATGACCTCCCTGGCGGACTTCGGCACGCCCATGCTCATCGGCGAGGGCTTCAAGACCCTGCCGGTCATGATCTACGAGCGCTACCTGTCCGAGGTTTCCTCCAACGCGTCCTTCGCAAGCACGCTGTCGGTCATCATCGTCAGCTGCTCGCTGCTGGTGCTGGCGATTCAGAAGATCATCATCGCCCGCAAGAACTACACCATGAGTGCTATGCGTCCGCCGGAGGTCGTGTCCCTGTCCACCGGCAAGCGGATTCTTGCCACCTTCGCCGTGGGCCTGGTGGCGCTGCTGGCGGTGCTGCCGCAGATCACCGTGGTGGTCACCTCCTTCCTCAAGACCAACGGCCCGCTGTTCGTGAAGGGCTTCAGCCTGGACAGCTACCGCGCCATCCTGGGCAAGCTCTCCACCAACATCCGCAACACCTTCACCTTCTCGGTGATCGCCATCATCATCATGATGATTGTGGGTCTGCTTCTGGCCTACATCATCGTGCGGCGCAAGGGCAAGATTGCAAACCTGCTGGACACGCTGGTGATGTTCCCCTACGTCATCCCCGGCTCCGTTCTGGGTATCAGCCTGATCCTGGCCTTCAACCAGAAGCCCATCATCCTCACCGGCACGGTGCTGATCCTGGTGGTGTCCTACACCATACGAAAGTTGCCATTCACGCTGCGCTCCAGCATCGCCACGCTCTACCAGATCGACCCGGCCATCGAGGAGGCCTCGATCTCGCTGGGCGTGCCCCCGATGAAGACCTTTGCCAAGACCACGGCGATATTGATGCTGCCGGGCATGCTCTCCGGCGCGGTGCTCAGCTTCATCGCGACCATCAATGAGCTGAGCTCCACCATCATCCTCTACTCGGGCAAGACGGGCACGATCTCCGTGGCCATCTACACCGAAATCTTCAAGGACGGCTACGGCACCGCCGCCGCGCTGGCGACGATCCTGACCGTCTCCACCATCATCGCCCTGATCATCTTCGACAAGGTCTCCGGCGGCAAGTCCGTCGTGGGCTGAGTGCAGCAGCAGACGCTGTTCTGCGTATGGCCTGCAAAGGCAGCCCGCAAATCACGAACAGGCGTGATTTGCGGGCTGTAGCTTTGCAATGCGAATCCATAAACTCACTTCGCCCCCGGCAGGGACAGCTCCGAAAGGTGCTTTTGCAGCAGTTCAATGTACCTCTGTCCGGTCTCGCTGCGCAGATGGCGGGTCTTTTCCAGGATTCCCACCAGAATCGGCGCGCTCTGCTCCGCGAAAGGAATGGCGATCAGCTCCGTGGTGCGGTTCTTGAAGTAGATGTCTCGGTTGAAGTTCGGCAGGTCGATGCCGATGCTGAAGGCGTCGCTGCTGCGCAGAACGGACATCTTCGTGGCGCGGTCGCTGACGTGCACGCAGCGATCCAGCGGCTCGTAGAGAATGGACTCCTCCGTGAAGTAGATCGGATCCGTGGAGCAATCGTAGGTGACGTAGGGATAGGACTTCAGCTGCGCAAGCGTCAGGCTGTCCGCCTTTCCCAGCGGATGCTCCCTGCGCAGAAACACATAGGTGTTGAGGCAATCCATCCGGGTAAAGAACAGATCCGCCGCCGTCAGCGTCTTGTTCAGCATGCGCATCTGATCCTCCGTAACGGCGAGGACGCCGATTTCGCTGGTTCCTGAGGACACATCCTGAATGAGCTGCCGGGTGGGCACCTCGTAAATCGCCGCGTTGTAGCGCTCCGGCATGCACTTTTTCAGCAGCTCATCAAACGCCCGCACCGCAAAGGGCAGGTGCTGGGTGGAGACGGAGAAATTCAGATGCGCGGTATCGCGGTTCTTGTATCGGGCGGAGAAGCGGTCGGCGCGCTCCAGAATCTCCTGACAGTAGCGCAGGCAGTCCTCGCCGTCGCTGGTCAGCGTCACGCCGCGGTTGGTGCGCACAAAGATCTGTATGCCCAGCTCCTCCTCCGCATCCTTCACCGCCGCCGACAGCGCGGACTGGGTCATATAGAGCGCTGCCGCTGCACGGGATACCGAACGGTACTGTGCAACGGCAACGATGTAGCGCATATTCTGCAATGTCATACCACTCACCCCTGCTCCAATTATATCAGACAGGGACGATGATTTCAACAATCAAGCATCTCTCAGGAGAATCCACATGGCGGGACGCACGCCGCCCTCGGTATAGTTTACGTTGATGCCGTGCATGTAGACGGAGCCGTCCGCATCCACCGCGGTCACGGCCAGCAGGTTGTCTCCGGGCGTGCGCAGCCACCACCACTTGCCCAGTGCGCGGCGCTCCATCTCAGATTCCGGCAGGTAGCTGTCCAGCTCGCGCTTGCTCAGCACGAACAGCTTGTCCATGGTCACGCTGCCGCCGTTGGTGTAGAACTGCTCGTTGCACTCGTTCGTGCGGCGGGTGTTCAGGATCATGCGGCGTTCCTCCGGCGTAAATGCCTCCTGCAGGAACACGCCGTTGAGGTACCTGCGCAGGGTGACGCTCTGCCACCAGGAATCCACGCGCCGCTCGTTGTAGGCACTCTCCAGCACCACGTCCTCCGCCAGCAGCATGCGCATCTTGCCGCTCGCATCCACAACCCTCCAGCGAATGGGCGCACCCTCATAGGAACCGAATTCCACCGTGTTTCCCACGCGGAAGGAGAGCAGCGTGTCACACCTGCGGGCGAGATCGGCGCTGTTTTTGTAGTCCCCCAGACGCAGGAAGGTCTCCCGTGCCTGTATAATCTGCTCCTCCGCGCTGGAGCGCAATGCGTCCTTTGCCTGCGTGTATTCCGCCAGCAGTTCTTCTTCATTCGGTCTGCGTTCCATACTATCCGTCTCCATTCGCTGAAATTTTTCACATGCATCAGTATAGCACCCGCAGATTAATTCTTCCATATAAATGACCATGCGGATAATCGATGCTCCGCGTTCGATTCTTCCGATGGCAGGGCGCGCCGCTTTCCGGAATCCGCAATTCCCGAGAGACGGGATTTCCGAAAAATGAAATTTTTGCTTGACAGAATCCGCAATGTGTGTTATCATATCCATAATTTCATATTGAAGAAAGACGATGACGAAGACGGTTGGAACCGATGCTTTCAGAGAGCCGGTGGATGCTGCGAACCGGCAACAGGAGTTCCGCAAACCTATCACTTCCGAGTTGAAGGCCTGAAACATCAATGGCGAGTAGGGGCTTCCGTGATTGCTGCGTGAATGCATAGGGCTTGATGGAGTCCGAAGAGGGGCAACCAATCGGTTGCAATTTGAGTGGTACCGCGAGTGTGTTTTCACCCGTCTCAAAGCAAAGTGCTTTGGGACGGTTTTTATTTACTCCAACAGAAGGAAGGACTGGAACATGAACAATTCTCTCACCCAGCTTCAGGAGATCGCGCTGCGCATCCGCGACATGCGCGAGATTCTGGGCCTGTCTGTCGCTGAAATGGCAAAGAATACCGGTCTGGACGAGCAGACCTACGTGCAGTATGAAGGCGGAAGCGTGGATCTTCCCTTCACCTTTATTCACAAGTGCTCCCAGACCTTCGGCATTGAGATGACCGAGCTGCTGGAGGGTCACAGCGCCCACTTGTCCAACTACGCCATCACGCGCAGGGGCAAGGGCCTGACCACCGCCAAGGAGGACGGCATCACCATCCAGAATCTTGCGCCCATGTTCCGCAACAAGCTGGCCGAGCCCTACTGGGTGAAGTACGAATATTCCGCCGAGCAGCAGAACCAGCCCATCCACACCACCACCCACTCCGGCCAGGAATTCGACCTGGTCATCAGCGGCACGCTGATGGTGCGCGTGGGCGACCGCACCGAGGTGCTGCACGAGGGCGACAGCATCATCTACAATTCCTCCGCACCCCACGGCATGATCGCCGTGGACGGCAAGGACTGCACCTTCCTGGCCATGGTTCTGCCGGGCGAGGAGGTCTCCGAGCACGAGGTGCGCAAGACGCTGGTGCCCACCCACAAGGAAACGCCGCTGGTCGCCGAGCAGTTCATCGACTGCGTGGAGGACGAAAACGGCGCGCTCCAGACCATCTCCTTCAAGAACGAGAACAAGTTCAACTTCGCCTTCGATATCGTGGACGCGGTGGCGGACAAGTACCCCGACAAGCTGGCCATGCTGCACCTGGACGTGAACCAGAACGAGCGCCGCTTCAGCTTCATGGACATGAAGCGCCTGTCCGCGCAGGCGGTGAACTACTTCCGCTCCCTGGGCATCGAGCGCGGCGACCGCGTGCTGGTGGTGCTCAAGCGCCACTGGCAGTTCTGGCCGGTGATGCTGGCACTGCACAAGCTGGGCGCAATCGCCATCCCGGCCACCAACCAGCTGGTCGCCCACGACTTTGAGTACCGCTTCAATGCGGCGGGCGTCACGGCCATCCTGTGCACCGCCGACGGCGACGTGGCCCATCAGGTGGATCTCTCCCTGGAGAACTCCCCCACGCTGCGCACCCGCATCATCGTGGGCGGAACCCGCGAGGGCTGGCACAATTACGATACCGAGAGCCTGCTCTTCACCCACAAGTACGACCGTCCGGAGAACGCCCCCTGCGGCGAGGATCCCATGCTGATGTTCTTCACCTCCGGCACCACCGGCTATCCCAAGATCGCCACCCACAACTACAAGTACGCCCTGGGCCACTTCATCACCGCGAAGTACTGGCACTGCGTGCAGCGCGACGGCCTGCACCTGACCATCTCCGACACCGGCTGGGGCAAGGCGCTCTGGGGCAAGTTCTACGGACAGTGGCTGTGCGAGGGCGCGGTGTTCACCTACGACTTCGACCGCTTCGACGCCGCCCAGATCCTGCCCATGTTCGCCAAGTACCACATCACCACCTTCTGCGCGCCGCCGACCATGCTGCGCATGCTGTGCAAGCAGGACATCAGCAAGTACGACCTGTCCTCCATCAAGCACATGACCACCGCCGGCGAGGCGCTGAACCCCGAAGTCTATCGCCTGTTCGAGGAAAAGACCGGCCTTCAGATCATGGAGGGCTTCGGTCAGACCGAAACCACCCTGTCGGTGGCCAATCTGGTGGGCAATCCCCACAAGGTGGGCAGCATGGGCCGTCCCACGCCCCTGTACGACATCTGCCTGCTGGATACCGACGGCAACCCCGTCACCCCCGGCGAGAACGGCGAGATCTGCATCCGCGTCAGCGAGGGCGCGCCCTGCGGCCTGTTCATGGGCTACTACCGCGACCAGGAGCGCACCGACGAGGTGCTGCACGACGGCTGGTACCACACTGGCGACGTCGCCTGGCAGGATGAGGACGGCTTCCTGACCTACGTCAGCCGCGTGGACGACGTGATCAAGTCCTCCGGCTACCGCATCGGGCCGTTCGAGATCGAATCCGTCATCATGGAGCTGCCCTACGTGCTGGAGTGCGGCGTGTCCGCAGCGCCGGACGAGGTGCGCGGCCAGGTGGTCAAGGCCAGCGTCGTGCTGACCCCCGGCACCGAGGGCACAGACGCGCTCAAGAAGGAGATTCAGAACTACGTCAAGGAGCACACCGCGCCCTACAAGTACCCCCGCATCGTGGTGTTCCGCGACGAGCTGCCCAAGACCATCAGCGGCAAGATTCAGCGCAACAAGCTGTAAAATATCGGCCTGAGGTCAACAATGTTCACGCAATGACGAACGTTATTCGTTGACAAACCTCCGTAAATGCGGTAATATGGATGCAGCCATGCACAGTGGCGGAGAACGTCCGGGCGAAGCGCCCAGAACCGGCAGCCGCATAAGCTGCGTTGGAATTGCCCGCAGACAGGAATCAACAGCGCTCGTCTCAAAGATCTCTCTTTGCAGACGGGCGTTTTTCAAAGGCGGAGACGAACAGATTCTTCCTATATAATAGGCGGCGATCCGCCGGAAAGGACAAGGCATGAACTTCAAGCGCATCACTCTGCTCTCCGGGCACTACGGCAGCGGCAAGACCAACATCGCCGTGAACCTGCAACGTGGATCTGCCCGCCCTTCCCCAGGACGTGTACGCCATCACGGACGACCCCGGCCTCACGGCGGTGATCGACGTGGGCGGCGACGATCGCGGCGCACTGGCGCTGGGCCGCTGGCGGGACGCGATCCTCGCGGAGAACAACTTCGAGATGCTCTTCGTCGTCAACCGCTTCCGTCCCCTCACCCGGGACGCTTCCTCCACGCTGGAGGTTCTGCGGGAGATCGAGGCGGCGTGCCGCATGCCGTTTACCGCAGTGGTGAACAACTCCAACCTCGGCGAGGAAACCACGGCGGAAACCATACGCACATCCGTGGCCTATGCGGATGAGGTCTGCCGCCTGAGCGGACTTCCGCTCAAGATGACCACCGTGTCCGAGCAGCTCTATCCCGAGCTGAAGGGGCAGATTGAGAACCTGTTCCCGCTGAGATTGCAGGAGAAGATCGTATAACCGTCAACAAAGATAGAAGAGAGGAAAACAACATGGCAAAGCTGACATTCCAGATGGATCGCTGCAAGGGCTGCGGCCTCTGCGTGAACGCCTGTCCCAAGGGGCTGCTCGCCATTGCCAAGGACAAGATCAACCAGAAGGGCCACCATCCGTCGGAGCTGACCGACCCGGAGGCCTGCATCGGCTGCGCGTCCTGCGCGATCATGTGCCCGGACTGCGTCATTCAAGTGGAAAGGTAGGGTGACAACATGGCTGAAAAGGTTTTGATGAAGGGCAACGAGGCCATCGCCGAAGCTGCGATTCAGGCCGGCTGCCGCCATTATTTCGGATATCCCATCACGCCCCAGACGGAGATCGCCGCCTACATGGCCAAGCGCATGCCCAAGATCGGCGGCACCTTCCTGCAGGCGGAGAGCGAAATCGCCGCCATCAACATGGTCTACGGCGCCGCATCCACCGGACACCGCGCCATGACCTCCTCCTCCAGCCCGGGCATCTCCCTAAAGGCGGAGGGCCTGTCCTACATCGCCGGTGCGGATCTGCCCGCGCTGGTGATCAACGTGCAGCGCGGCGGCCCGGGACTGGGCGGCATCCAGCCCTCCCAGTCCGACTACTTCCAGGCCACCCGCGGCATCGGCCACGGCGACTTCCACATGATCGTGCTGGCTCCCGCAAGCGTGCAGGAGATGGCCGACCTCACCGTGAAGGGCTTCGATCTGGCGGACAAGTACCGCACGCCGGTCATGCTGCTGGCCGACGGCACCATGGGCCAGATGATGGAGCCCGTGGAGATCCACACCCCCGAGGTGAAGGAATACGACAAGTCCTGGGCGCTCACCGGCACGGGCATGAAGCGCAAGCACAACGTCATCAATTCCCTGAGTCTGGACGCTTACGAGCTGGAGCGCTTCAACCTGAACCGCTTCGAGCGCTACAAGGTGATCGAAGAAAACGAACCTCTGCACGAGGAATACATGATGGAGGACGCGGAGATCTGCGTCGTCGCCTTCGGCATCGCCGCCCGCGTGGCCAAGAATGCCATCGTTCAGGCCCGCAAGGAGGGCGTGAAGGTCGGCCTGATCCGCCCCATCACCCTCTGGCCCTTCCCGAAGCAGGCGCTCGCCGCCGCTGCGGAGAAGTGCGCATCCTTCATCACCGTCGAGCTGAACATGGGCCAGATGGTGGAGGACGTGCGCCTGGCCATCTCCTGCAAGCGACCCGTTCTCACCTGCACCCGCACCGGCGGCGTGATTCCCTCGCCCGCCGAGGTGCGCGCCAAGATCATGGAAGCTGCCCAGGAAGGAGGCGCTGAATAATGGCTGTCGTATTCAAAAAGCCCCACGCACTGACCGACGCAGTCCGGCACTACTGCCCCGGCTGCACCCACGGCATCATTCACCGTCTGGTGGCCGAGTGCATCGATGAGCTGGGCATCGAGGGCAAGACCATCGGCGTGGTTCCGGTGGGCTGCTCCGTCATGGCCTACAACTACTTCAACTGCGACTGCGCCGAGGCCGCACATGGCCGCGCGCCGGCGGTCGCCACCGGCATCAAGCGCTGCGAGCCGGACTGTGTGGTGTTCTCCTACCAGGGCGACGGCGACCTGGCCTCCATCGGCACCGCCGAGACCGTGCACGCCGCAGCCCGCAACGAAAACATCACCGTCATCTTCGTCAACAACGCCATCTACGGCATGACCGGCGGTCAGATGGCCCCCACCTCCCTGCCCGGACAGGTGACCCAGACCTCCCCCTATGGCCGCGACGTGAACCACTGCGGCTATCCGGTGAAGGTCTGCGAGATGCTCTCCGAGCTGGACGGCCCCGAGTATCTGGAGCGCGTGGCGGTCAACAGCGTCAAGAACATCCGTGCCGCCAAGAAGGCCATCAAGAAAGCCTTTCAGAACCAGCTGGACGGCAAGGGCTTCTCGCTGGTCGAGGTGCTCTCCACCTGTCCCACCAACTGGGGCATGACGCCGGTGAAGGCGCTCTCCTGGGTGGACGAAAAGATGATTCCCTACTATCCCCTGGGCGTTTACAAGGACAGAAGCGCCGGAAAGGAGGGCTGAGCATGACGCATTCCTATCTGATCGCGGGCTTCGGCGGACAGGGCCTGCTGTTCGCGGGCAAGTTCCTGGCCTACAAGGGCCTGCTGGAAAACAAGGAGGTCTCCTGGCTCCCCTCCTACGGCCCGGAGATGCGCGGCGGCACCGCCAGCTGCTCCGTCATCATCGGCGACGAACCGGTTGGCTCCCCCATCGTGGAGCACCCCGACGTGCTGATGGTCATGAACCTGCCCTCGCTGAACCGCTACGAGCAGGCGGTGCAGCCGGGCGGCACGATCTTTGTGGACTCCAGCCTTGTGGATCGCAAGGTGGAGCGCAGCGATGTAAAGGCAATCTACGTGCCCGCCACCCGCCTCGCCGTCGAAAACGACATGACCACCCTGGCCAACATGATCCTCACGGGCAAAATCCTTGAGGAAATGGGCGAATTCGACGCGGACGGTGTGCAGGCCGCCCTGAAGAAGGTCGTCTCCGCCAAACACCCCGAGATGTTCGACCTCAACCTGAAGGCACTTCAGATTGGCCGTGACTTCAAATAATCCCACTTAACGAACGGAGGAAAAGACAATGTTGAACATCCGCATTGAAAAAACCACCGCACCCAAGGCGAAGCCCACCGACGAATCCCAGCTGGGCTTCGGTAAAATCTTCAGCGACCACATGGCACTGATCGACTGGAGCGCCGACGAGGGTTGGCACGACGCGCGCATCGTTCCCTTCGCGAACTTCTCCATTCATCCGGCATCCACCTGCCTGCACTACGGCTCCGAGATCTTCGAGGGTCTGAAGGCCTATCGCACTGCGGACGGCAGCATCCAGCTGTTCCGCCCTGAGGAGAACGCCCGCCGCATGATCAATTCCTCCGAGCGCCTCTGCCTGCCCCAGCTGCCCGAGGAGGACTTCATTCAGATCATCAAGGAGCTGGTCAAGCTGGATGCGGATTGGGTTCCCCACTCCGACGGCACCTCCCTCTACATCCGCCCCTTCCTGCTGGGCAACGACGAGACCCTGGGCGTGCACGCCGTGCATCATGCCCTGTTCGCCGTGATCTGCGGCCCCGTGGGCAGCTACTATAAGGAGGGCATCAACCCCGTCGGCATCATGATCGAGGACACCGACGTGCGCGCCGTGCGCGGCGGCACCGGCTACGCCAAGTGCGGCGGCAACTACGCCGCCTCCAACCGCGCCGGCGAAAAGGCCGAGCAGAAGGGCTACAGCCAGGTGCTGTGGCTGGACGGCGTGGAGCGCAAGTACATCGAGGAAGTCGGCGCGATGAACGTCATGTTCAAGATCGCAGGCGAGGTCGTCACCCCCGCCCTCACCGGCTCCATCCTGCCCGGCGTCACCCGCAAGAGCTGCATCGAGCTGCTCAAGAGCAAGGGCTACAAGGTCTCCGAGCGCCTGCTGAGCCTGGACGAGCTGGCCGCTGCCCTGGAGAACGGCACCCTGGAGGAGGCCTGGGGCTGCGGCACCGCCGCCGTCGTTTCCCCCATCGGCCGCCTCGCCTACAAGGACAAGGTCTTCGTCATCAACGAGGGTAAGATCGGCGAGGTTACCCAGATGCTCTACGATACCCTCACCGGTATCCAGTGGGGCAAGATCGCGGATCCCTTCGGCTGGACCCAGAAGGTCGACTGATTTCGCAGATCTCCCGGGCGCTGTCGCAAAACAACAAATCGTAGGGCGGGGTGCCTTCGCCCCTGCCGCATGGCAATTGTGGGACTGTCTCGAAACGGGAAAACGTTTTGAGGCAGTCCCTCTCTTTATGTATTTCATCAAAATTTAACATTGTTCTCCACCACAGAAGCTGACATAATCCGCCATTTTTGCGTCTAAATATATAGGGGATGCGCTTTATTTTGAGTGAAAAAAGGCGTTTCTGCGACAGATATTTCAAAAGTATTTCATTTTATATTGACTTTTTGACGCAAATGAGCTATAATAGATAAAAAGCTAAAACTATATCCATCTGTACATAGATTGAAATCAAGCTCCGGAGGTACATAGAGATGAAAAGAAAATTCCTGGCCGCGCTGCTGCTGGTGTGCATACTGGCAGGTCTGATTCCGGCAGAATTGTCTGCGCTGGCGGCCAGCCAGACGGTCTATGTCACCGCCAACACCCTGCCCGTGTACAAGAGCTACTCCACCTCGTCAAAGGTGCTGGGCACCATGTCCTACGGCGAGAGCATGACCCTGCTGGCCACCAACTCCAGCTGGGCCTACGTGAAGAACAGCTCCGGGGCCACTGGCTACTGCAAGCTCAGCGGCATCGGCACCTCCAACCCCAACAAGTACGACGAAAAGATCTACATCAACAGCTCCAACGTCAAGGTCTACAAGAAGCCCGACACCTCCTCCAGCGTGATGATGACGCTCTCGAAGAACGCCTCCTACACGGCGGTGGCCAAGACGCCCGACAACGAATGGGCGCGCCTGAAGAACGGCTCCGCCTACGGCTACGTGCAGATGAAGTACATCTCCACCAGCAAGGTGGACGACGCTGTGCCCGAGGAACCCGAACTGACCGCCAAGACCGTCTACATCTCCGCAAATACGCTGAACGCCTACAAGCGCGCCAGCAGCTCCTCGAGCGTGCTGGGCGTGATGTCCTATGGCGAGAGCATGACCCTGCTGGCCACTTCCGGAAGCTGGGCGCAGATCCGCAATTCCGCCAATGCGGTGGGCTACTGCAAGCTCAGCGGCCTGACTGCCACCAACCCGAACAACCTGGACGTGCGCGTCTACGTCAGCAGCGCCAGCGCGAAGGTCTACAAGAAGCCCACCACCTCCGCAGGCGTGCTGACCACCGTCAAGCAGAACGACAGCTTCACCGCCGTCGCCATCACCACCGACAGCGCCTGGGCACGCGTCAGGAGCGGCAGCAGCTACGGCTACATCCAGACCTCCAGCCTGTCCACCACCGAATCCGAGCCCGATGAGCCCGACGAGCCCGAAAAGCCCCTCGTCTCCACGGTGTACATCTCCGCAAACACGCTGGTGGCTTACAGCTCCCCCAGCACCTCCTCCAAGAACCTGGGCACCATGTCCTATGGCGAGAGCATGACCCTGCTGGATGTGGACGGCAGCTGGGCGAAGATCCAGAACAGCTCCGGCGCGGTGGGCTACTGCAAGCTCAGCGGCCTGACAACTGAAAATCCCAACACCCTGAACACCACCATCTACGTCACCGAGACCGGCGCGAAGCTCTACGCCAAGCCCACCACATCGGCGACCGTGCTGGGCACCCTCAAGCAGAACGCCAGGTACACCGCCGTCGCCATGACCACCGACAAGGTCTGGCTGCGCCTGAAGAACGGCAGCTCCTACGGCTACCTGTTGACCGACTACGCCTCCACCGAGGAGGTGGACGATCCCGACCCCGGCGTCACCGGCACGGTGTACATTTCCGCGAACACGCTGGTGGCTTACAGCTCCCCCAGCACCTCCTCCAAGAGCCTGGGCACCATGTCCTACGGCGAGAGCATGCTGCTGCTGGGCGTGGACGATGGCTGGGCGAAGATTCAGAACAGCTCCGGCGCGGTGGGCTACTGCAAGTACGGCGGCCTGACCAGCGTCAACCCCAACAGCCTGAACCTCACCATGTACGCCCAGTCCAACGGCGTGAAGCTCTACGCCAAGCCGCTGACCACCGCGACGGTGAGCAAGACCATCAACCAGGGCGACTCCGTGAACGTGATCGCCGTCACCGGGGACGGTGTCTGGGCGCGTGTGAACCTGGGCTCCGGCAAGTACGCCTACGTGCAGACGAAGTCCATTTCGGAAACCAAGCCGGACGGCGACGACAGCGGCATCACCGACATCAAGAAAAAGACGGTGTACATCTCCGCCACCACGCTGGCTGTGTACGCCTCCCCCAGCACCTCCTCCGCCAGCCTGGGCACGATGAGCTTCGGCGAATCCCTCAGCTGCGACGGCGTGAACAGCACCTGGGCGCGGGTGATCAACGGCTCCGGCACGGTGGGCTACTGCAAGCTCAGCGGCCTCACGGATACCAACCCCAACACCTACAATGTCACGCTGTACGCCCAGTCCAGCGGCGTGAAGGTCTACTCCAAGGCCTCCACCAGCTCCACCGTGCTCACCACGCTGAGCCTGAACGCGAAGGTCACCGGCGTGGCCATCAACGCGGACAAGACCTGGATCCGCCTGAAGAACGACAGCGGCACGTATGGCTACGTGCAGGCGAGCTCTGTGGCGACCACGCCCGACAGCGGAAGCACCGACAGCGCCACCGTGAACAAGGTCATCGCCCTGGCGAAGGCCCAGAGCGGCAAGCCCTACGTCTACGGAACCACCGGCCCGAACTCCTTCGACTGCTCCGGCTTCACCTACTACGTGTTCAAGAACGCCGCGGGCGTCACCCTGAAGCGCACCTCCGAGAGCCAGGGCTACGATTCCAGCTATACCAAGATCTCCGCCATCTCGGATCTGAAGGTGGGCGATCTGGTGTTCTTCAACACCAACAGCGACGACGCGGACCTCTGCGACCACGTGGGCATCTACCTGGGCAGCGGCAGCTTCATCCACGCCTCCTCCGCAGGCGGCAAGGTCATCACCAGCTCCCTGAACAGCGGCTACTACAACCGCACCTATTCCTGGGGCCGCAGGGTGCTGTAAATCACCAACTGCATACGGGGCCATCCCTTCGTGGGACGGCCCCTTCTTTGGATGAAAATGCCCGCAGATGATCGGTAGAACCGATACCTGCGGACTTGTTTGTCTATACCACATGACAACCATAAGAAAAGCGCCCCTCCCTCTCAGGAAGAGCGCCTATGGCAGGGGCAGAAGGACTCGAACCCTCAACAAAGGTTTTGGAGACCCACGACAGATGAGCTGACGCTCATCTGAGGGGAACCGCTTCACAAATGATCAAATTTTAGCTATTTGAACGGTGTTCAGATGGCTTTTTTGCATCTTGGATGACATAACTATTCATCATAAAAACCCTTGAACAAAGGTCCCAAGAACCTTTGTTCAAATCAATGCACCCTTTTCCCAAATCAAAAGGCGGTGTGCGTCACAACGATGCACACCGCCTTTGTTACTTTTAATTCAAAGGAAAAAGAACTACTCATACCTTTCAAGAATGCCTTCCAAGGCTTTTTTCATTTTCTCTTTCACACTTTCAGGGCCAACGATGCGAACCATCTTTCCTAATCCAAACACCCAACCAAAGAACTGATTGCTTACTGCTACATTTACAGTAACCCTGAAATGTCTATCATCTTCTTTTGTGACAAATATATCCCGACCAAATCGATCCATCACAGCACCCATCATACGGTTCTGGAAAATCATGGTAACTGGCATAATTTCTCCGCCATACATACTGAAAGTATACTTAGTGTATGCGGACATATCAATCTTAGCGAATTCATCCGCTGCATCTCGATCCAGAATCGAAATCTGAACATCTTCCATCTTATCTACACGGAAATGTTTAAATTTTCCATCCTGATAGGCTAACAAATAGTAATTATCATCCACATAGATCATGGACCAGGGGCTGGCTACATACCGTTCCCCTTTCTTGAAATACTTTCGCTGTTTCTTCAGATCATAATCAAAGTATTTAAAACTGATTTGCTTATTCGCCGAAATCGCAGCATGAACTGTATCAACATTGAAGAACAGTCCTTTGCTGATACTCTTGAATTGTATTATGGGAGAAATTACAGCAATGGTTGCAGATGCACGTTATCCCCACGACCAGCACATATATGACTACTTCACAGCAACAGAGAAATTCGTTCGCACGGCGGTTCCACAGCTTGTAGCGGACTATCTGGATCAATTCCGGGAACAGCTTATCATCGAATTTGAAACCTATTTCAACGGCGAAAAGATG
>SFNY01000117.1 GCA_004554085.1 Clostridiales bacterium | reverse complement strand
GAAGGCAGCGGCGTGAAGGCGGAGCCGCTCGGCTCTGCCGACCTGGAGGGCGACGGGGACACCGTCGGGCTCATACAGCTGATAGCCTCCTTCGGGGACAGCTCTCCCCTGATGACGGACTACGAAGAGGGGCGCGACTACGTCCAGTACCGGAACCACAGGGCCATCGCCTTCACGGTATCCCAGAGCAGCAGCCTGCCGACGGAGGTGTGCACCACCTCCCAGGGAGGCATGTCGCCGGAGGGGTCCCCGGGGCTGTTCCTGTCGTACGCCTCTCCCATCGGCATCCTCCTGCCGTGCGAGCACATCGTCAACCACTACATCGTCGTCCCTCCGCAGGACCAGGTCCTGGGTGACCTCGAGGCGCGCAAGGCGAGGATGACCAGCGGTATCACCTCGTCGGACAACCGTGTGAACGCCGCACAGATTGGGGAGTACATCGACGACGTGAACCGCCTGGGGCTGTTCACCGTCCGCAGCAGCGTGTCGCTGATAGCTTGGGACAGCCCCGGCCGTCAGGACGAACTGCGCTCGCTGGTATCGTCCGCCCTCTCCTCGATGAAGGTCAGGGCGGTGTGCGACAAGCTCGACACCCCGCTGCTGTGGTACGCCTCCATCCCGGGGGCAGAGGCGGAGCTTGGGATGGAGAACTACATCCCGATGGAGCTGCTCTCGTCCCTGTGCCTTACCACCTGGGAGACCTTCGACAGGGGGTTCGGGGAGGGAACGGTTCGTCTGGTGGACAGGCTCGCAGCTCATCACGAACTACAACGCCTGCGTGTTCGGGGCATCCGGCAGCGGCAAGTCGTTCTTCATGAACATGTACATGCGCAACTGCTACGACAGGGGCGAGCACGTCTGCATCATTGACGTGGGCGACTCCTACGAGGGGTTGTGCTCTATCATAAGGGAGGAGTCAGGCGGACGCGACGGGGTGTACTACTCCTGGGACGCGGCCCATCCGTTCGCCTTCAACCCGTTCGCAGGGTTCCGGGGAGACGGCACGGCGGACAACCCCGGCTGGCTCTCGGGTACGGGCGCCATCCGCCAGGACGAGAACGGCGTGAACTTCATGCTGTCGTTCCTGATGACGGCGTACACCCCGAGGGAGGGATGGACGGAGCAGAACTCCACGGTGGTAGTGTCCCTGCTGGAGAACTTCATCAGGATGTACGTGGAGCAGGGATGGACGCACAACCCCATCTTCGACGACTTCTACACGTGGGTCAACGACGTTGCGGCTCCGCTTATCTCGGGCCGTGACGGTAAAGGGTACTTCATCCATTCGGTGAGAGTGACCCCGGAGATCTTCGACGTGGAGGGGTTCATCCTCGCCCTCGAGGCATACAGCCTCGGCGGTCGGTTCGGATTCCTGCTCAACGAGCGCAACCCGGAGGACCTCTTCTCCAGCCGGTTCACCGTGTTCGAGGTGGACGCCCTGTCCAACGTGCGGAACGACTCGTTCTACTCCATCTGCATCCTCTGCATCATGAACGCCTTCGACGTGAAGATGCGCAGGGAGAAGGCCTTCAAGGTGCTCGCCATAGAGGAGGCGTGGAAGGCCATCGCCAACAGGACAATGGCCCCATACCTGGCGGGCCTGTGGAAGACCAGCCGCAAGTTCCGCGTGAGCGCGATGGTTGTCACCCAGCAGATGAGCGACATCCTCTCCTCGGAGGTCATCCGGGACACCATTCTCCAGAACTCGGCGGTGAGGATTCTCCTTGACCAGAGGAACAACAGGGGCATCTTCCCACAGATACGGGAGATGCTCGCTCTCGACGAGACCGACAGCAGCCTCGCCCTTTCCGTGGGCGGGGGCGTGGATCCGCGCTACGGCAGCTACAAGGAGGTGTTCGTCAAGCTGGGCGACTCCTTCTCGTCGGTGTACGCCGTGGAGGCCTCCCCGGAGGAGGCGCTCGCCTACGAGTCGGACAAGGTGCGTAAGCGTCCGTTCCTCGACCTAGGGGCCGAGGTGGGATACAGGGAGGCGGCCAGACGGCTCATCTCCAATCGGAACAAACATTAAAAGACAAGAATCTATGAGACACAGGATCACACTCATCGCCGCCGCCCTGACGCTGCTGCTCCAGGGCCTTCCGGCACGGGCACAGTTCGCCGTCATCGACGCGCAGAACTCGGCCAACCAGATAATGTCGTACATCCAGGACGGGGAGAACGCCCTGAGGAGCATCGAGAGCATCGCCCAGGTGTTCGAGTCCATCGAGCGAGTGCACGGAGCCCTGGACAGTCTCCAGAGCATCTACAGCCGCGTGTCCCCGGTGATAAGGGACACAAAGGCCGTGGCGGACATAGCGGTCAACTACGCCCGCGTCGTGGATGACTGGGAGCGGTACTCGGACTACATGAAGTCCCTGGACGGGGCGAGCTACAACGAGATCAAGTACTCCTTCTACTGGGGGACGAGGCTTGTCAAGAACGCCGCCGAGGACTTCGAGTACGCACGCAAGCTCATCTCCTCGCGGGGGCTGAACATGGACGACTACCAGCGGTACAGCCAGCTCCAGCAGCTAGCCGGACGGCTTTCGAGCATACACAAGGCGTTCAGCGGCACGCTCGAGCGCAAGCGCAGGACAGCGGAGCAGACCCGCGCCGTCAGGGATGCCACCCAGGGCCTGAGGAGCATAATGAACTGACGCCATGGTGACCCTCAGCATCACGACATCCGTCTATGACGTCATGGACGAGATCCAGAGGCAGACGATCCTCGGGGGCTCAAGCGAGTTCTACCACCTCGCCTGCGCCCTCGGGGCTCTGCTGTGCGCGGTGTACCTTGTGCAACTGAGCGCGAAGGTCCTCTCCGGTAGCGGGGCTTGGCGTCCGTGGGACATCGTCAAGCCGGTGGTCATACTCCTCCTGGTCCAGAACTTCAACCTCGTAACGGGCGTGGTGGACGGCACGATAGGCGTTGTCTGCAAGGGCATCGCCGGGTATACGTCCGAGTCCTACAGCTGGGATGTCATCGACAACTTCCGTCGGGAGCTGGACGAATGGACCCCGGAGGACGAGGTGCTCGCCGAGCAGCAGCTCCAGGACAGCGCGGAGGACGATGCCGACGGGGAGACGGGCTTCCTCGGGGTGAACTGGCCTAAGGTCGGGACAATCCTCGACTCCGTCAAGGACTGGTGCTTCGACACCCTCAAGGCGTTCTTCGGCATCACGGCGAGCCTCGGGTACAGCCTCCTTGCACAGCTGGTTGCGACACTCGCCGAGTGGATAGGGTACATCATACTCATCTTCTCGAAGATATACCTGCTCGTGCTGGCCTTCATCGGTCCGTTCGTCTTCTCGATAAGCATCATACCCACCTTCCACCAGGGCATCGGGCAGTGGGTGGCAAGGTATATCCAGATAAGCTTCTGGTATCCTATACTCCAGATCATCAACCTCGTCTACACCCAGTTCGTCTCCCACATCCCCGACATGATGGCCGGGGCGGAGAGCTTGGACACGCTGATGGCCATGAACACGATGTCGACGCTCCTGCTCCTGTTCGTGTCCATAGCTGTCATATTCATGTACTTCTCCGTTCCGAAGGTGGCGGCCTGGCTCATCCAGTCGACGGGTTCGAACAACGCCCACAACAATGCGGGCAGGGCAGCCTCCGCTGCGGTGGCCACCGTGGCAAAGGCCGTAGTCTGACGATACACACTACAACGATATGAACGATGTGATAAAATTCCGGAGGAGCATAGAGTCCTCCCTGCGGACGACCGCCATAGTGACGGCCGCCGC
>SFNY01000116.1 GCA_004554085.1 Clostridiales bacterium | reverse complement strand
CGGAGATGCGGTCGATCTGCGTCTGTACGCTCATGCTCCCACCGCCTTAAATCGCCGCCAGCGCGGTCTCGATGTCGTTCGTCAGGCTCACCGTGCCGCTGCCGCTATGATAGCCCGCCGGGATCGTGTAGCTGGTCGCGCTCAGGCCGTCGATGGTCGCCGCCACCGCGCCGTTGTTGGCCATCGTGCCCGCGACGGTCGCGCCGCTTGCGTCCACGATCACCTTGTTTGCCAGCACGTCCGCAGCGCCGGCGGTGACGATGGAGGTATCCGCATAGTTCTCCGGGATCGCTGCGACGGTCACATCGGATAGGCCGTAATAGCCCTGATCCGGGGTTACGCTCTGCTGCGCCTTCGTGGGCGTGATGCTCTTGCTTTGCAGGTTGTAGCTGCCGCCGCCCGACACGCCGGAGACCGTGCCGCTGCCGTTATGGTAGCCTGCCGGGATGGTATAGGTATCGCCCTCCTGCACGGTCGCGGAGACCGCGCCACGGTTCGCAATGCCGTCGATGGCGGTCGCGCATGCGTCCAGCTTTGCGGTGGACTGCACCAGGCCCAGATCGACCAGCTTGGTGCGAATGGTATTTCTCGCCGTTTGCAGGCGGGTGATTTCAGTTTGCGTGCTCATGTATTTTCCTCCTCCTTAGATCGTCTCCAGAAGCGCATTGATGTTTCCGACCTCCGTATACACCGCTGCGGCGGTGACCGGGCGGGTGTTGTCCTGCTCTACGGCGTTCGCCGTATCCACGGAGAGCACGCCGCTTTCATCGATTTTGAGGTTCTCGCCGACGCGGATGATACCGGCGGCGTCCTTCGATGCAAGCGTCACATCCACGCCGGATTCGCCCTGAGGGCCCTGCTCCCCCTGAGCGCCCCGCTCGCCGTTCATCACGTCCATCGTCTGCACCTCACTGCCCCGCGTGATGGTCAGGCGATGCCCGCCGTCGATGGCCGCAATCGAGATCACGTAGTCGTTCACAACAACCGAGCCCGCCGAGAGCGCGCCCGACAGACTTGCTGCGCCCAGCGTCCCACGCAATTGCGCCGTGCTGATGCCCACCACATTCACTTTGCCGTCACCTCCGGCATAATCACAAAGTTGTTCAGGTTCTTGACCACGTATCTGCCGCTGCCCGTGATGGTGGGCCACACGGTGTAGCGCTTGCCCTCCGCCGTGGTGAGCTGAACGTCCGCGCTGTACCGACCCACATCCAGATCCGCCGTATCAGCGTGGCTGAACACGATGCGCCTGCTCCCCGGCAGCGCATCGACCTGGAGCAGCGCCGGACTCTGTGCGCTGGGCAGCACGCGCACCGTCAGCGTCAGCACGTCCGTTTCCTGAAGCACGTATTCCTCGCCGCCCTCCGTGGCGATGCTGGAAACCTCCAGCACCGCATCGTCGCCCTTGGTCAGATAGATTACGTCTGATTCGATATAAAATCCCATACCGTTTCACCCCATTAAATCTCGCCTCGAATGGAAATGTATCCGATGGTCGCGTACTCGTTTCCCGCCCGGGAACTGATGTTCAGCCGCACATACTTATACGCGGTTGTGTTTCCGCAGGAAATCGTGCCCAGCAGCGTGCCGTCGTTCTTCTCGCTCCAGCCGCTGTACGAGCCAATCTGCGTCCAGTTGCTGCCGTCGTTGCTTCCCTGCACCGTGCCCGCCGTGGGGTTGTGGTTGCCGGATTCCGGATTCTGACTTCGGCTGTACACCGACACCTGGATATTCTTCAACGCAACATCCATCTTCAGCTGGATCCACGGCGCAGATTCGCTTGACACGCATGCCCAGCTGGTCGCCGGAGATGCATCAAATGCGCACCACGCCGGGTATCCCGAGCTGAATTCGGTGGATGCGCTGGCCTCGCAGGAGAGCGATGAATTGCTCGTCATTGCGCCCTGGGGACGGGTGACGGTCACGGGCGTATACACCGATGCCAGAGTGCCGAACGCCGCCCAATTGAAGCCAAACACAACCGCAGCCGAACCGCCGTTTGCAAGCCGCGCAGTGAAGCCCGTTGTGCTCACGCTCTGGATCGCCACATTGCACCGGCCCAGATAATAGCTGTCCGATTCGCTCACGATGTTGGCCACGATCAGCGGCACCTCTTTGTATGCGCGGGCAAAAACCACATCCACCGTCGCCGTCTTGCTGTTGGTCACGCTCTGCGCCGCGCTGCTGCCCGTCTGAACGCCCATCAGCTCCAGCAGGCTGCCGCTGCCGTTCCCGATCTGCGCGATTCCGCCATAGAAGTATGCCGGGTAGTTGCACTCGAACATCGGCGTATCATCCGTCGATGCGCTGTACTTGCCGAATGCAACCCCGCCGTTTTTCTTTCCGGCAAGATGCACGTTCGTAAACACGTTTCCGATCAGGAAGGTCGCGGAGACGGTCTCCGTGGAGGATACGCCGCTGTCCGTCAGCGCCGTGTAGGAGAACTCCATGCGGAACCACTTCTTCTCTCCGCTGAGGACAGTCAGACCGGAGATGGGTGCAGCGGACACCGTCACGCCGGACGTGCTGCCGCTCACGCTGCTGGAGTATTCCTGCGTCGTGGTAGCATCCGCGCTGTCGCCGGAGTAGATGCAGAATGTGCCGCTGCCGCTGCCGCTGGTGCCCAGCTTCTCCAACACCAGCGTCGCCGTGAAGCTCAGATATGTGCCGTCATCCGCCGCCGCGCCCAGGCTGTTGGCACGGTACAGCTTCGCATTCGTGATGTTCGGCTTGAATTCGCTGCTGGTATAGGTGATGGTCAGCACCATCGGCTGCGCCGTCGTCGCCCGCCAGTACACATGATCCAGCTTGTTGGTCAGCGTCGTGCGCAGGGTAATGTTTGCCTCGATCCATGCCGCAGCGCCCGGCATGTCCATGAAGCTGGCGTCAATTTGAAATATATCTCCGTCTCCACGATGCGATATAGAATTCGATTTGAGCACGCTGCCGTCCGCGAACGCCAGCTCTGCCGCGTGCGTCACCGTGGAGCTGGTGTCCTGGTAGCGCCACCAGCTCGCGCTGATG
>SFNY01000115.1 GCA_004554085.1 Clostridiales bacterium | reverse complement strand
TGGACGAGCCGACCCGCGGCATCGACGCGGCGGCTCGCAGCGACGTGTACGGCATCATCCGCCAGCTCAAGGAGCGGGGCGTCGCCGTGCTGATGGTCTCCTCCGACATCGAGGAGGTTGTGGAGCTTGCCGACCGCGCCATCACCGTGTTCCAGGGGCGCATCAACGGCGAGTTCAGCCGCGAGGAAATCACGCAGGACGCCCTGACCAGCGCCTCCTTCGGCATCGCGCATGAAAGGAAGGTGCGAGCATGAGCAAGCTCAGGGGACTGTTCAAGGCCCGGTGGATGTCCAGCCTGATCTTCCTGATCCTGCTGTTCCTCATCACCGGCATCGCGGACCCCGCATTCCTCAATTATTCGAACATCATCAGCTGCTTCAACACCGCCACGATGTACACGCTGCTGGCGGTGGGCATCGCCTTCGTCATCATGACGGGCGAGATTGACGTCTCCATCGGCTCCACCCTCGGCCTCACCGCCGCCATGACCGGCCTGATCGCCCAGCAGGGCGGCAGCGTGGTCACGATGCTGCTGGTCTGCATCGTGGTTGGCGCCTGCATCGGCCTTTGCAACGGTGTGGGCGTCGCCTACTTCGGCGTCCCCTCGCTGATCTTCACGCTGGGCACCAACAGCGTCGTCCGCGGCATGATCTACATCCTGACCGACGGACGCACGGTGGAAAACTTCGGCGGCGCCATTTCCAGCTACGGCAACAAGACGCTGTTCGCGGGCATCACCGTCTACTACGCCATCGCTGTCGCATTGGTGGCGATCTCCCATCTGGTGCTGACCAGAACCCGCAAGGGCAAGTACTTCATCGCCGTGGGCGACAACGCAGGCGGCGCGAACCTGGTGGGTATTTCCGTGCTGGGCACGAAGATTCTGGCCTATGTGCTGTGCGGCCTATTCGCCGGCGTGGGCGGCTTCGTGTTCGCCTCCAAGTACGGCCAGGTCATGACCGTGGCCGGCAACGGCTACGAGATGACCGCCATCGCGGCGTGCGTGCTGGGCGGCATCTCCCTGTCCGGCGGCCTGGGCAACATGGTGGGTGCGGCGCTGGGCGCGGTCATCATGTCCTCCATCAGCAGGCTTTTGGTCTTCATCGGCCTGCCCTCCACCTATGACAACACCATCACCGGCATCATGCTGATCGTGATCGTCGTGGTGGACGCGCTGGCTCAACGCCGGTCCGTTGAAATGGCCAGAAGAAAGCGCCTTCTCTCCAGAACGGCGGAGCATACGCCGGAAGGAGGCGCAGCGAAATGAAAAATCTGCTGAAAAAGGTCTTTAAGCACTGGGAGGTCTTCCTGCTGGTGTTCCTGGTGCTGGAGTTCGTGGTCTTTGGCGTGGCCAATCCCAAGTTCCTCAGGCCCAAGTCCATCATGAACAGCATCGTCAACTACATCAGCGTCTGCATCATCTCCCTGTTTATCACGCTGGTGATGATTACCGGCGGCATCGACATTCAGGCGCCCTCGATCATCGGCCTGACGAGCATCATCATCGGCGTGCTCTGGAGCGACGCCGGCATGAACATCTGGCTGGCCGTGCTCATCTCGGCGCTGGTCGCCGCGCTGTGCGGCCTGCTGTCCGGCTTCTTCATCGCCTACTGCGGCGTGCAGCCCATGGTCGTCACGCTGGGCGGCAGCTTCCTGTATTCAGGTTTGGCGCTGCTCGTCTCGGGCATGTCCGCCACCCCGGCCTACAAGGGCATCAGCGGCTTCCCGGCAAAGACCGCGGACGGCGCGTTCGTCGGCTTCCGCTTCCTGGGCAAGGGTGAAATCCTCGGCATTCCCACGCAGATCGTGATCTACCTCCTGCTGATCGTGCTGTGCATGTGGATTCTGCACCGCACCAAGTACGGCGAGCGCCTCTACCTCATCGGCGTCAATCCGCAGGCGGCGGAATACTCCGGCATCAACACCCGCGCGACGGTCATGAGCACCTACGTGCTCTCCGCCTTCAGCGCGGCGCTGGCCGGCACGCTGCTGACCGCCAACGTCAACTCCGCCAAGTACAACCTCGGCTCCGGCTACACGCTGGCCATCATCACCGCTGTGGTGCTGGGCGGCACGCTCAACACCGGCGGCAAGGGCAGCATTCTGGGCACGGTGCTCGCCTCCCTGATCATCTGCATCCTGCGCTACGGCCTGCCGCTGTGCTTCGGCGTGAGCACGCAGAACCTCGACCTGCCGGTCGGCATCATCCTGGTGCTGGTCGTGCTGGGCCGCGAGATTGCCGGTCAGGGCATGCTCGCCAAGTGGTTCAAGCGGAGAAAAAGCTGAGTCCCCCATCCCCACGAATTTCAGGAGGGTGCGAGTCCCTCTTGAGATAAATAAAAAACTAGGAGGAACCCAAACATGAAAAAAACTCTGGCGATGATCCTTGTGCTGTGCATGGCGCTCATGCTGGCCTGCCCCGCTTTTGCCGAAGGCAAGAGCCCGGTGGACGGCATGACCGTGGCCTTCATTCCCAAGGTATCTGGCAACTCTTTCTTCGAGGCTGCGAATGACGGCGCTCAGAAGTACGCCGCCGAGTGGGGCCTGACCGTCGATTACATCGGCTCCCCGGACGCCTCCGTCACCACTCAGCTGGAGCTGATCCAGCAGGCGATCGACAAGGGTGTGGACGCCATCTGCATCTCCTCCGTCGACGCGACCGCTCTTGACGAGAAGCTCATGGAAGCGCAGGAGAACGGCATCTATGTCAGCACCTGGGATTCCGACGTTTCCCCGAACGCCCGCGCGCTGATGGTTTCTCAGGGCACTGCCGACGTGCTTGGCCCGATGCTCGTTGAGATGGGCGTTGAGTCCCTGAAGGAGCGCGGTGTGGACGTTACCGGCGAAGTGAAGTATGTGTGGCACTTCTCCAACCCGTCCGTTGCTGACCAGAACTCCTGGTATGTCGCCGGCGACGAGTACATCAAGGCGAACTATCCGTCTTGGGTGGCCGTGCATGATCCGTACTACTCCAACCAGGATCCGGCGCAGTCCGTGTCCGTTGGCGAGTCCATCTTCGAGGCCTATCCGGACGT
>SFNY01000114.1 GCA_004554085.1 Clostridiales bacterium | reverse complement strand
GAAGCACCTGGAGGCCGCTTTGGGCGATTCCTCCATTTCCTGACAACTCTTTTCTTTCACTGCCTGCATACTATTTTGCGCATAATGGTTGACAGTACCCTTCTGAAGGCCGAAGCTGTGGAGCGAAGCGAGAAGCACCCCGCCCTCTGGCGCGCGCTCTCGATTGTGGCGGTCGCGGGCCTCGCCGCCAGCCTGATCGTGACCTATCGGAACCTGATGGCGGCGTTCCGCGATCAAGACGGCGTGGTCGTGCTGCTCTGGCTCGTGGTGGATCTTGTGGTGATCTTTCTGGCCCACTTCACCCTGTCCAGAGCCCTCGCCGGGGCGCTGCTGCGCAGGGAGAGGCTGAAGAATCGCGGCGCGAACGCCGTGGTGCTGCGGGGACTCTCCGGCAGGATGACCATGAACGCCCTGCTCATCGGCGCGCTGGCCACGATCCTGGTCTTCGCCGTCGGCATGTCCAATATTGCGATGGGCGAGAAGATCTACGCGGACTGCTCCGTCGCGAAGGACTGCCCCTACGATGTGCTGGCAATGCTCGACTGCGCGCGGGAGCCGGAGATCTCCATGGAGGAGGGCGAAAAAATCATCGAGAAATACAGCCCCATCGCGTCCCGGATGGATTTTCAGCTCCACTCCGCAGGGGAAACCACCCTTTGCAGCAGCGTGCTTGGCTACGATCTCATGGGCTGGACGGACAAGTACCTGCCTCTGAACCAGTTCAACGCCCTGCTGACGGGCTGCGGCTGGGAGCCGGTGGCGCTGGACGGGCAGTACCTGGTGGTCACCGGCGCGCAGGGCATCAGCGAGGTGGACTTTTCGGACAAGACGGTTACCCTGAACGGCAAGCCCTATTCCTGGGCGGGAAGCAGCGCCAGCTACCCCGAGTTTGCGCGGCGCGCGCGGCTGTACTTCGTCGTGCCCGACGAGGCGATTTCCGGCATGCCCGTCTCGGACGAATGCGCCGCATACACGCTTGTGAACCACCGCCCGGATTCCCGCAGCATGCTTTCGGAGCTGACCTACCTCCGGCAGACGGAGTACGGCCCGGAGGAGTGGTGCGACTTCGCAATCCGCGAGGAGTACCGCCTGTGGAGCAACGCCAACGCTGGAACGCTGCTGATCGGCACGCTGTACGTCTCCACGGTGTTCGTCTGCATGGCGCTGGCCATCCTCTCCGTGAAGATCCTGTCCACGCTGGACGAGGAGCGCAGGCGCTTCGCCATCCTGTACCGCCTGGGTGCGGATGAAAGGACGCAGAAGTCCGCGCTGCGCAGGCAGATCGGCGCGTTCTTCCTGGCCCCCTTCGCCTTTCCGCTGCTGATGATCGTGCCCATGGGCCTGATCTTTGGCAGGATCTACGAGATCTGGGACTTCGGCCTGAACGGCTGGAGGGCCATGGAGACGGCGGTGCTGATCGCGCTGGTGGTCGCGGGCGCGTACGTGCTGTACTTCCTGATCACCTACTTCATCTCCTGCGGCCACGTGATCTGTCGCGGCGCGGAGGGCGGCGGGAACGAGCGCGGCCTGTGAGAAAGCATGTTTCCCCTCCCGCTGGAGCGCCTCCGGTTGACGGCGCGGCGATTCTGCGGTAGAATACCAAGCGACGGGAGGGGACGTGATGGAGCAGAACTTTGGCGGCGAATTCCCCGATGCGATTCGGGAATTCCACCTGCCCGCATACGATGAGATCCCGGATACCGGGCTGTATCTGGAGCAGGCCGCGCGCTACGTGTCCGAGGCGCTTCAGCCGCTGTCGGGCGCGGGTGTGACCGGTTCCATGGTCAGCAACTACGTCAAGCGCGGACTGGTGGCGAACCCCATCCGCAAGCAGTACGGGCGGGAGCAAATCGCCCACCTGTTCTTCATCGCCGTGGCGAAGTCGGTGCTGTCCATCGAGGATCTGCACCTGCTGGTGCAGCTGCAGCGCAGCGGCTACGACAGCCGCGCGGCCTACAACTACTTCCGCACGGAGCTGGAGCGCGCGCTGCGCTGCGCCTTCGGCCTGGAGGCCGCGCTGCCGCTGCCGGACGCGTGGGACAGCCGGGAGAAGCGCATCCTGCACACGGCCATCCTGGCCATCGCCCACAAGCTGTGCCTGAACGCCCAGCTGAACCGGCTGCGCGGCGGCGACTGAGCCGCAGAACGGATCGTTATTTTTACGTAAATCCATGCCCGCCGGAGGTTTCCGGGATCGGGCGTTCAGATCGCCGCGCTTGACATTTCCTGGCTGCGGGCGTATAATATTCTCGGTCAGAGAAGAGCACTGCTTCAGGAAGACGGGCAGTGTTTCTTTCTGTATTATTATTTTTGCCGCACGTGCGTGGCAGGAGGTTCCTACAATGTCTGATACCCGCCAACTTACCCTTACAGATAAGAAAAAACTCGAAGCGGATCTGGCCGAGCTGATGGAGGCCAAGAAGCGCGTTGCCGAGGAGATTCAGATCGCGCGCGGCTTCGGCGATCTGAGTGAGAATGCCGAGTACGACGCCGCCAAGGCCAAGGAGGCCGAGGTTTACGGAAATATCAGCCGCATCGAGCAGATTCTGCGCACCGCCACCTTCGTGGACGACAGCGCCGCGTCCACCGACGTGGTGTCCCTGGGCAACATCGTGCGCGTTCTGGATATGGAATACAACGAGGAGGATGAATACACCATTGTCGGCTTCACCGAGGCCGATCCCATGAAGCTGTTCATCTCCAACGAGTCCCCCATCGGCGAGGCACTGATCGGCGCGCACCTGGGCGACACCGTCGTGGCCAACACCCCCGGCGGCAAGGTCAGCCTGAAGATTCTGGACATCCGCAAGCGCTGATTTTCCCCACAGACTGAATCGACCGGCATGTGTTCCCGCACGCCGGTCTTTTTAAAGGAGCATGCACATGGCTGAAGAAATCAACAACACCCCCGAAATCTCCCAGCAGGAGCTGTCTGGAGAAGCTCCAGGCCCTGCAGGCGGAGGGCAAGAATCCCTACGCCATCACCACCTACGACGTGACCGACCACTCCGCGCAGATCGTGCGCGACTTCAGCGACGACGTTGAAAAGACCGTCTCCATCGCCGGCCGCATGATGTCCCGCCGCGTGATGGGCAAGGCCAGCTTTGCGCACCTGCTGGATCGCGAGGGCCGCATTCAGGTCTACGTCCGCCGCGACGACGTGGGCGAGGACGCCTACAAGGCCTTCAAGAGCTTCGACATCGGCGACATCATCGGCGTGAAGGGCTTCGTGTTCCGCACCAAGACCGGCGAGATTTCCGTGCACGCGCAGGAGATCACCCTGCTGACCAAGTCGCTGCATCCGCTGCCGGAGAAGTTCCACGGCCTGCAGGACACCGACACCCGCTATCGCCAGCGCTATCTGGATCTGATCGTCAATCCTGACGTGAAGGACACCTTCGTCAAGCGCAGCAACATCCTGCGTGAGCTGCGCGCCTTCCTGGACGGCCGCGGCTTCCTGGAGGTGGACACGCCCATCCTCACGCCCTTCGAGATCGGCGCCTCCGCGCGCCCGTTCTACACCCACCACAATGCGCTGGATCTGGACATGGTGCTGCGCATCGAGACCGAGCTGTACCTCAAGCGCCTGATCGTCGGCGGCATGGATCGCGTCTACGAGGTGGGCCGCATC
>SFNY01000062.1 GCA_004554085.1 Clostridiales bacterium | reverse complement strand
TGGATAATATGGACACATCAAATAATCAAAAAAATGAGGTATCAAATTTATGAAGCAAAATCCGTTAAATATGATGCCCAACAACGAGTGGGAATGATGGGGAACCTCTGAAAACCCTGTGATTGCAGGGGCTTTCGGGCGATGAATTGCCTTCGCGGCGATGCGCTTCAAAACCAAAAATGACGGGCGAACGGATCGATATGATCTCCGTTCGCCCGTCTTGTATATGTGCATGCCGCTGCGGAAATCCCTGCGGGGTTTCCCCGGCGGGCGCACGGCGGCATACCGCTGCACTCCCATTTCCAACAAAAACTGCGCCCCGTGCGGAGCGCAGCATATGGCTATGCCTGTCAGTTGCCCACCATGATGTTCAGGATCTCCACGTCGGTGGACTTCATGCCGTCGCGGCCCATGCGGCCGATGTTCCGGATGGTCTCCTCGATGTCGCCGCCGGTCAGGCCCTCGCCGTCCTGGAAGCACTTGTCCTCCTTGGCCATGCGGTAGGAGAGCAGGCCGGCGCTGACGGCGGAGGCGATCTTCGCCGCGCAGGAGCTCTTCGCGCCGTCGCAGACGATGCCGCCCACGTTGCACAGCGTGTTGGTGATGGTCATGCAGATCTGGTCGTAGGTGCAGCCGTCCATGTAGGCGATGCCGCAGGCGGTGCCGCAGCCTGCGCTGACCGCGCCGCAGAAGGCGGAGAGGTTGCCGATGTGGCGCTTGATATGTACGGAGATCAGGTTTGCCAGCGCCAGCGCGCGCAGCGTGGTCTCCTCATTCTTGTTCCAGGTCTTTGCGTACTCGCAGATGGGCAGGGTGATGGTCATGCCCTGGTTGCCGCTGCCGGAGTTGATGACCACCGGCATGCTGCATCCGTTCATGCGCGCGTCGGAGCCCGCGGCAGCGCGTGCGGCGGCGCGGCCCTCCACGTGGTCGCCGTTGATCTCCATCATGGTCTTGCCCACGGCAGCGCCGTACTTGCCGGTCAGGCCCTCCTGGGAGATGGCGGTGTTCATGGCGATCTGGCGCTCCAGCATGGGCTTCACGTCCTCCAGACGCACCTCGTTGGCGAACTCCACGATCTGGCGCACGTTCAGCAGGCTCTTGTCCACCACCACCTCGTCGGAGGCGGCGCGCTCCTCCTCTTTGGAGAGGAGCACCTGGCCGTTCCTTTCGATGTAGGTGATGTTCGTGTGCTCGTGCTCCACGGTGACCGCAGCGCTGTCCTCGCCAGCGGTGGCCACGATGCGGATGTAGAGGTTGTCCTTGCCCTCCACCAGCTGCGCGTCGCAGAAGCCCTCGTGCACCAGCTGGGTGGTGCGGTCGATCTGCTCTTGGGTGGCGTTTTTGATGACCTCCAGCTCCAGAGCTGCGTCGCCCGCCACGCAGCCCAGGGTGGCGGCCACGTCGATGCCGCGCTGTCCGCCGGAATTGGGCACGGTCACGCCCTTGACGTTCTTGATGATGTTGCCGCTGAGGTAGGCGGTGATGTGCTCCGGGAACCGGCCCAGGACATCCCGGGCCTTCGCCGCAGCAAACGCGACGGCGATCGGTTCGGTGCAACCCATCGCCGGCACCAGCTCATGCTTGAGAATTGCAATGTACCCGTTGTAAACCTTGCTATCCATTGTTCTGGCTCCCCTCCATAATATCTTCCGGCGAAAAGAACGTGCAGATATCCCTGCGCAGCGTTGCCACCGCCTGTTCCTTGTCGCCCTTGCGTATGCTGTCCACGATCTTCATGTGATTCAGCGGAAGCTCCGGCAGATCGCTCTTCGCCTTGCTGAAGCACAGCTGCTGATAGGCGCGCATGCAGGTCTCCAGCGCCGTTTTCAGGCTGTTGAACAGATATTCGTTGCCCGAAAAGGAGATCAGCGTCAGGTGGAAATTTGCCGTGCGGTTCCAGAAATCCTTGGCGTCCCGCATGGAGTGGTAGAGGATCTCACTCTCCGAGGCGCTCTCCAGATGCCGCAGCTGCACCGGCGTGATCTGATCAAAGCAGCTCTCCAGCGCGCCGCATTCCAGCAGGATCCGGTACTGGAGGATCTCCTGCACCTCGCGCTCGGTGTAGCGCACAACCATGTAGCCCTGGCGAGGTATGCTGCGCAGCACGCCCTGCGCGCACAGCTCCACCAGCGCTTCGCGCACCGGCGCCTTGGACACATTCAGCTGTTCGGAGAGCTTCTTCTCGCTGAGAACGCTCTCCACGTTGTAGGAACCGTCGATCAGGTTGTGCATCACCGTGGCGTAGACCTGCTCCTTCAACGTCGCTCCGTTCAAACTGGTCATATCAGTCTAGCCCCATTGCATCGTACTTGAATTCATCCGGCGAAATGGCCGGTATTCCGGCATTTTCCGGGAGAATTCTGCTCATGACTCCACTTAATATTATTCCATTTTGACGCTTTTGTCAATGCGTTGTGGGCTGTTCTTCGCAATTTAATATGACCAGGGCGGCAGTTTGGACGCAGCCTGTGTTAAATATCTGGGATACATTTTACTTTGCCGCTTTTATTTGCGCGCGCGGCCTTTTTTGCGTTGACAGCGGGTAAACTGCATGCTATAATATCTCATAAAGTTCACAATACATATTCAATCGAAGGATCGTCGTCGGAACTGCCGAAACCCTGGTCATACCACAAAGCACAAGCCCGGTTTTAAAGGCGCGCAGCACGCCGCCTTTGAAATAAATAGAAAAAAGGAGCGCAACAATAATGAAGAAGATTTTTGCAATCGTCCTGACTCTGGCTCTGATCCTGAGCTGCGGCGCCTTTGCCGAGGGCACCATCAAGATCGCGGTCGCCGGCCCCATGACCGGTGACAACGCGGAGTACGGCATCGGCTTTGCCAACGCTGCAAAGCTGATGGCCTCCGAGTGGAATGCCAACGGCGGCGTGACCGTCGGCGACGAGACCTATACCGTTGAGATCGTTGAGTACGACGACAAGTCCGACTCCGACGAGGCCGCCATCATCGCCGAGAACATCGTTTCCGACGAGGATATCTGGGGCGTCATCGGCCACTTCGCCTCCGGCATCTGCATGGTCGCTGCTCCGACCTATCAGGACGCCGAGTACGTCAACATCAGCCCCACCTCCTCCCATGCCGACTACTCCGGCATCGGCGATTACATCTTCCGCAACAACACCGTCATCACCGTTGAGACCCGCACGGGCGCGGAGATGGCCGTGAACGATCTGGGCGGCCAGGCCATCGGCGTGCTGTCCATCGACTCCGAGTGGGGCCAGTCCGCCGGCAACGCCATGGAAGCCAACATCCAGGACATCGGCGGCAACTTCGTGCTGCGCCAGGAAGTCTCCACCGACGCGGTTGACTTCGCCACCGAGATCGCCAACTTCAAGGCGGCCGGCTGCGACGTGATCATGGTCGCCGGCATGTACGGCACCCTGGCTCCCTTCGCCGTCGCCTGCAACAACAGCGACTACGACGTGAAGCTGGTCGGCTGCTCCAACGCCTACACCAACAACCTGATCGAGATCGCCGGCGAGGCCGCCGAGGGCATCTACGCTCCCGTCTCCTTCTTCGCGGGCAGCACCGACGAGCGCATCCAGGCCTACGTCGCCGCCTACACCGAGGCTTACGGCGCCGCGCCCTCCGCGCTGACCACCCAGGCCTACGACTCCACCGGCATCCTGCTGGAGGCCATTGTCCGCGCCGGCAAGCTGGATCGCGAAGCCATCAAGGACGCAATGTACGAGACCGAGTACGACGGCATGTCCGGCTACACCACCTTCGACGAGATCGGCGACGCCCAGAAGGTGTTCACCAAGATCATGGTCAAGGACGGCGCTTTCACGCTGGCTGAGTTCTAATTCAGAGCAACGGAGCTTTGGGTCGGGGAGGATGTCATCCTCCCCGACCATCTTAAAGGCGCAAAATCCCGCATTGGAACGATTCGTCCACAACACAATCAGAAAGGGGAATGTTGCCGGCACCCTCAGGCGGCGACATGATGTACTATGCAGACACTCATCGGAACTCTGATAAACGGTCTTGCACTTGGTATGGCATACGCGCTGATTGCCGTTGGCTATTCGATGGTGTTCGGTGTTCTCCGACTCATCAATTTCTCGCACAGCGCAGTGTATGCCTTCGGTGCGTACATGGTTTACTTCTTCGTTTCCCTCAACTTCGGCCTGTTGCCCGCCGTGATCGTTGCGGTGGTGCTCTCGGGCCTGCTGGCGCTGACCATCGACAAGGTTGCGCTGGAACCCCTCCGCAAGAAAAAATCCATACCGATCGCGACCCTGATCACCACCATCGGTATGTCCTTCATAATTCAGAACGTGCTCTCCATCGAGTATGTATTCGGCAGTGAGAAGCGTTCCTTCCCGTCCATGAACCTCTTTGGGAACATCTCCATCGGCAACATCACCATCCAGTCCAGCCAGATCATCATGCTGTTCGTGGCGGTGATCCTTCTTCTGATCCTGACCTTCCTGGTGCAGAAGACGAAGATCGGCTTGGCGATGCGCGCCACCGAGCAGAACACCAAGGCGGCCAACCTCATGGGCATCAACGTCAACTTCGTCATCTCCTTCACCTTCTTCATCGGCGGCGCCTGCGCGGCCATCGCCGGCGCGCTGATCGGCGGCTACTATCAGGTCATTTCGCCCACCATGGGCTCCACCATCGGTCTGAAGGCCTTCGCGGCGGCGGTTGTGGGCGGCATCGGCATCCTGCACGGCTCCGTGGTCGGCGGCCTGGTGGTCGGCGTGGCGGAGTGCCTCGCGGCCCAGTACCTGGGCAGCAACGTGCGCGACCCCATGGCCTTCGTGATCCTGATCCTGATCCTCATCATCAAGCCGACCGGTCTGTTCGGCAAGAAAGGCGTAACAAAGGTATAACGTATGAAGAAGAATATCGGCAGCATCAAAAAGAACGGCTTCTTGTACGTTTTTGAGCACTTCATTGACGCGTACAAGCCGGCCTTCATCCTCCTGATCGCGGTCATCGCGATCGCCTTCCCCTTTACGCCGCTGGCGAGCCGCTCCAACCAGCGCATTGTGACCATGATCCTGCTCTACGCGATGCTGGGCATGGGTCTCAACGTGCTCACCGGCTACACGGGCCTGGTTTCCCTGGGCCACGCGGGCTTCTACGGCATCGGCGCGTACTGCTGCGCGCTGCTGACCACCAAGCTGGGCTGGTCGTTCTGGCCTGCGCTGCTGGTTGGCGGCTGCTTTACGGCCCTCATCGGCTTCCTGCTGGGCCTGCCCACGCTGCGCCTGTCGGGAACCTACCTCTCCATTGTCACCCTGGGCTTCTGCGAAATCGTGCAGATGATCCTCAAGCAGTGGGAGAGCGTGACCAACGGCAACTACGGCATCCGCAACATCCCCAAGCCGGAGCTCTTCGGCTTTGAATTCAAGCTCCAGAACGGCGGCTTCTACTTCATCATTCTGGTGCTGGTGACGCTCACGGCGCTGGGCTGCATGGCGATCAAGAAGTCCAAGTCCGGCCGCGCCTTCCTCGCCATCAAGGACGACGAGCTGGCGGCCACCATGATGGGCATCAAGACCTCCCGCTACAAGATCCTGTCCTTCGTCATCTCGGCGTTCATCACGGGCGTCGCGGGCGGCTTCTACTCCGTCATCAACAACGGCTACATCGAGCCCACCAACTTCGTGTTCAACATCTCCGTGCTGATCATCTCCGTGGTGGTTGTCGGCGGTCTGGGCACGATTCGCGGCATGTTCTTCGGCGCGGCGCTTCTGCAGCTCTTCCCCCAGGTGTTCCGCTTCCTGAACGAGTGGCGCTTCGTCATCTACGGCGTGCTGCTGGTCGTCATGATGCAGTTCCGGCCCCAGGGCGCGCTGGGCTGGCAGTCCACGCTGCCCTACAAGCTCTCCAGGCGCACCCGTGCGACGCTGAAGGAGCACGGCATTGAACCCACCGACGCCATCGTGGTCGAGGAGAAAGGAGAGCAGGCATGAGCTTTCTGAACGTTGAAAACATCACGATCCAGTTCGGCGGCCTGCGCGCCGTGGACAACGTCAGCTTCCACGTGGATCAGGGCGAGATCGTCTCGCTGATCGGCCCCAACGGTGCGGGCAAGACCACCGTGTTCAACATGCTCACTGGCGTCTACCAGATCACCGAGGGCGCGATCTCCTTCCTGGACGAGCGCATCGACGGCAAGACGCCCCAGGAGATCGTCACCCGCGGCATCTCCCGTACCTTCCAGAACCTGCGCCTCTTCCCCAAGATGCGCGTCATCGAGAACGTTCTGGTGGGCACCCACATCAACACGAAGTACAACTTCTTCCAGGGCCTGTTCCGCACCCCCGCCTTCCGCCGTGAGGAGAGCGACAAGACCGTCAGGGCCATCGAGATTCTCAACTCCATCGGCCTGGACAAGTACGTCAACAGCTACGCCGAGAGCCTGCCCTACGGCGAGCAGCGCAAGGTGGAGATCGCCCGCGCCATGGCCACGGACGCAAAGCTCTTGCTGCTGGACGAGCCCGCCGCCGGCATGAACCCTGCGGAGAGCGTGGAGCTGCTGCGCTTCATCCGCCACCTGAAGGAGATCGGCTACACGGTGCTGCTGATCGAGCACGACATGAACGTGGTCATGAACATCTCCGACCGCATCTACGTGCTGGATCACGGCAAGCTGATCGCCGACGGCCTGCCGGAGGAGATCGCCAACAACGAGCAGGTCATCCACGCCTATCTGGGAGAGGAGCGCAAGAAGAATGCTGAAAATTGAGAATCTGAACGTCTCCTACGGCCCGATCCACGCGCTGAAGGGCGTCCACATGGAGGTGGACGAGGGCGAAATTGTCACGCTCATCGGCTCCAACGGTGCGGGCAAGTCCACCACGCTGTCGGCCATCACCGGCATGGTCAAGGCCCAGACCGGCTCCATCAGCTTCCTCGGCAAGAACATCACCAACATCCCGCCCTACAAGATCGTGGAGCAGGGCATCAGCATCTCTCCCGAGGGGCGCGAGGTGTTCCCGGGCCTCACGGTGCACGAAAACCTGCGCCTGGGCGCGTACTCCCGCAAGGACAAGGGCGAGATCAATGCGGCCTACGATCGCGTGTACGAGCTCTTCCCCCGCCTGAAGGAGCGCATCGGCCAGATGGCAGGCACCCTCTCCGGCGGTGAACAGCAGATGCTGGCCATCGGCCGCGCGCTGATGAGCCAGCCGAAGCTTTTGCTGCTGGACGAGCCCAGCATGGGTCTTGCGCCCAACCTGGTGCTGATGATCTTCGATCTGATCGAGTCCATCAACAAGCAGGGAACCACGATCCTGCTGATCGAGCAGAACGCCAACATGGCGCTCTCCATCGCCGACCGCGCCTACGTGCTGGAGACCGGCAACATCGTCATCGAGGGCAAGGCTTCGGATCTGGCCCGGGACGAGCGCGTGAAGAACGCCTATCTGGGCGGCAAGGGCGCCGCGCAGAAGGCCCAGCAGTGAGCCGGCCCATCACCTGAACATGCAATTCACGTAAACCTCCGCGCGGCGGGGGTTTACGGCAGCGCCGCCCGAATCCGGCGGCTTCCGAAGAATCATCAACAATATTCAAAGGAGAAGCAAGCATGAAGAAGATTATCAACAATCCCAACAATGTGGTCAGCGAGATGCTGCAGGGCCTCGCCAAGGCGAATCCCGCAGTGGTCTACCTGGGCGAGGGCGTTGAGGTCATCGCCCGCCGGGAGAAGAAGCAGGGCAAGGTCGGCCTGGTCTCCGGCGGCGGCAGCGGCCACGAGCCTGCGCACGCGGGCTACGTGGGCAAGGGCATGCTGGACGCAGCGGTGGCCGGCAACGTGTTCGCCTCCCCGTCCCCGGACCGCATCGTGGAGGGCATCAAGGCGGCGGACTCCGGCGCGGGCGTGCTGATGATCATCAAGAACTACTCCGGCGACATCATGAACTTCACCATGTCCGGCGAGATGGCCGCACTGGACGGCATCAAGACCGATTACGTGGTGGTCAAGGACGATGTGGCCGTGGAGGACAGCACCTATTCCACCGGCCGTCGCGGCATCGCGGGCACCGTGTTTGTGCACAAGATCGCGGGCGCGGCCGCCGAGATGGGCAAGGGCCTTGCTGATGTCAAGGCCGTGGCCGAAAAGACCATCGCCAACGTGCGCACCATGGGCATGGCCATGTCTCCCTGCATCCTGCCCGGCGTGGGTAAGCCCGGCTTCACCCTCGCCGAGGACGAGATCGAGATCGGCATGGGCATCCACGGCGAACCCGGCATCAACCGCGAGCCCATCTCCTCCGCGAAGGACATCGCGAATAAGCTCCTGGGCAAGATCTTCGCCGATACCGACATCTTCGGGGGCAGCGAGGTCGCCGTGATGGTCAACGGCCTGGGCGGCACGCCGCTGATGGAGCTCTACATCCTCAATAACGAGGTGCAGCAGATCCTCGAGGCCAAGGGAATCAGGGCCTACAAGACCTTCGTGGGCAACTACATGACCTCCCTGGAGATGGCTGGCGCATCCGTGACGCTGCTCAAGCTGGACGACGAGCTGAAGGCCTGTCTGGACTATCCCAGCGAGGCCCCCGCCTTCCAGGTTGCCGGTGCGGTTGCTGGCGGCGAGACCGCCGCTGCACAGGCCGTGGAAGCCCCCGCCCATGCTGCGCAGAGCGACGACGCGCCCGTGCAGGCCGCAGCGCCCTGCGGCGACGAGGATAGCACGCCCTTCCGCCTGAGCGCGCAGGACTACGTCAACTACATCAACATCACCGCCAAGAAGATCTATGAGAACGGCGATTACGTCACCTCTCTGGACGCGGCCACCGGCGACGGTGACCACTGGGCCAACATCAACATGGGCTTTGAGAACCTGGTCGCCGCCAGCGACGAGATGCGCGCCATGCCCATCTGCGACGTGTTCAAGAAGATCGGCATGCTGATGATGAGCAAGATCGGCGGCTCCTCCGGCATCCTCTACGGCGGCGCATACATGGCGGCGGCCCGCAGCTGCGCCGGCAAGGCGGAGCTGACCAATCGCGGCCTGTGCAACGCACTGGAGGCCATGGTCAGCGACATGATGGCCCGCGGCAAGGCGGAGCCGGGCATGAAGACCATGATCGATGCGCTCTATCCGGCGGTGCAGGCCTACAAGGCCGCCATCGAGTCCGGCAAGGGCGCGGCGGAGATTCTGGCGGAGGTCAAGAAGGCCGCCGTCGACGGCGCGGAGGCAACCCGCGGCATGGAAGCCGTGAAGGGCCGCGCCAGCTACCAGACCAACAAGGGCGTTGGTCATCTGGATGCGGGTGCTGTCACCATGAGCTACCAGATCGAATGCCTTTGCGATTACATTGCGGCCAACCTCATTTGAGCCGCAAAAAAAAAGGAGAAGAGAAGAAAATGAGCGAGATTAAGAACAACAACGTGCCCACCAAGACCGATGCGAACACCCAGAAGATGCGCGGCTTCATCGAGCATCGCGCCACCTGGATGGGTCTGCTGATCGACGAGGCCAAGAAGGCCGGCCTGAGCACCGAGTTCGCCCACAAGGCCATCCTGCGCTGCGGCTGCTTCCACGGCAACAACAAGTATTCCCGCACCGACGATCTGACCAAGTTCGCCCCCGAGTTCGCCAATCCCGACGTGGTCGACATCTTCGAGATGGAGATCCTGGAGCAGAGCGAGAAGGCCCTGAACATCGACTTCCACTATTGCCCGCTGCTGGCTGCCTGGCGCAAGCTGGGCCTGCCCGAGGAGGACATGCCGGAGCTGTGCGACATCGCCATGGACGGCGATCGCGGCATCATCTCCACCTACGCCAACGAGGGCTTCTCCTTCGAGCTGGGCAAGACCCTGGCCAAGGGCGACGACGTCTGCCAGATCCGCATCTCCAAGAAGTAATTCAGCTTCCATACAACAGGCCCCCGACCGTGCGGTCGGGGGCTTCAGCTTGTCAAAAATATTTTGACAAGCTGAAGCCCCTTGTGAAAATGTAGCAGTCGCGCCTCCAGGGAGTCGCCACGTTGCCTTCTCAGGCTCCCTTGTGTAAAGGGAGCTGTCAACGAAGCTGACTGAGGGATTGTTCCTCGCTTCTTCTGCGATTGCCGCTGCGGATCAGTTATGTTCAGGCTAACAATCCGCCTCATCCCTCCTGAGTTTTTTCGACAATCAGATGAATGCAAGAAGCTCCCGACCGAAATCTCAGTCGGGAGCTTCATCTGTCTTTCACTTATCTATGGAACCAGCGCTTCCAGCCCGGTGTTCCGGGTCGGAAGCAACTTGCATCCATAATTCTTGCCGTCCTGCGCAGGGCCGGGGACCGGTACATCTTCTCCTGTCGCTCCTGACTCCTCTCATCGCTGCGGTTCATTGCGATGAAGAACCATGCCAGCAGGCCGAGTACGATCAGGAAGAAGATTCCGATGCAGACCAGCGGCGCAATCATCTCCGCGCCCTCGATGGGGATCTCCGGCGCAGGCGTGGGCTTGAGGGAAAGCGGCATCCTACATTCTGCCGTTGAGGATCTCCACGGCGGCGTCGGCATACTCCTTGAGCAGCGCCTGGGTCTTTTCAGAGGCGTCGGAGACGGCGTTGACGTAGAGCTTGATCTTGGGCTCGGTGCCGGAGGGACGCACGCACACCCATGCGTCGTTCTCCAGCTCGAAGTAGAGCACGTTGCTCTTGGGCAGGGTCAGGGTCTCCACCTTGTCGCCCTCTACGCGGGTGGACTTCTGGTAGTCGCGCAGGGCAACCACCTTTGCGCCGCCGATGGCCGCGGGCGGATTGTCGCGCAGGGAGGCCATCAGGCTTTGCATCTTCTCCAGGCCGTCCTTGCCCGGGCAGACGAAGGACACGACCTTGTCGCCGTAGTAGCCGTACTGCTGGTAGAGCATGTCGATGGCGTCCACCAGGGTCTTGCCGAAGTTCTTCTTATAATAGCAGGCCGCCTCGGCGATGAGCATGCAGGCGTTCACGCCGTCCTTGTCGCGCACATCGGTGCCGCTGAGGTAGCCGAAGCTCTCCTCGAAGCCGAACTGGAAGGTGTTGCAGCCGGTGGTCTCGAACAGGTGAATCTGCTCGGCGATGTACTTGAAGCCGGTGAGCACCTCGATCATCTTGCAGCCGAAGGACTTGGCGATGGCCGCGGCCATGTTGGTGGACGCAGCCGATCTGGTTGCCGTTGAGCAGGCGGGGCGTGCCGTCGGCGGTCATGCAGGCGATGCCCACGCGGTCGCAGTCGGGGTCGGTGCCCACGCACAGGTCCGCGCCCAGCTCCTTCTGCATCTGCAGCGCCAGGCGGAACGCGTCGCTCTCCTCGGGGTTGGGCACGCGCACGGTGGGGAAGTTGCCATCCGGCAGTTCCTGCTCGGGAACCACGTAGACGTTCTTCATGCCGATCTCATCGAAGATGCGGCGCACCGGGATGTTGCCGGAGCCGTGCAGGGGGGTGTAGACGATCTTCAGATCCTTGCCGACCTCGCGGGCCAGCTCGGGGTTGACGGAGAGCTTCTTCACGGCGGCGATGTAGGCGTCGTCCACATCCTTGCCGATGTAGTTGAGCAGACCCGCGTCGAGGGCCGCCTGCTCGTCCATGGGAACGGACTCGGCGTAGGTGGTCTCGGGGATGCGGTCGGTGATGCCCTTGACGGACTCGGGCGGCATCTGACCGCCGTCGGTCCAGTAGGCCTTGTAGCCGTTGTACTGCTTCGGGTTGTGGCTGGCGGTGATCACGATGCCCGCGATGCACTTCAGATGGCGGATCGTGAAGGACAGCACCGGCACGGGGCGCAGGGATTCAAACAGGAACACCTTCACGCCTGCGGCGCAGAGCACCAGCGCGGCCTGCTTGGCGAACACGTCGGACATGTTGCGGCTGTCGTAGGCGATGGCCACGCCCTTGTCCTTGCCGTCGGGGGTGGTGAGGATGTACTTGGCCAGCGCCCGGGTCACCCGGCGCACGTTGTAAATATTCAGGCGATTGGTGCCCGCGCCCAGCACGCCGCGCATGCCGGCGGTGCCGAATTCCAGTTCGCGGTAAAAGCGGTCCTCGATCTCTGCGGGATCGTTCTCGATGGCCTTAAGATCGGCGACGGTCTGCGGATCGTCGGCGAAGTCGGCGAGCCACTGCTGGTAAACCTTCATTGCTTCCATGGTCGTATCCTCTCCTTTATGTCCATTCATAGGTGGTATGAAATATCAGGCGCTTCATTCCTTCGCAAGCTGCGCCAGCCTCCGCTGCAGGCGGAACAGGTGGCCGCGCTCCTGGCGCACGATCTCCCCAAAGACCCCCCGGGAGTGATCGTCGCCGGTGCGCTGCTGCATCTCGGTGTAGAACAGGATGGAATCCTTCTCCGAGGCGATGGCGTGCAAGAGCACGGCCTCGGGGTTCTCAAAGCCCTCGTCTCTGAGCGCCATCAGGCCCTTCGGGAACACCACCTCTGCGGCGATGGCGGTGAGATAGGCGTTGGTCTCGTCGTCGTAGGCGCAGTCGGACATGCCCCGGGCGCACTCCGCGCTCAGCAGGCGCTCAAACTCCGCCCGGTGATACTGCTCCTCGTTGGCCAGGGCCAGCAGCATCTCCACGGTCTCCTCCGACTTGCTCACCCTCGCGGCGTGCCGGTAGAACGATTCCCCCCGGCGCTCCATCTCGATGGCGATGCGGATTCCCTCCAGATCGCTGAAAACGTGAAACATGGCGCGCTCCTTCCGCCGGAAGCGCCCGGCGGCCAAATTTGAGTTTCTATGAATTCCCATTTAAGTGTACATCAAAATTAACGATTTGGCAAGTGAAAAACACCCTGTACGCGCGACAGCGCGCTGCGTTTCCGCGTACTGGGCCGAAGAGCTTCCCATGCATGCTTTTCGCAGCTCCCGGCGCGATTTACTTGTAAATCGCTGCAACTTGTGCTACAATTGAATGCACCGAAGCCCCGCGCTTCAGATTATACCAGGGAGGAATGAAGATGAGATACCATCGCAGGCTGCTTGCCCTTCTGCTTGCGCTGATTCTTGCGCTGAGCAGCTGCGCCGCAATCGCAGAGGAGGAGAAGAGCTACCCGACGAACTGGGATTTGAGCGAAATCTATCCGGACGTGGATGCGTGGAACGCGGACTACGAAAAGGTCATGGAGCTGATTCCCCGGCACGAGAACTATCGCGGCACGCTGAACACCGCCCAGGGCATCTACGATTACATGCAGTTCGCCTATCTGGGCGAGCTGACGCAGATGCAGAGCCGCCTTGCGCTGTACGCCTATCTGGGCTACAATCTGAACCCCGCCGATCCGCTGTACACCACGCTGATGGCGAAGCTGAGCGTCATGAGCAGCCAGGAGTCGCAGTACATCGCCTTCGTGGAGCCGGAGATCTTCGCGCTGCCGCTGGAGACGCGGCAGGAGCTGCTTGCGGATCCGCTGCTGGAGCCCTACGCCTACTACCTGCGCAGGTTTGTGGATCCCGACCGCCAGCCCTTCAGCGAGGAGACGAACACGGCGCTGGCGATTCTGAACCCCGCCCTCAGCAAGACCGAGAGCATTTACAACATCCTGCTGGACGTGGACCTGCCCGATCCCAGCATCACCATGCCGGACGGCACGGAGGCGGCGCTGAGCGACGAGCTGTACATCCGCATCGTGTACAGCAGCGATTATGACCGCGACTTCAAGGCGCTGGCCAACCAGACGTACCTGACCAAGCCCATCTCCTTCGTCAACACCTTTACGGCGCTGCTGGAGGCGCAGGTGACCACGAACTGGGCCAACGCCCAGCTCAACAACTATGAGACCAGCCGCGCGGCGGCGCTTGCGGCCTCGGACGTGGATCCCGCGATCTACGACATGGTGATCGAGGCGGCCCACGCGGGCGCGGCGGACTACCAGCGCTATCTGGCTGCGCACAAGCGCGGCCTGGGCCTGGAGGAGCAGTATTCCTTCGACCTCGGCGCCTATGTTTCCAACTATGACGCGGGGGAGGTTCCCTACGAGGACGCCGTGGACGAGGTGCGCGCGGCGCTGAGCATTTTGGGCGAGGACTACATTGCCCACTACGACGCGCTGGTGAACAGCAGCCATCTGGACGTGTACCCCTCGGACACCAAGACCTCGGGCGCGTTTTCCATGCAGGTCGGCGAGGAATACCTGCCGTTCATGCTGTTCAACTACGTGGGCTACTCCACCGACGTGAGCACGCTGGCCCACGAGATGGGCCATGCGATCTACTCCCGGTACTCGGCGGAGAACCAGATCGGCCTGTATTCGGATCCCACGACCTTCACCCAGGAGGTCGCGTCCACCACCAACGAGCTGCTCTACTATACCTACAAGATGGAGAACGCCGAAACGGAGGACGAGCGGCTGTTCTATCTGGAGAACGCACTGTACATGTTTGCGGGCACCTTCTTCATGCAGGTGCTGTACGCGGAGTTTGAGGACGCGGCCTATCAGACGGTGGAAGCCGGCGGTTCGCTGGACGGCGAGGCGCTCAGCGACCTGTGGACGGAGCTCTATGCGACCTACCGCGGCGACACCATCAAGACCTATCCCGACTTCCGCTACCAGTGGACGCAGATTCCGCACTTCTACTACAACTATTACGTCTACCAGTACGCCACCTCCGTGGCCTACGCGGCCTCCATCTGCCAGCGCATCGTAAGCGGCGAGGAGGGCGCAGTGGAGGACTACCTGGCCTTCCTGAAGCAGGGCGGCTCCATGGCTCCGGCAGAACTGCTGGCCACGGCGAAGGTCGATCCGCTGGATCCCGAGACCTACCGGCGCGCGCTGGACTTCTTCGGCGGCATGGTGGAAGAGTACGAGCAGATCTGCGACGCACGCGCCGAATAAATCCATAAAGAATGGGCGGCGAGGCGCCGCAGCCACATCGCTTCGCGGTCAAGATCACGAACCTCTGCCCCCACTTGTTCAAGGGGCAGAGGTTCTGCGTTTCCTTCCTTGCGGTATTTCTGCGCACCCCCGAAATCCAGTCCGGCAAGAATGAACTGGATTTCTCACATTTGGTTCTGAAAATACTGCCCGGATTCGCTCTGTGCCGTAGGGCGGGGTGCCCTCACCCCGCCGCCTTTCCTCCGCTTTTCTTGTGCAAAACAGGCATTCGCCCCCAGCCTCCCTTGTGTAAAGGGAGGTGGCGCGGCGCAGCCGTGCCGGAGGGATTGTCATACCCTGTCGCGTAACCGTAGGGCGGGATGCCCTCATCCCGCCGCATTCTTTTATTCCTGATTCTCCCTCGCAGGAACCTCCTTCCGGCGGTACAGCCTGCGCTCCAGCGACCAGATGCGCTCGGTGAAGCCGCCGGGCTGGGCGTTCTTCAGGGCGCGGGTCATCTCGAACATGCGCGCGTCCAGCAGATCCAGCACGTGCAGCACCTCGGCCTCCGGGAACATCGGCGGCTTGGGGCTGCCGTACTCCGGCAGGTCGTGGTGGGAGAGGATCATGTGCTCCACCATCATCAGCAGCTCCTGCTTTACGCCCAGCTCCTTGCCCAGACGGTCGATCTCCGCCACGCCCGCCACCAGATGGCCGATCAGCAGGCCCTCGGCGGTGTAGTCGGACACCATGCCGATCTCGTCGGAGGCCATCTCGTCGATCTTGCACAGATCGTGCAGGATCACGCCCGCCGCCAGCAGATCCGCGTCCAGCTGGGGATAGACCTCGCAGACGTGCGCCGCCATGCGCAGCATGGTGCTGGTGTGGTGCAAAAGGCCGCTGCGCTCGGCGTGGTGCAGCTTGGACGCCGCCGGATAGTAGCGCAGCTTCTCGCCGCAGGCCTCCAGCCGTCGCTGCACCAGTGCCTGAAGCTGGGGATCCGCCATCTGCGCGATGCGCGCGTCGATCTCGCCGCGCATCTGCTCCGGGGAATCCGGCGCGCAGGGAGCCAGCTGCTGCATGTCGTAATCGTCCGCCTCGGTGGCCGGACGCATCTTGTCCACGCGCAGCTGGGGTCGGCCGTTGTACTCCAGCATCATGCCGCGCACCCGCAGCACCGTGGCCACCGCAGGCGGCGGGGTCAGGCCGTCCCACATCTTCGCGTTCACTTCCGTGGAAATATCGCACAGCGTCATATCCAGATACTTGCTGCCGTTGGAGCTGGTCTTCTGCGCCGCGCTGCGGGTCAGCAGAAAGCCGTCGAACACCTGTCCCTTGATCATGGCCGCAAGCTGAGGCTGCTGTTTCATCTCGTATCCTCCTCGTTCGGGGCCGGTTTGCCCGGCCCGAAAAATCCTCCATACATGATAAACCGCAAACCCCGCGCTGTCAAGCGCAAACAGACCGTTGACAAAGTATCGCAGGACAGCCTGTAAAATCGGAAGTGACGGCGTGTACGTCACTTCCGGCATTTTTCGGGAATGAATGCTTGCATTCATGGAGAAAAATGCATTCCCGTTCCGGTTGTCGCCCGGAAATTCCGCAGAATTTTAGGCAACCGGCCCTTCGCGTTGAAAAACGGTAGTTTTTCAACGCATTGCTCGCGCTGTCAAGCGCAAAGAACTTATCTTCACGCCTTGCCTTCGCCGCAATTTCGGTCTATAATGATAGAAAACCCTTCCACGGAGGCGCGCCATGCCCGAGGTTCAACTCAGCCCGCGCAGAATCCGGGAGCACCTGCGCAGGCGCTGGTATTTCTACCTCGCCGGAATCGTGCTCCTGTGCTTTCTGAACAACCTGATCTTCACCGTCACACGCCCCCGCACGCCGGAGCGCGCGCTGCTGCGCGTGATGCTGGTGAATGTGGACGCGCCGGAGGCAGAGCTGGAGCGGCTGGAGGCCCGGCTTCTGACCGCCGCCCAGGCTGCGGAGCCGGAGGTGCGGGCGGTGGAAATCGAGCCGCTGCAATATCTGGGCGAACAGGACGCGGGCTCCAACATCCTGCTGACCACGCGCTTCGTCTCCGGCGGCGCGGATCTCTACATTGCCGACGCGGCGAGCTGCGAGGTCATGGCGGCGCGGGGCTACTGCGCGGCGCTGGATGAAAGCGGACTTTCCGGCGCAGAGCTGCTGACCGACCCGGAGACGGGCGAAGCCTGCGCAGTCCGGCTGGATGCGGGCGCGGTCTTTTCGGATGCGGAGGGGGAGGTCTGCCTCTTCGTCTCTGCGGGCGCGGACAATCCCGCCGCCGCAAAGGCAGCCCTGCAAAATCTTACGTCAGGAGTGAACGGATAATGAAGCAAAGCATCGGACACAAGAAGCTCAATCCCCTGCAGGGCGTCCTGCTGATCGTCTGCCTGATGGCGATTCTGTTCCTGGTCAACTACCTCGCCATCGACCTGTTCGGCGCGTGGTTCTCCCGCATCTCCGAGCGCGCGGGCGGCCTCGCCGGACTCATCGCCTTCTGGGTCATCGGCGGCTTCATCGCCCTGCAGGTGCTGCGGGTGTACATCGCCCGCATCAGCTACACGCTGACCGAGGATCTGCTGCGCATGAGCCGCTTCTATGGCAAGCGCGAGCGCCACATCGAGGACGTCTACCTGAGCCAGCTGCTGTTTGTGGGCGCGCCCGAGGATGCGCAGAAGCGCTACGGCAAGCTCCGCTGCACCAGGGCCACCCATCCCTCCTGCAAGCTTGAGCGCACCGCGCTGGTGTACAAGAACTCCGCCGGCACGCGCATGGCGCTGATCCAGGCTGATGATGAACTGAAGGCCGCCCTCACCCAGCGCGTGAAGCGGAAGTGAGGGCGGGGAAATCCGCACAATCCCCGTCTTAAAGAAATCCCGACCGTTTTTCTCGCAACGGCCGGGATATTTCTGTCCCATTTCTCCAAAATTTCTGCGGGAAATCCCACGCTTTGCAGGGTAGATACCCGCTTCATATCACGATGAAAAGCGCCTAAATCCGCACGAACTTCCGGGTGAACTCCTGCCCCGCGCATCTCTCGGCGGGTTCGTCGCACAGCAGCGCCCGAAGGTCGGTGGCGCGGCATTCCAGCGCAAATACGGGATCGCCCCGCAGCTGCGTCGCGTCGGAGACGATGGGCAGGCTCGATCGTGCCTTCAGCTCCCGCAGCAGCGGTCGCGCGTCCTGACGCATGCCGATGAGCCGGGCATATCCGGGCAATGCATGGCTTTCCACCATGGATTTCGTCATCTTCAGCAGCGCGCAGGCGCAGATGCGGCTCAGCCGCGCGCGGGTGTAGCGCTTGCATTTCAGCATCTCCAGCAGCTCCGCGCGGCCCGAAGCCTCTGCCGCGCAGCGCGCGATTCGCTGCTCCAGACCCTCGCCCACGCCGGGGATTTCCGCGATTTCCTCCGGCGACATGCCCCGCAATGCATGCAAAAGCAGGTCGTCCATGGGGTGCAACTGCCCCGCGCAGCGCAGCTCCTCCCGGGCGGACTCCGGCACGCAGGTCAGCGCTTCCTCCATTTTCCCATCAGAAATCGCTGCACGGATGGCCGAGGCCGAAGCGAACGCGCCCAGCGTCGCATCGTGATAATTCCCGATTCGACGCACCGGCAGGACTTCCATTTTCAGATTTTGCGCCCCGATTTCCCGCAAATACTGGGTCGCCAGGATCAGATTCGGCGAATTCAGTTTCTCCGCGTCCACGCCCAGCAGCATGGACAGCGCCTCGCCCCGGGCCCGGGCGTGGGACTTACCTTCCTCCAGACCCCTTCGCAGCGCAGCGCGCAGCTCCGGCGGCTCATTTTCTTCCATTTCCGCAAGGGTTTTCAGTAAGTTTATGTCGGTTTCCTCGCTTCCGAAGGAGAGCAGGTCGCAGCCCAGGCCACCCAGCACCGCCACGCCGCCCCGGGCGAAGCCGTCCGCAGGCTGCAAGGTCCACAGCGCGGGCAGCTCAAACACCGCGTCCGCCCCACATTTCAGCGCAATCCGCGCCCGGGCCCACTTGTCCATGCAGGCCGGCTCCCCGCGCTGGGTGAAGCTGCCGTCCATACAAACCACGATATACTCGCAGTTTCCCCTGCGCCGGGTCTCGTTCAGGTGGTGGGCGTGTCCATTGTGAAAGGGATTGTATTCGGCGATGACGCCCGCGATTTTCATGAAAATTCCCCCTTGCTGCACCCATTTTACCCGAAATTGCGTCCCGTGGCAAGATTAACGCCGCGTTCGGCAGGAAGTTTCCCCCCGTGCAGCGAAATAGATAGAGATTTTCGCAAAAGGAGTACATTTGACATGGCAAAGCTCTACTTCCGCTACGGCGCGATGGGTTCCTCCAAGACGGCGAACGCCATCATGGTGCAGTACAACTACCACGAGCGCGGTCAGAACGCGCTGATGGTGAAGCCCCGGCTGGACAATCGCGACGGCGAGCGCATCGTCGGCTCCCGCAGCGGCCTGAGCGCGCCCTGCATCTACATGGAGGAGCTGGAAGATGTGGATCTCTCCGCCTACAACTGCATCATTGTGGACGAGGCCCAGTTCCTGAAGAAGGCGCAGGTGGCGCAGCTGGTGCAGATTGTGGATGAAATGAACATCCCGGTGATCTGCTATGGCCTGCGCGCGGATTTCCGGGGCGAGCTTTTTGAGGGCAGCACCTGGCTGATGGCCTGGGCGGACACCATCGAGGAGATCAAGACGGTGTGCTGGTGCGGACGCAAGGCCACCTGCAACGCCCGCGTGGTGGACGGCAAGGTGGCGCGCGAGGGCGAGCAGATCGTGCTGGGCGGCAACGAGAGCTACGTGGCGCTGTGCCGCAGGCATTGGAAGACGGGCGAGCTGGCCCCACTGGAGGTGCGCAAGATCTCTGCGGGCAAGAAGGCCTATCTGCCGCTGCTGCTGGAGGCCGATCCCAGTGAGAAAATGATTGACCGCTATCTGGAAAAGAGTGAAATGTACGTGCTGATGATCAACGGTCAGGCCGCCTCCGTGGCGGTGGTGGGCCAGGTGGACGAGCAGGTGTGCGAGCTGTACAACCTCGCCACCGCGCCCGGTATGCGCGGTCAGGGCTACGCCTCCAGGCTGGTCAAGCACCTGATTCGCCTGTACCAGCCCCGCTGCAAGCGCATGCTGGTGGGCACCTCCCAGCCGCTCATGCCCTTCTACGAGCGCTTCGGCTTTAAATACAGCTTCACCCGCGAGGGCTTCTTTCTGGACGAGGGCTACGCCGGGGTGCAGTTCGACGAGGCGGATTTGAAGGACATGCAGGTGCTGGAGCTTGCGCTGTGAGGTGGAAAAATGATGAACAACAGGGCGCTGGTCGTGATCGACCTTCAGAATGACATCACGAAGAACTACAAGGGGATCATCGATGGGGTCAACCGGGCCATCGACTGGGCCGTCAAGGAAGGCATGGAAATCGTCTACATCCGGCACCACAACCTGTCCGCCGGGACGCGTACCTTCAAACCCGATACGCGCGGTGCGGAGTTCGTGCCGGAGCTGAAGCTCGCCTCCGGAAACGTCTTCGTTAAGACCAAGAGCAATGCGCTGACCAGCGAGGACTTCGCCGCCTTCATCCAGGCGAAAGGCCTCACCGAATTCTACGTCGCTGGGGCCGACGCCACCGCCTGCGTCAAGTCCACCTGCTACAACATGGCCAAGGCGGGCTACATTGTGCACGTGCTGTCCGACTGCATCACCAGCTACGATCTGAAGAAGATTGACGAGATGCTGGATTATTATGCAAAGAAGGGCTGCACGGTAAATGAGCTCGATGAAGTGATGTAAGAATCTGTGGGAATTTTCAGTCCGCATGAATGTGCTTCGGCATTTTCATAAATCCATTGAGAAAGGAATGATGTATTATGAAAAACACCTGCCGCAATCTGCACACACGACATAACGACTGGAAAGAGGAGATTATCATTGAATTTGAGAAGAGAGAATGACATTCTGGAGAAAACCCTGTCCCTCGCGGAGGCGGGTTATGCGGCGGCATACCGCTTCCTGCTGGAGGAATATGAACAGCAACCCGATGACTTCGGCCCCCAGGCGCTGTACTTCCTCGCCTGTCTGGCGGGCGGAGATGGTCAACCTGAGCGCGCGCTGGACTGGCTGAGACTGGCCATCCTCGAGAACGGCTGGTGGTACCGCCCGGAGGTGCTGGAGGATGACGACCTCGCGTCTCTGAGCGACAACCCCGCGTTCCACGCGCTGAAGGCCCTCTCCGACGGGCGCTATGGAGAGGCCGTATCAAAATCACAGGCGGTTTTCAGTTGGGGAGGGAAGAAATCCGATCAATTGTTCCTCGCAGTACACGGAAACACCCAGAACGCACAGCTCGCAAGAGAGGACTGGCAGCCGCTGCTCGATTCCGAATGGCAGCTGGAGACCATCCAGAGCGCCGAGCCGGACGGCTACGGCACTTACCGCTGGAGCTATGACATGGCCTCCTATGTCCCCGTAGCGGACGCAATCGAAAAAATGCAGGGCGCGGGCTATGATCGCATCGCCTGCGGCGGCTTCTCCGCGGGCTGCGACATGCTGCTGCGGGCAATCGCCCTCTCCCCCGCGCGCTGCGACGCGCTGGTTTTGCAGAGCCCTTGGATTCCCATGCTGGAGGCGCACGGGGAAGATTTGATTCAGACCCTCCTGCGGAAGAACATCCGGGTGATCATCCGCTGCGGCTCGGAGGACGAGGATTGCCTGCCCATGGCGGAGCAATTGTACGAACTGCTGCAAAGGGCCGACATTCCTGCTGAGCTGACCATTCAGCAGGGAAACCGCCACCAATTCCCCATGATAAGCAACTGATCGATTGAACACTGCGGATTCCTCTACATAGCGGGAATCCGCTTCTTTTTATATGAAATTGATTGATTCCTCCTGCAAAAGGCGCTATACTATAAACTAGAAAGGTGTGTGTATCTATGTATATTGCCTCCGAATGGAAGGATTACGAGGTCATCGATACCGGCGACGGCGAAAAGCTGGAGCGCTGGAAGGACATCATTCTGCGCCGCCCCGATCCCCAGGCGATCTGGCCGAAGCAGAAGCCCGGTCTGTGGACGCGTGCGGACGCCCACTACCACCGCTCCACCAAGGGCGGCGGCGAGTGGGAGTTCTTCAAAAAACTGCCGGAGCGCTGGAGCGTGAAGTACGGCGATCTGGAGTTCTACGTGCGACCCACCGGCTTCAAGCACACCGGCCTGTTCCCGGAGCAGGCGGTGAACTGGGACTGGATGGCGAATCTCATCCGCAGGGCGAATCGCCCCATCCGCGTGCTGAACCTGTTCGGCTACACCGGTGGTGCAACCTGCGCCTGCGCATCTGCAGGTGCGAAGGTCACCCACGTGGACGCGGCCAAGGGCATGGTGCAGTGGGCGGGCGAGAACCGCAAGCTCTCCGGCATCGACGAGACCAGCGTGCGCTGGATCATCGACGACGCGCTGAAGTTCGTGCAGCGCGAGGAGCGCCGGGGCAACCGCTACGAGGGCATCCTGATGGATCCGCCCAGCTACGGGCGCGGCCCGGGCGGCGAGGTGTGGAAGCTGGAAAACGAGCTGTTCGGCCTGGTGAGCGCCTGCGAAAAGGTGCTTGCCGACGATGCGCTGTTCATGCTCATCAACAGCTACACCACCGGCCTTCAGCCCGCGGTGCTCAACAACATGCTGACCATGACCGTGGGCCGCACCCACGGCGGACGGGTCGCGGCGGACGAGATCGTGCTGCCGGTGACCTGCGGCGGCGTGCTCCCCTGCGGCGCGAGCGGCAGATGGTGGGCGGAATAATTCTCCATCGGAGTTAACGACATGATACTTTTGACTGTACAAAACGTCACTAAGTCCTTCGCGATGAACACCGTGCTGAAGGACGTCAACCTCACGCTCCAGGCGGGCAGCCGCATGGGGCTGGTTGGCGCGAACGGCACGGGCAAGTCCACGCTGTTTCGGCTGATCTCCGGCGCGATGGAGCCCGACGAGGGCAGCATCTCCATCGCCAAGGGCGCGCGCGTGGGGCTGCTCACCCAGGAGGCCGACATTCAGAGCGACCTCACTGTGCAGCAGGAGCTGGAGCGCGTGTTCGACCCATTGAAGGAGATGGAGCAGCGCCTGCGCGCGCTGGAGGCCGAGATGGCCGAGAAGCACGAGGACGCGGAGGAATATGCCCGCCTGAGCCGCAGCTACTCCAACCTGCTGGATCGCTTCGAGGACTCCGGCGGCTACGAGTGGCCCAGCCGCATTCAGGGCGTGCTGGCGGGCCTGGGCTTTGCCAAGGGGCGCGAGGATCAGCCCGCGCGGGTGCTCTCTGGCGGCGAAAAGACCCGCCTGGGGCACGGTGCTGGTCATCAGCCACGACCGCTACTTCCTCAACGCCGTGTGCGACTGCATGGCGGAGATTTCGCTGCGCAGGCTGACCCAGTACGAGGGCAACTACGACCAGTTCTCCGTCAAGCGCCGGGCCGATCTGGAGCGCCAGATGAAGGAGTACAAGCTCCAGCAGGCGGAGATCGCCCGGCAGGAGGCCATCATCCAGCGCTACCGCATGTACAACCGGGAGAAGTCCATCAAGGCCGCGGAGAGTCGGGAGAAGCGTCTGGAAAAGATGGAGCGCCTGGAGCGGCCTCAGAGCGAACAAAAGGTGCGCTTCAGCTTCGAGGCGCGCCGCCGCACGGGCGACGACGTGCTGATGGTGAAGGACCTGCGCAAGGGCTTCGAGGGCCGCACGCTGTTCGAGAACTTCAATCTGCACCTGCGCGCGGGCGACCGCGTGGCCATCATCGGCCCCAACGGCGTGGGCAAGTCCACGCTGCTGAACATCATCGCCCGCCAACTGACCCCCGACAACGGCACGGTGGTCTACGGCTCGAACGTCGATCTGGGCTACTACGAGCAGCACCAGACCAAGCTGCACCCGGACAAGGACATCTTAAACGAGATCTGGGACGACTTCCCCCGTCTGGAGATCGACCGGGTGCGCGGGGTGCTTGCGCTGTTCCTGCTCACCGGCGACGACGTGTTCCAGCCCATCCGCACGCTGTCCGGCGGCGAGAAGGGCCGGGTGTCGCTGGCCAAGCTGATGCTGCGTCACGACAACTTCCTGCTGATGGACGAGCCCACCAACCATCTGGACATGGACAGCCGCGAGGTGTTGGAGGGCGCGCTGGAGGACTTCGACGGCACGATCCTCACCGTCAGCCACGACCGCTACTTCATCAACCGCGTGGCCAACCGCGTGGTGGAGATGACCCCCGAGGGCGCGAAGGAGTACATCGGCAATTACGACGACTATCTTGAGAAGAAGCGTCTGGAGGAGGCCGGGATCGAGGAGGAAGCCTACGGCGGCAAGACCAAGACCCAGATCGACAAGGAGAAGCGCAAGGCCCGCCTTGCAAAGGAGAGCGAAAAGGCGCTGCGCCTGAAGCTCAAGAATACCGAGGAGGACGTGGCCCGCACCGAGGAGGAGATCGCCAATCTGGAGGCGCAGATGGGCGACCCGGAGACCTACAGGGATTCCAATCTTGCCCAGCAGGTGGCGAAGGATCACCGCGCGGCCCAGCTTCGCCTGGATGAGCTCTACGAAATCTGGGAGGAGCTGAGCGAGGCGGTCGCGGAGCTGGAATAATCATATTGTGGTGGGGGAGTGCAAGCCGGCTTCCGCCCGTTCCAAAACATGATTGCGGCAGAGCATTCAAGCTCTGCCGCATTTTTGTGTCCTTTATTCCGTTTCGCTTTCATCCAGCAGCGAATCCACGTTCAGGATGCCCTTCACGTCGCCGCCGACCATGCTGGGCAGCTTGCCGTCCCAGTTCTCGGCGAGGACCTTGTCGATCAGCGCAGAGCTTACGTACTTGCCCTCGTTCTGCATGCGGTAGGCCTCCGCGTCGGCGGCCAGCTTCACCGCATCCGCCTGCGCCTGGGCCGCGATCAGCGTGCTCTGCGCCTGGGCTTCCGCCTCAATGCGAACGCGCTCCGCCTCGGCCTCGGACTGCTTGATGGAGACCTGTTTCTCACGCTCAGCCTGGGCGATGGCAGTCTCATTCTCCGTGGCGGCCTTCTTCTTGACCTGCTCGGCCACCTGCTTGGCCTCCACGGCGTTGATGAACTCATCGGAGAAGTCAAAGTCGATGATGTTGAAGTCGGTCACGGTGATGCCCATGCCGCTGAGCTTTGCGTCCAGCTCGTCGCGCATCATGTCGGAGGACTCGGCGCGCTTGGAGATCAGCTCCTCGGCGGTGTACTGGGCGCACACCGACTTGAGCACCTCGTGGGTCGCCGGAACGATGATGTTCTGCTCGTACTGGGTGCCGTGGGTCTTGTAGATGGCGAAGGACTTCTCCGCCTGCAGGCGGTAGTTCACCGCCAGCGTGGCCGACACCGTCTGAATGTCCTTGGAGAAGGCCTCGGTGTTCAGCTCCAGCTTCTTGACCCGGTTGTCCATGGATACGATGCGCTGTACCAGCGGGAGCTTGATGTGCAGGCCCTCGGAGAGCGCCTTGCCGTCCTCCACCTTGCCGAAGGTGAGCAGGATGCCCGTGGAGCCCACCGGTACCGTCGCAAAGCTGTCCGCCGCCAGAATCACCACCAGCAGCGCCACAATTCCCAGAACTACAAACTTCGTAATCTTCTTCATGTTTCCCACTCCCTTCCCTCAGGATCGGTCGTTTGTTCCTTTGTTCCTGCCGGGGATGCGCTTGCATCGCCCGGTGTGTCTGTATTGTAGCAGAAGGGGAGCCGGGGGGAAAGGGATTCCGTCCGAAAACCACGCTTTGCGCGCCGAATGATACGCCGGGACGGGCGATTTCGCAGGGGATTATGCGGGGGAGGGGAGAGGCGCGGGCAAAAAAATCCCCCTCGCTCCTGTCTGCGAAGGGGATTCGATCGAAATCAATTTACTGACTCACGCCGCCGGTGTAGATCGGGGGATTGCAGCTGCTGCACGCCCTGTATCCCATGTAGTAGGCCTCGTACACCGTCAGCTTCTGCGAACCGTCATAGTAGTACTCGCAGGATTTGAGATGATAGCCCTTGCCGCTCTTGCTTGCGTAGACGTAGAAGGTGTCGTCCACGATGTCCTCGTTGCGGATGATGACGGACTGGCCCGCGGCACCCGAGGCGGTCATCACGTAATTCTGCGGGAGCACCGGGCCGTAGACCTCGACCTCCGGATCCTCGCCGTAGAGCTCGATGCTGCCCCTGTGCACGTTCTGCGGCGCGGGCGCAAGGAGCACCGCCGCCAGAACCACCAGCGCGATGCTGGAGATGAGGTACTTTGTGCTGAGCTTCCAATTGCAGCGGCTGCGCCACATGCGGGTCAGGCCGACCGGATAGCACAAAACAAGCCACAGCCGCGTACGGGCATTGTAGCTCATCCGGCGGCGCTTTGAGCGCCTGCGCACCGGTTCCCGCTTCTGCAAGTTCAGCACATCCTTCTATGATTCGACGGGTAGTGACAAATTACCACAATAGTAAATCCATTTTACGCCAGAATCCGTGGCAAGTAAAGGAATGGCGGGAATGTTCACTGTTTCGTATTTTTCGTACATCTGCGCAATGAAATTGAAATATTTTCAGAAAACAGAGGCCCGAAAGGTTCAAAACTTGACAGTGTGCGGATTTTTTCCTATAATCAGTATTGAATCCCGAGTGCACGAATAGCTTATTGCTGAGGTGAATTCTGTGAACGCATATTCCGTGCTCAATGTACCGCCGACGGCGACCAAGGCGGAGATCCGCGCAGCCTACCGCGCGCTGGCGCGGCGCTGGCACCCGGATCGCTTCATGGAGGGGCCGGAGCGCGACTGGGCCAACGAGAAGATGGCGGAGATCAACGCCGCCTACCGCGCCTGCCTGAAGGAGCCGCAGCAGCTCGCCGACGCAGAGTCGGAGGAGCGGGCGCTCAGGCGCATCGAGGAGCTGATCGACGGCGGTCAGTATCCCCTGGCCCGGCGCATGCTGATGGACATCGCCACCCGCTGCGCGGAGTGGAACTACCTCTTCGGCGCGGTGCTGATGAAGACCAGCGACGTGAAGAAGGCGCTGATCTACCTGTCTGTCGCCGCCCACCAGCAGCCGGAGAATGCCAAGTACGCCCGCGCGCTGAAGGAGGCCGAGCGCGCCCAGCAGGGTGCGCGCCGCAGGCTGTCCTCGCTGCTGCGCCGCCGCTGATTCATCCATACGGAGCCAAGCCTGTCGGACGCATCCGCGCCCGGCATCTTTGTTTTTCCGGGCGGATGGGGAATTTGTCCCGTTAAAAATCCCGGGGAGGGCTTTACAAGCTCTCCAAAAACAGCTATAATACTATGGTAATTATCTATGCCTTGATGAGGAACGCCTGGGACGCGCTTTCGCGCAGCGAGCTGGAGACTGGTGCAAGTCCGGACGGGAGCATCCACAGGGAATCGCCTCGGAGCAGCGAACCGAACGCCGATGGATGGTCAGTAGGCCTCGCCGGGAGCGCCCGTTACAGCAACAAATCAAGTGGGTGCGGCTTCCCCGCGCCAATTTGGGTGGTACCGCGAAGCGCCTTCGTCCCAAAGGGATGAGGGCGAATTTTATTTTGGAGGAGTGCAGCATGTTTGAGAAAGTTTCCACCTCGATGGACTTCCTCGCCCGCGAGAAGGAAGTTCTGAAGTTCTGGAAAGAAAACGAAATCTTCAAAAAGAGCGTCGACCTGCGCAAGGGGCAGGACACCTTCACCTTCTTTGACGGCCCGCCGACGGCCAACGGCAAACCCCACATCGGCCACATCGAGACCCGCGCCATCAAGGACCTGATCCCGCGCTATCAGACCATGAAGGGCAAGAACGTGCTGCGCAAGGCCGGCTGGGACACCCACGGCCTGCCCGTCGAGCTGGAGGTTGAAAAGCAGCTGGGTCTGGACGGCAAGGAGCAGATCGAGCAGTACGGCCTGGAGCCCTTCATCAAGAAGTGCAAGGAATCCGTGTGGAAGTACAAGGGCATGTGGGAGGAGATGTCCGACCGCGTTGGCTTCTGGTGCGACATGGAGAACCCCTACGTCACCTACGAGGACAACTACATCGAATCCGAGTGGTGGTCGCTCAAGGAGATCAGCAAGAAGGGCCTGCTGTACAAGGGCCACAAGATCGTTCCCTACTGCCCCCGCTGCGGCACCGCGCTCTCCAGCCACGAGGTCTCCCAGGGCTACAAGCTGGTCAAGGAACGCTCCGCCGTGGTGCGCTTCAAGGTGAAGGATCAGGAGAACACCTATATTTACGCATGGACGACCACGCCCTGGACCCTGCCCAGCAACGTGGCGCTGTGCGTAAACCCCGACGAGACCTACGCCAAGTTCGATTTCGAGGGCCGCACCATCATCATGGGCGACGCGCTGATCGAGAAGGTTCTGGGCGAGGGCGTCGAGGTTTCCAACAAGACCACCTTCCCCGGCCGTGAGCTGGTTGGCATCAAATATGAGCCGCTGTTCGACTTCCAGGTGGCTGCGCTGGGCAACGTGCCCAATGCGGGCAACGCCTGGCAGGTCATCGCCGACGGCTACGTCACCATGTCCGACGGTACCGGCATCGTGCACATCGCTCCCGCCTTCGGTGAGGACGACGCGCGCGTGGGCCGCGACAACGACATTCCCATGCTCCAGCTCGTCACCCCCCGTGGCGAGATGAGCAAGGAGACCCCCTGGGAGGGCACCTTCGTCAAGAAGGCCGATCCCATCATCCTGGAGCAGCTGGAAAAGGAAGGCAAGCTGGTCTCCGCACCAGTGTTCGAGCATGACTATCCCTTCTGCTGGCGCTGCGACACCCCGCTGATCTACTACGCACGCGGCGGCTGGTTCATCAAGATGACCGCCGTGCACGACGAGCTGATGGCCAACAACCAGACCATCAACTGGATGCCCGAGAACATCAAGGACGGCCGCTTCGGCAATTTCCTGGACAACGTGATCGACTGGGCGCTCTCCCGCGAGCGCTACTGGGGCACGCCCCTGCCGGTGTGGGTCTGCGAGTGCGGCCACCAGCACGTGATCGGCTCCCGTCAGGAGCTGATCGAGCTGGGCGACAGCGTCGACCCCAACATCGAGCTGCACCGCCCCTACATCGACGCCGTGACCATCACCTGCCCGAAGTGCGGCAAACCGATGCACCGCACGCCCGAGGTCATCGACTGCTGGTACGATTCCGGCTCCATGCCCTTCGCCCAGTGGCACTATCCCTTTGAGAACAAGGAAGTGTTCGAGCAGCGCTTCCCGGCGGACTTCATCTCCGAGGCCATCGACCAGACCCGCGGTTGGTTCTACTCCCTGATCGCCATCGCAACGCTTGTGTTCGGTCAGTCCTCCTACAAGAACTGCCTGGTCATGGGCCACGTGCAGGATGCCGAGGGCCGCAAGATGAGCAAGCACATCGGCAACGTGGTGGATCCGTGGGACGTGCTGGACAAGCAGGGCGCGGACGCGGTGCGCTGGTACTTCTACGCCGCAGGCTCCCCGTGGCTGCCCACCCGCTTCTCCGGCGAG